>JAKPTG010000084.1 GCA_029571005.1 Candidatus Fermentibacterota bacterium
CCTGCACGATCCCGAAAAGAGCACCCCCGCCGGAGGTGCGAAGGGCGGCCGCCCTCTCCGCCCATCGGAGGGTGAGCCTCATGGACTCCTTGGTTCGCTCCCTGCCGCTGGGCTGCTCCAGGCACTCGTCGAGCACCATCATGATATCGCTGCCCAGGGCTCTTTGCAGATCGATCACCCCTTCAGGGGTGAGGATGTGGCTGGATCCGTCTATGTGGGACTGGAAGCGGTAACCCTCCTCGGACACCTTCCGCAGGGAGGAGAGGCTGAAGAGCTGGAAGCCTCCCGAATCGGTCAGGATGCAGCGGTTCCACCCCATGAAGCGGTGAAGCCCGCCGGCTTTAGCGATGACGTCCCTGCCGGGCCTGAGGTAGAGGTGGTAGGTGTTGCACAGGATCAGGCCGTAGCCCATCTCCTCCAGGTCGCTGTTCCGGGCCGTTTTCACCGTCGCCTGGGTTCCCACCGGCATGAAGGCGGGGGTCTCCACCCGCCCGTGGGGCAGATGAAGAACTCCGGCCCTGGCCCTTCCGCTACAGGCCGTCAGGCTCAGGAGCGGGTTCGGCATGTTCGGGTTCCCCTTCCTGTTCCCGACCGGAAACGGTCTCCGCGGAGTCCGGGGTTTCCACGGAATCCGGGGGCTCTACCGTCTCCGGCGTGTCGGGGCCTTCATCGCCTTCCGCGGCTGATGCGTCCCCTTCGATGAACCGCTCGGGAAGGGTCTCGGCTTCCGCGACTCCGGCGGAATCCCCCTGTGAGCCGGAGGAGTCGGGGGGGGCCTCGGGAATGCTTGGCCCTCCGGACAAGGAGTCGGCCCGGGAGGATATCAGTTTCCCGGGGGCGACCTCGGAGGCGTCCGCCAGAATCAGCATGGCGTGTTCGGGGTTCAGTCGGCGGATCTCCTCCAGTTGATACCGGAGGTCCGATTCCATGCCGTTCCTGTGGTAAAGGCTCGCCAGCCGCACGTGGTACTCCAGTGCGTCCGGGTGGAGGGCGGAAAGCTCCAGGTAGGCCGCCAGGAGTTTCTGGTCGGATTTGCTCATCCCCGCCCATTGGGGGTCGGCTCCGAAAAGGGGCTCATCACGGATCGCCGGCATGGAAAGGACGAACACCGTTCCGGCCACCAGCAGGGTGCTGACGGTGTAGGCGGTCAGCCATTTCTTCGCTGCGGCTCTGCCTGCAAAAATGATGGTCTGGGGCCTTGGGTCGAGCTGAAGGTCCAGCTCACGGAAGTCGCTCCCGGTGATGGCTTCGGGCAGGGAGAGCTTTCCCCGGAAGCACCTGATGTAGCCGATCATCCCCAGCAGGAGCATCGGCGGTGTCAGCCCGATTCTCAGGAGCTTCGTCCAGTAGGTTCTTTCACCGTATATGGTTATGCCCAGGGCCGTGGCCGGGCTTCGGCCGGGGCTGCTCTCCATCTCCACCACAATGCTCAGGGCGAACAGGTAGGAAACGGGCAGCGTCAGGTACCATTTCGACCAGAGCAATGCAACCAGAGACGCTCCCAGAGCGGTCCAGGAAACAACCAGGAGGGTTTCGAGCCCCGCCAGGGCTATCACCCTTCCGGGTCTGGGCCTTTTTCTTCCGCTTTTTATACCATTATCCTTTCAGACTATGAGCATGGCATCGCCGTAGCTGTAGAACCTGTACCCCAGCTTCACCGCCCGGCGGTAGGCGCTCATCACCGGTTCCAGGCCGGCGAAGGCCGCCACCAGGGCGATGAGCGAGCTTCCGGGAAGGTGGAAGTTCGTCAGCAGGGCGTCCACGTTCCCGAACCGGTAGGGTGGGAATATGAAGAGAGATGTCTCTCCGGACAGCGGGCCCTTCATGTTCATGTCCACCGTTTCGAGGACCCGGGCGGCGGTGGTTCCCACGGAGACTATCCGGCCGCCCGATCTCCTGACCGCCCTGAGGGACTCGAGGGTCTCTTCCGGAACGTGATACTCCTCGCAGTCGAGACTGTTGTCCTTAAGAACCTCCCGGCGGAGGGGCTCGAAGGTTCCGGGCCCCACCTTCAGGGTTACGGTGCGGTTTTCTATCCCGGATTCGCCGAGCCGCCGAAGCATTTCCCGGGTGAAGTGCAGCCCGGCGGTCGGGGCGGCCACCGCTCCCTCGACGTCGGCGTACACCGTCTGGTACCTTTCCTCGTCCAGGGAGTCGGCGGGTCTTCTGATGTAGGGCGGAAGGGGCACGCTGCCGACGGTTCGCAGGGTCCGGTCCAGATCCTCCTCCGGAGTGAAGCTCACCAGAGCCCTTCCGTTCCCCAGCTCTTCCGTCACCGTGGCGGCGAGGCCGCCGGGAGCCGACAGGACGATTCCCCGCCGACAGTATCGGCCGGGCCTGAGGAGGACCTTCCACACCCGTCCCGCAATCTTCCGGAGAAGGAAAATCTCGGCTTTCCCGCCGGTGTCGGACCGCACGCAGCGGATTCTTGCCGGGAACACCCTGGCGTCGTTGAGAACCAGGATGTCTCCGGGGCGCAGGAACTCCGGAAGATCGCTGAAAAGACGGTCCTGAACGCCGCCCCCGCTCCGGTCGAGAACCATCAGCCTGGAAGCGCCCCTGACCGGCGTCGGGTGCTGGGCTATCAGCCCCTCCGGCAGAGGGTACAGGAGGTCCTTTTTCGTCAGTTCCAGTTCGGTTTCCCCTGGAGCAGCCCGGACTTGAATCTCAAGGTGAAGCGGGTTCCCATGTCCGGGGACGAGAAGACCGTGATGGTTCCGCCCATGGCTTCGGTCAGGGTCTTTGCCAGGGGAAGGTTCAGGGCGGTGGCCGTAAGCAGGCGGCCCTGGGTTTCACCATCCCATCCCTTGAACAGGCCCGGGATCGCCTCCGCCGGGATGCCCCCGCCGCCGCTTTCCACCTGTACGGACCAGTGTTCGCCGCCCGCTGCCAGGGAAACCCTGACGGTGCCGCCTTCTTCGGATATTTCCATGGCGGTTCTCACCAGGCCGCCAAGGGCTATCTTGAACCACGACGGGTCGAAGCAGGCCATGAAGCCCCGGTCATCCTCCGTCAGGTGCAGTGCCGCGGCGGAGGACGAAGGGGTTTCCCTCATCCTTTCGACCACCTCCCGGGCCGAGGCCGCCGGATCGAGCCACTGCATGTCGGGCTTCCCCCCCAGGGCGGCGGCCCTGAGCCATTCCGAAAGCAGGGAGGATGAATCGGCGACATGCCCGGCGGACTCCATGATGATATTCAGGAGTTCTTCCGTCGCCCCGCTCCCGGCGGGGGCCGCTGAAAGGCGCCTGGCGGCGTGGAGCAGGGCCGCCGAGGAGGCGCTGAGCCGGTGGTCCAGCTCCGATACGGCCGATTCCGGCAGCTCGCCCTGAATCGGGCTTCGGCAGGATTCCCGGGAACCGGAGGCCTGTGCCTGCTCCAGGGCCGAAAAAATTCCGGCGGCGGTCTCCAGCAACCCGAGGGCGTCCCTCTGGAACCCCTTCTGTGAAGATGTCGCCAGAAGCACCACTCCGGTGACCATCCCCTCCCTGGTGACCGGGGCCGCTATCTCTCCCCCGGAGTCCGGGAAAACCGCCGACATCCTTGCATCCAGCATCGGATCCGCCAGGAAGATGCTTCTTCCGTGCACCGACGCCCACGCCATTATGCTGCCGGAGTTCATGGGAAGCCCTGGCAGGTCGCCCTGTATTCCCACCGAAACCACCGGAAGCAGCATGGTGCCGTCGGAGCTGATTTCCGCTTTTATCCCCTTGTCGGCGTTGCATGCGGAGGCCAGTTCCCGGAGGGCTTTCTCCATGCCCTCGCTTCCGGCTGCGGCGAGCCCGGTGATTCTGCCGATATGTTCCAGGACCGTTCCGACCCTGGAAACCCTGCCGCCGACGCCGGTGAAAACGGGGTGGAGGGAAGCCAGTTGCAGGGCCGCTTCACCGCAGGAAAGCAGGGCGCCGGTCTTCAACCCGCCCAGGACAAGGGTGCCTCGAACGCCCCCTTTCGCCATCGGTTGATACAGGCTCCAGGTCCCGCCGGATTCGGCCCATACCCTGGCCTCGACATCCTGAGGCATTTCTTTGGTCAGTGTTTCGGCGGAGCCGACGGTCACGGTTCCGCCGGGGGTGACCAGGGCCGCCCCGTCGGCTTCGGTGGTGTTCATCAGGAAGCGGAGCAGTGCCTCCGGGCTTTCCGGAGACCGCCGCATCGCATCAACCGCGGTCTTCGGAATCCCGCACCGCTCCCTGGGGGGCAGCCTTCTCTGCATGAATACAATCGAATCGCCGCTCTTCGCCAGGGGGAAGACGGATATGTCCATGAGCGGAGAATCATCCTTGAGATCCGGCTTCAGTACCAGGGGATAGCTGGCGGGGATGAAATAGCCCATTGCACGCTTGTCATGGTTGGCTTTGGCCTTCTCACGGTACTCCTCCGCCACCCATTTCCAGAAGTAGGTACCTTCGAGCCGGATGTCGCCGTAGGCCTCCCGGGCCTGTTCCACGGCGGCGGCGTTCAGCTTGGTGATCAGCCCGCTTTTGTCCAGCATTACGGTCGGGGCCGGGTTCTCCTCTACGATGGCGCGGAGCAGCTCGTCGGAGGCTGCGCCGGTGTCAACCAGCGCCAGGGACGGTACGGAGAGGTCACAGAGAATCAGCTTTCCGGGCGCGGGTACGGCCTCCATGGAAACCACCCAGTTTCCCCTGCCGTCCCGGATCGAGCCGGAACTCGCCAGAAACTCGTCCATCCTTCCCGTGGCGGAGCAGTTTTTCAACGCCGCCTGCACCGCCGGCCTCGAACCCGGATCGAACAGGGACTGCACGGTTTCGGCCGTTCTGTCCATTTCTTCCGGAGCGTGGCTCGACATGGACACGAGCCGCCCGGCGGGGGTGCACAGGAGGGTCTTCCGGCTGCCCCTGAGGGCGTCCAGAAGGGCCGTCGCCCGGGAGGCGTCCATGGGGTGGAGGAGAACAAGGGTCTTCCCGTCTTTCAGAAGGGTGCTGCCGACCTCCAGGAGCCTGCCGCCCACGGAACAGGGCCATCGGCCCGGGACGACACCGCGGAAGAGCCTGACGAACTCCACCGGATCGGAACCGCATTCTTCAGCAAGCGATTGCCATTCCGTGGAAAACAGAGGCTCGTCGTCACCCCCGGAAGTCAGGGACCAGGCCGATCCCTCGAACCATCGGAAAGGAGTTGCAGAAGACGGGATTTCTTTCATATCTTCTTTCAGTGATTGCTGTGCGCAAAGACACGATGACATGAACACCGGCATGGGTAATTCTATTAGATTCGGGAGAGAAAATGGAAGGTTCGCCTTTGAAGTATCACGCATACTGTCGCTTTGATCTTGAGGCAGCTTCGAGGGGGGAGGCCCTCGAGGAACTCCTCAACGTCGTCCCGTTGAACAAAAATTCACTGAGACTCATCCACGGAGCCCTGGAGATGAGGGAACAGGCCGGTCCCACCACCATGACGCCCGGGATCGCGATCCCCCATTGCAGAAGCATCCTGGTGGACGACCTGACGGTGGTGGTGGGGAGAAGCTCCGCCGGAGTGCCGTGGCCGGAAGAACCGGTAAAGGTGATGATCATGTTCATTTCACCGGTGAGGCCGGACGGTCCCCATGAGCACCTCGCCTTCATCAGCCATGTGGCGTCCCGGATCAGAAAGTCGCCGGAGGCGGTTCTCAATGCGGAGAGCCCCGATTCCCTGCTGGGTGTTCTGGGCCTGGAACCCGTCCATGGAGGTGTTGATGAACCTTGATCTCGAAAGACTCATCGGTCTTCACGACCTGGATGTAATGATCGCCGACCTGGAGAGAAAGGAAGTCCAAGACAGGGAAAAGATGATGGGTCTCAGCCCGGAAAAGGCCCGGGAAGAACTGATTGCTATGCGTGCGGAGTACATCAAAAACATCAACAAAAGATGGCTGGGGCTCTACAACCAGCTCACCAGGCACTACGGCAACGCAGTAGTGCCGGCGGTCGCATACCGGTGTACCGGCTGTCTGACCCGGTTGCCCACCGCCATGTGCTCCGACCCCGAAAGGAACGATAGGATAAACACCTGCCCCACTTGCAGCAGGATAATGTACTGGGCGGAGTAGCCGAGCCCTGGGGAACCGAAAATGAACCCGATGCTATCGGAAACAGCTCTGACTTTTGATGATGTCCTCATCCTTCCCGGGGCCTCCTCGGTGCTTCCCTCCCAGACCGTCCTGAAAACCCGTATCTGCCGGGAAATCACCCTGAACATCCCCGTTCTCAGCGCCGCCATGGATACCGTCACCGAGAGCGCCATGGCCATCGCCATCGCTCAGCTTGGGGGCATGGGGGTCATCCACAAGAACATGTCCGCAGAGGAACAGGCCATGAAGGTCAGGCAGGTCAAGCGGGCCGAAAGCGGAATGATCGTTGACCCCATCACCCTTGACATTGACTCCACCGTGGCGGATGCGGTGACTCTGGCGGAGAAAACCGGGGTGTCGGGTTTTCCCGTACTTTCCGGCGGGCGGCTGGCGGGGATGCTCACCCATCGAGACTACCAGTTCGAAGAAGACGGTTCCAAGCAGGTCAGGCGGTTGATGACCCCCTTGTCCGAGCTGGTGACGGCTCCGGAGAAGACCGATATCGAGAAGGCCCTTGCGCTCCTCAGGAAACACCGGCTCGAGAAGCTTCCCCTGGTGGACGGCGAGGGCCGGGTGGTGGCGCTGATCACGGTGAAGGACATAATCAAGGCCCAGAGGCATCCGGATGCAAACAAGGACTCCCGGGGGAGCCTGAGGGTGGCGGCGGCGGTGAGCGTAGGCGATTCGGCGCTGGACAGGGCCGCAGCACTGGTGGAGGCGGGGGTGGACTGTCTCTTCGTGGACACCGCCCACGGCCACAACGCCGGGGTCATAGAGACCACCGAAAGGATACGGGCGGCGTATCCGGATCTGCCGCTGTGTTCCGGAAACGTGGTCACCCGGGAGGCCACTCTGGCCTTGCTGGACGCCGGCGCCGATATGGTGAAAGTGGGGGTGGGCCCCGGGTCCATATGCACCACCAGGGTGGTGGCCGGGGTCGGCTGCCCCCAGATCACCGCGGTGTACCAGTGCTCCGAGGCGGCCATGGAGAGGGGCGCCACGGTGATAGCCGACGGCGGGGTGAAGTATTCCGGAGACATTGTGAAGGCCCTGGCGGTGGGGGCTTCCTCGGTCATGATCGGAAGCCTTTTTGCGGGCGTGACGGAGAGCCCCGGAGAGGCGGTCACCTACAAGGGCAGACGTTTCAAGATTTACCGGGGAATGGGTTCCCTTGGGGCCATGAAGATGGGCAGTGCCGACCGTTACTTCCATAAGGACGAGAAGAAGCCGGTGCCCGAGGGGATAGAGGGTATGGTTCCGTTCAAGGGCCCCCTGTGTGACTTCATGCACCAGCTGATGGGGGGTCTCAGGGCCGGAATGGGTTACGTGGGTGCGGCCGAGATATCCGAGTTGCGTGAGAAGGCGAGGTTCGTTCGGATCACCAGCGCCGGGCTTCGGGAAAGCCACGTCCACGACGTGATGATCACCAGGGAAGCACCCAACTACTCCCTCGATGGCCATGCATTCTGAAACCCTCAGGGGTTGCGGCATCCTGGTGGAGTCGCTCCTTCTCAGGGAGAAGGGCTACTTCCTGGCCAGGGCCGTCCGGGGTACAAGGCGCCTGGTGGTGGAGATCACTCCCCTGAGTTCCGGCTACACCCATTCATGGCCGGCTTCCATGCACCTTGCGCAGCCGGTGGAGGCCAGGAACCTTCCCGGAGAACTCCGCCTCCTTGTTTTTGACACCGGACGGGCAAGGTTCCTTCTGGAGGACCTCCGGGAAAGGCCGTTCAATTCGGAGGAGGCCGCCGAAGTGGTGTCGAAGACGGCGGAGATCATGGCGGCGCTGCACGCTTCGGGCCTGGTGATGGGCTATGTGGGGCCGGAGAACCTTCTCAGGGGCCCGGACGGCGGTGTGACGGTGTTGGCTGGCCGCCGCGGGGTGCCCTCCATTCCCTTCGCGCCGCCGGAGGCGGTGGGGCGCAGGCCCGTTGATCCCAGGAGCGACGTGTTCACCCTGGGCACCCTTTACCTGAGGCTTCTGGCGGGCAGCGACGAGAGGGAAACCCTGGTGTACATCTGGAGCCGGCTGAGCGACCGGGAGACCGGGCACCTCTCGGCGATGCTCGCTCAGAATCCGATGAACAGGCAGCCCGGAGTGGCCCAGGCGGTATCCGGTCTGATGCCCGCCGGGAACGCTTCTATCCCCTCCCCGCCCCCGGTGTCCGCAGGGAGGAGCGTCCGGTCCGTTCCTGCGGCGCGTCCTGCGATCAGGAGCGGGAGGAAGGGCGGTAAAAGAACGCATCTTCCCTGGATCGCCTTGGGGACGGCGGCGATACTGGCCGTCCTTTTCATCGTGAACCCGTGGAGAGGCGATCCGGAACCCCGGAACGAGCCCACGGCGACGAACTTCGAGACCGTTCCCCAGGAGGGCGCGGAGGTGGAGGCCTCGCCGGACACCGTCCCTCCGGCCGAGACGATCCCTTCGAACGGCCTGCATGACACCGCGGTCGTATGGATCAGCAACGGCACCGGAACCGAGGGTGCCGAACATTCCTTCCGGGCCGGCCCGGCCGGCGGGTTTTCCTTCGTCTATCCCGCAAGATGCACCACCCGCCGCAGGACAAGCCTGATTCTGGTTCGGAGGGAGGAACCCGGAGTTTCCCTTTCCACGTCCGATTACTTCACGGTCGCCCGGGACTTTTCTGCGGCGGACACCGCAATGGATATCAGACCCACCGACCTCACCATACTTCTGGGAACGGACCTGTACCACCCGGGGATCAACCCGGGGAACCTCGCCGTACCGGGCGGACCGGGAGACACCCTTTTCATTGATATCGCCAACCACGGTATCCAGTACACCCTGGAGGGGATGGGGGCGGCCTCCTGGATGGCCTCCAAGCTCGATGGGAGGGAGGTGACTGTTCAAGGGCGCAACTGGATACTGAAGATCAGCGACATTCGGGACGGCGACCGGCTCAGCGAGGAAGTGGGAATCCCCACTGCTCTCGAGACCACTACCTTCCTTTACAGGCCCGACTCCCCGGTTTGCGGCGAACTGGAGGGAATCATCAGGGCGACGTTCCAGGCCCTTCCAGGTCGGGTCCAGGGGCCTCCCCCGGGGGTTCCGGTGCCGGACATTCACGTGCTGATAGGCGCTCCATGATACGGTTGACAAAGTCGTATCTGCATGTTATACTTGTCGCTACCAAGTCTATAGCAATGGAGGCGTCCGTCGCTTATGGATTTCGATGTACACGACAAAGTTGTTCATCCCCTTCACGGTGCCGGGGTTGTAACTGAGATCTGCCGGAAGGACATATCCGGCGACATGGTGGACTGCATCGTCATCAAGCTGGTGGCCGGCAGGGCAGGCATACTCCTCCCCTTCGACAGTATCCGGGAGTCCGGGCTGAGAAGGGTTTGCTCCAACGAGGACATGGACGAGGCCCTGACGGTTCTGAGTAATACCGCGGAGGATCTCCCGAGGGACTGGAGGCGTCGCATAGAGGTGCTCCGGGAGAGGGTCCACTCCGGCGATCCCAGCATGATCGCCTCCGCCGTCCGCGATGTGCTGGCCAGATCCTCCATCAGCAAGATGAACCCATCCGAAAAGAGGGTTTTCACGGAAGCCATCGGTGTGCTTGCGGGGGAATTGTCCCTGGTGAACAACATCGAGTTCCAGGGCGCCCGGCAGATGATCGAGAAGAGGGTCACCGGGGCCCGCCGGAAAAAGAAGCAGCAGGCCTGATTCTCATTGACAACCCTGGAGAGAAGCACTCCGCCGGAAAGAGTCATCCTGGTGACCGTGGGGCTCGGACGGAGCGCCGGTGCCGGGGGGGATGAGGAAATGGTCCGTCTGATCGGCACCGCCGGAGGCGCCGTTCTGGACACCATCCACCAGAATCTGGCCAGGCCCGATGCGGTTTCCTTCGTAGGCAGGGGCAAGGTTGAAGAGATAACCCGCAGGGCGGAGGAACTCGAGGCTACCACCATCGTCCTGAACCACAATCTGACCCCGGGGCAGGTCACCCGGCTCGAACGGGCAACCCGCTGCAAAGTCATAGACCGAACCGAACTCATCCTCGCGATATTCGCCCTGAACGCCAGGACGGTGCAGGCAAGGCTGCAGATCGAATTGGCTCAGCTCAGATACACCCTTCCCAGGCTTTCAGGCATGTGGCACCACTTCTCCAGGCTCGGCGCGGGCATAGGAACCCGGGGTCCGGGGGAAACCCAGCTGGAGGTGGACCGCCGTCGGGCCAGGGCAAGGATCAGTACCCTGGAAACCCGCCTGGCCGCGCTGGAAACCGGTGCCCGTCTCCGGCGCTCCGCCCGGGCGGAAATGTTCAAGGTTTCCCTCGTGGGTTACACGAATGCAGGTAAGAGTTCGCTTCTCAACGCCCTCTGCGAGGCCTCCGTTCCGGTGGAGGACAAACTGTTCGCCACCCTTGACACCACCTCCAGAAGACTGTCCCTGCCCGGTTCCGGAACCGCTTTGCTGTCGGACACGGTGGGGTTCATAGACAGGCTCCCCGAAACCCTGGTGACAAGTTTTCAGGGAACGCTGGATGTGGTGCGGGAAGCCGACCTTCTTCTGCTGGTGGCCGACATAAGCTGCCCCGACCGTGAGGAGAGGCTGGCGGTGGTCACCTCCACCCTGGACCGGATCGGCGCCGGAGGGATTCCGAGGCTTCTGGTCTGGAACAAGGCCGACCTGTCCCCTCGGCGTCCTCCCGGGGGGCTGTCGGTGTCCGCCCTTACCGGGGAGGGGCTGGAGGACCTTATGGACGCGGTTTCCGGGTTCTGGAAGAAGACACTGGCCTGGTACACCGTATCCATGGATATTCCCCACGGGGGGCTGGAAAACTGGATCCGTAGGAACTGTTTAGTGGAAAGTTCGGTGAAGAGCGACTCGGGACGCACGGTGATTCACTGCGCGCCCCTCAGGGGGAAGGGGGAGCTGGTGTCCCGGGTAAACGCCGCGTCCGCCGAACTGCAACCGTCGGAGGATGCCGGATGAGGGGCGGAAACCGGGCACGGCAGGGGAAAAACCTGGTGAAAAGGGTGGAATCCCTGTCGGAACTGTATTCCAGAGGCGTCGTCACCGGGAGCCTGCTGGGCAGTCAACTCCTTAAACTTCTGGCATCCCCCGAGGCCAGGGCCATGTTCCGCGAGGAGGTGGAGCCCGACTCCCGGGCCCTCCGCATCTACTACCGCCTGGTCAATCCGGCGGGTTGGCGCTTCAAGTCCGGGCTCGCCCGGGAAGAGAGGCTTCAGGAGTTCATGCTCGACCTGGAGGGTATCATGTCGTCCAGCCTCACCCCCGAGGAGAAGCTGCGGGAAATGCTGGTGCTTGCATGTCTTCCTTTCTTCAAGGGCTTCACCACGCCGAAAAGCGATCCGGGGCCGCCGCCGGTGACGACCAGTCGGGTAAGCGTTCTGGACTGAGCATGGCGGAAAAGTCCGGAGGTCGGGGAAGCCGCTTGGCCGGGGTCGCGGGGTTCCTTTTCGTCGCCGTGTCCGGCTACTATCTGGTGTCGTCCTTTCTCAGGGGAATCAGGGAGGCCGGAGGCCTTGGCGGCCTCGTTCGCGTGAATCCCGGGTACCTGCTGCTTTCGGTGGTAGTCCTGGAACTGCACCTGTTCAGCTGCGGCTGGGCGTGGCGGCAGGTGGTCCGGCTCGCCGGCTTCCGGCTGTCCGTCTGGAAGGCCTACGCCATACACTTCCTGGCCCAGATCGGCAAGTACGTACCGGGCAAGGTCTGGGCCGCGATAGGCAAGTACGCCCTTTCCTGCGACTCCGGTCTCACCAGAACCCAGGCCGGCCACGCCCTGGCTCTGGAAACGGTTTTCATCGTGTTCGGCAGCCTTATCACCGCCATGCCTCTGGTTCCCGGGGCCGCGGCGGCCGCGGGGATGGAGAAGGCCGGAGCCGTCCGGCTGGCGGTGGGAGCCGGGCTTCTGATACTGGCGGCCCTTCACCCTTCCGTACAGGCGCGTCTGCTTCGAATTCTCGCCGGGATCACCCGCAGGAGAATCGCCATCAACCGGCCCACCTTCGGGCAGACCCTTCGCACGGTGCCGATCTACTGTATCGTGTTCGTCGCCCTGGGAACCGGATTCTGGCTGCTCACCCTGAGCCTGGGCATGAACATCCCCGCCTTTCCCGGGGTGTTTCTCTACCCTACCGCCCTGGGGATCGGCTACCTGGTGCTGCCGGCTCCAGGGGGGCTCGGCGTCCGGGAGATGGTGCTGGTATGGCTCATCCGCATGGCTGCGCCGGGCTTGGAACCGGGAGCCGCCGAGTTCGCCGCGATCGTGGGCAGGCTTTGGATCACTGCGGGAGAGGCACTGGCCTTCGTATGTTCCCTGCCGCTCTACGGTTCCGGCTTCGGCAGGATTCTAAGCCTGATCCGCCTACAGGAGCCTACCGTATCCTGACCCCTTCGGAGGTTACCGGCGGGAGCAGATCGCTTCCGGTCCTTCCCGGAAACCCTCCCACATCGGTCACCCCCGCGAGAATCTCGTAGGCGCTTCCTGAAATGAGACAGCCGGAGACCCTTCCCGTGATTTCTCCCCCGGAGACGGCCCAGGCGGTTCCGCAGTCCAGCAGCATATCCCCGCAGGCGGCGTTGCTGCCTTCGGCGCTCAGGATGCTCGATACCAGAACACCGCTTCCCATCCTGGCGGCCATTTCCTCCAGGGTGCCGCCGGCCCCGGGGTCCACCAGAAGGTTGGTGCATACCGGCATGGGATGGCCGCCCAGGTTCTTGCCGGCGTTTCCGGTGGAGGGAAGCCCGGCCTGGAATCCGCTGGCCAGGTCGTAGATGAAGCCGTTGAAAACACCTTTCCGGAAGAGAGCCTTGTCTCCGGTGGGGACACCTTCGGTGTCGAAGGGGGCTGAACTGGCGCAGGAGCCGTGGCGGGGGGCCTCCCTCACGGTCAGCAGCGGGGAAAGAACCTTTTCCCCCTGCCTTTCCGCCAGCGGCGATGCCCCGTCCAGCAGAGTCCGGCCGCTGACCCCGGTTCTGACCGCCTGGAGCAGCACCCCTAAGGCGGGGGGGGCGAAGAGCACGGTCTTTCTCCCAACGACCGTTTCCGGCGGGGCTCCGGCGTGCTTCAACCCGGGGAACAGCCAGCCCAGGGCGTCTTCCGGAGAGGGGAGTTCCGCGGCTTCGAAGCCGGAGGCGCTCCGGTACAGGCCGTCGCCGGTGGCGGCGCTCACCGTGGCGTCCACCCTCACCCTGTTCCGGAGGTACTCCCCGGAAAGACCCATGCTGTTCACGATGCCCACCAGGTCACGGCCCCAGGCGACTTTTACGCTGAGCAGGGCGCCGGGGTACGAAGCCTTCGCCAGAAGGGCCAGCCGGTTCACGAAGTCCAGGGCTTCCTGGTGGGACGGGAGGGGTGCCCTGCTGTCGAAGCCATCCACCGGGGGGTTATCGGACGGGAGTTCGTAATCGAAGTCCGGGCCGGACCTGGCTGAGCAGATGGCCTCCTCGGCGAGTGCGGTCGGACGGATTCTCCCTTCCGCCCCCGAGGTGCCGGCCTTTCCGTTCCTCTGGATTCTCACGCTGTATGAGGCTACGGCCCCCGAACCCGACACGGGGGAGCCGGTTCCGGCCATGATGGTGTTCCTCCGCCGGTGAATCCAGTTCACCTCCGAGGCTGTGGACACCTGCCTGAGCACGTCCAGGATACTGCGGGCCCTGTCCATCGCCTTCATCTCATCCCACTCCGATTCCGTTCACCATCACGTGCGGCCCTCCGTAGCTCACGGGGATGGCGTTCTCCCCGGCTCTGCCGCAGCCGGCGATGCTGCCGGTGATCTCCAGGTCGCCCCCCACCAGGGTGAGGGCCTTCAGGGTGTCGAAGACGCTACGGTCACCACCACCGGCCCGAGGGGCTTTTCGAGCCTGCCCCTTCTCACGGTCCATCCGCTTTCGGCGATGATGCTGAACCGGTCCATGTCGGTGGCGCCCCCGAGACAGCCTTTCAGGTAAACACCGTTCTCCATCGCTTTCAGCAGGTCGTCCCTTCCGCCCTGTCCGGGCTCCAGAATGATGCACCGCATCCTGGCGGCCGGGATGCTTCCCGCGCCCCATGCTCTGGCGTTGCCGGCGGGGGGCACACCCTCCTTGGCGGCGGTGGACAGGGTATGCAACCGGTTTTTGATCACTCCGCCGGACACCAGCACGGCCCTGGTCCCCCTGGTTCCCTCGTCGTCCCAGCTGCAGCTTCCCGGCATGCGGTAGTGGGTGGGATCGTCAACTATGTTCAGGCATTCCGCTCCGACCCGCCTTCCGGGGTTCACAAGGGCCTGCAGCGCCGGGCAGCGGCCCGGCAGATCGGATTCGGCCAGATGTCCGAAGGCTTCATGGATGAGCATTCCCGTGAGTTCCGGCCCCAGCACCGCGGGAACCACCCCGGGGGTCGGGCCGGAAGGGGAGGCCCTTCGGGCCAGGTCTTCCGCTATCTCCCGGACAAGGTCTTCCCGGTGCCGGACGTTCTCCATGCCTCCGCGGCAGGCGATGACCCTGGATGAGGTGATGTTGCCCGGAAGGGCCGCCTGCATCCTGATGCCGCACAACTCCTCCACCTCCCGCACACTGGTGCCGGAGGAGTTCACCACCACCCTGTCCCTTACCGTCTCGCTGTAGTCAACCCTGGCCGAGGCGCCGGGATTGGTCATGCCGAGCAGTTCGCAGTAGTGCCGGCAGAGGAACGCCTTGTCCTTCAGGGGGACCTGCCGGAAAGGCTCCGCCGTGCCGGGCGAGAAGCTGCCCCTTTCGGGAGCCGGGGCGGTGAAGGCTTCCCCTCCACCTCCCCCTCCTGCCAGGGCGGCTCCGGCGGCCCGGTCCACCAGGGTTTCCAGGGACATGAAGCCGGACCCCCACGCGAAGCCCCAGTTGCCGGAAACCAGGGCCCGCACCGTGCATCCGTCCCTTCGGACCGGGCCGGTACTCAATACCCTTCTGCCGGCCTGGGCCAGCTCCAGGGCGAGCACCCTTTCCAGCCTTACTTCGACAAAGTCCGCTTCAGAGGACTGAACCGCCCTCTCGGCCCTCTCCCTGATGTCCTGCATCGCGTCCCCGGGGGTTGTCATGGGACGTACAGACCTTCCGCGGCCAGGGAGTCCAGCATGCGGGAAACCGCCGGTTCCAGCCGGGAGGACGGGGAGAGGGCCAGGCACCGGTGAAGGCAGTCGGCGGTTCTCAGATAGTCGCCTTCCGCCAGATGGGTTTTCGCCATGATGAACAGCGCTTCCGGGAGGCTCGGGAACGGCGGGGTCGAAAGAAGCGCCCGGGCTTTCCCGGTCATCCCCATCCCGGTAAGCAGGGAAGCCGCCGTGAGCCCGGCCTCCACCTGGACAGGGCTTTCCCGCCCCGCCAGCGGTTCCAGCTCCCGCAGGGCCGCGATTGTGTCGCCCTCGGCCATGAGCAGTTCCGCCACGGCGAACCGCACCTCCGGGAGTGACGGGTTCATTGATTCCGCCATACGGATCAGCGTTCCCGCGGCGGAAAGGCTGTCGGGTACGCCAAGGAGCAGTGTTCCCAGCTCCAGGGGAGCCCTGCCGTCGTCGGCGCAATTTGTCATGAAGAGCCTGTACCAGTAGGATGCCAGGGGTATGCAGCCGTCGAGGGCGGACACCCTGGCAAGGCCCAGTACGGCGTAGTCTTCCCCGGGGTTGATGTCCAGGGCGGTGGAGAACTCGTCCCTCGCCTGGGTCAGGAGCCCCTGCCCCATCAGGGCGTTGCCCGCCTCGAGGTGGAGCCTGGCCGAAAGAATCTCGGGGGTTGTCGCGGCGGAGAGGGCGCAGAGCAGAAGCGGAAGCATTCGGTTTCCTCCGTTGTTCAAAGCTTGATTATCATAGCCCGGTAATCCGTCGGCGTCACCGTTACTAACAGAGGGAGAGGTGTCATGCAGAAGGCTGATCTGGTGGTGGTGGGCGGCGGGCCCGCCGGTTACGTGCCCGCCGTGAGGGCTGCGCAGCTTGGCAGGAGCGTTGTGCTCGTAGAATCCGCGGACCTCGGCGGAACATGCCTGAACCGGGGGTGCATACCCACCAAGACCCTTGCATCCACGGCGCACCTTATACGGCAGGCCGGCGCCTGTTCGAAGTTCGGCCTGACCGGTCGGCTCGAGATGAACTGGGGTGAGGTTTCCAAAAAGAAGAACCTCGTCGTGACGCGGCTCAGAAAGGGGATAGAGGCCCATCTCGCCCACCTTGGGGTGAGGGTGGTCCGGGGGAAGGGCTTACTGAAGGGGCCCGGGCTGGTGGCGACGGAGGACGAGGAGATCTCCGCTTCCAAGGTCCTGCTGGCGCCGGGATCGCTTCCCCTGATTCCCCGTTTTCTCCAGGTTCCGGGCGTGCTGACCAGCGATGACATACTGGCCTGGGAGACCCTTCCGGAGTCCCTGCTGATAATAGGCGGAGGGGTGATAGGATGCGAGTTCGCATCCATACTGTCCGTCATGGGCGTGAAGGTGACCATAGTGGAGATGCTCCCTTCGATCCTCCCGGGAGTGGACAGGGATGTCTCCGATGTGGTGGCCAGGTCCCTCTCCAGGTCGGGGGTCGGCGTCATCACGGGAAACGCCACCGAGGCCGTGGAAGTGGAAAATGACCGGGCAACGGCGCGCCTGGCGGACGGAACCGTGCTCGAGGCCCAGAAAGTGGTGGCCGCCATAGGCCGTAAGGCCCGTACCGAGGGAATGGGGCTGGAGGAGGCGGGTGTCGAACTCGATTCCCGGGGCTGCATCCGGGTGGACGCCGATGGAATGACGAGCCTGCCGGGGGTGTACGCCGCCGGTGACGCTACGGGGATATGGTGGCTTGCCCACGCCGGCAGCGCCCAGGGGATCGCCGCGGTGCACCACGCCTTCGGCGGCCCGGAGAGGCGCGTGAATCCCGACTGTATGCCCGGGTGCGTATTCACCCATCCGGAGGTTGCCACCGTGGGGCCCGGAGAGGAGCAGTGGCGCAGTCGAGGCGTAGCGGTGCGTACGGGATTCTCCCGGTACATAGCCAACGGCAAGGCCGTCGGCATGAACGAGACCGAGGGTTTCGTGAAGATCGTAGCCCGGGAGGACGATGACCGGGTGGTGGGTGTTCAGATCGTGGGCGCCGACGCCTCCAGCCTGGTTTCCGGTGCGGTGGCGGCGGTGGGCGCCGGGGTGAAGGCCGGCGACTGGGCCCGCTTCATTCATCCGCATCCGACCCTGTCGGAGCTGCTGATGGAGGCGTCGGAATCCCTGGGAATAGGGGCCATCCATGGATGACGGCACCCCGGCGGTCGAAAGGCTCCGGGAAACGATCAGGGTCCTCCGGGGTCCGGAAGGCTGCCCCTGGGACCGGGAACAGACCCTGGAGAGCCTCCGCCCCTATCTGCTGGAGGAAGCCCACGAGGCGGCGGAAGCCGTTGAACGCGGCGACTGGGCTTCCGTGGCGGTCGAATTGGGCGACCTCCTGCTGCATGTCCTCATGTGGTGCGAAATCGGGTCGGACAAGGGCAGGTTCACCCTGGAGGAAGTGGCGGAAGGAGCCAGGGGCAAGCTGGTGAGACGCCACCCCCACGTGTTCGCCGATAAGGCCTCTCTTGGTCCGGAAGAGGTGGAAAGGCAGTGGGAGGACATCAAGCGGCGGGAGCGGGAGTCGAAGGGGGGAGGCGGCCTCTTCGATTCCGTTCCCCGGAGCCTGCCCGCCCTGCAGACCGCATGGAGGGTCTGTCGGCGGGCCAGTGACGCCGGCTCCGCACCTTTGCCCGATGATTCCAGCCTTGCCCGGGAGTGGTCCGGTTTTCTGTGCAGTCCCTCTGAAGAGACCCTGGGCGGTCTTCTGCTGACCCTGTCAGGTTATGCCTGCGGTCTGGGCGTCGAACCGGAACTCGCCCTGAGAAAAGCCGTGAACAGGTTTATGGAGGCGCAGTAACCGGAAGCAACCGATTTCACAACCGCTTATCCGCCGTCGTGATAAAAGAATCGGTCGGTCTCTGCGTCCCCTAACCTCCGGAGATGAGGTGGATCACGTCCACCGAAGCACCGTCCGGAACGAGGGCGGTGTCGAAATCCTTCTTCCGGATCAATGAGCCGTCAATGCGGACGATCAGCATCCTGAAGATGTAGTTCCGCTTCCTCAGAACGTCCCTTACGGTCATGCCCTCGTGCCAGTCCATGGGTTCGCCGTTCACTTGTATCATTAGGAGCCCTCCCGGCTGGATTATACCCTGCGGGAATGAAATCCGCCCCGCCGATGTAGAACCGTTCGAGTTCATGGCGTGCCCGAAAGGAGAAACGAGATGGCTGCGATCCTTGTGTTGTTCGTCGTGTCGGCGGTTTTTCCCGGCTGCACCGGCGTAGGGGTGGCGGAGGAGGACGGGCCGGCGGCCGACCTGCCCCTGAAACACATGTCGGCGGAAATCACGGTCAGCGGGATGTACCAGACCGGGGTGGTCAGGCAGGTCTTCGGCAACCCCTACGACAGACCTGTCGAAGCGGTGTACGTTTTCCCGCTCCCGGAGGACGGTGCGGTGTCGGTGATGGATATGCACATCGGCGAAAGGCATGTATCCGGGGAAATCCGGGAGAGGAGCCGGGCTCTGGAGATGTACCGGGAGGCGATGCGGGAGGGACGGACCGCCGCGCTCCTGGAGCAGGAGAGACCCAACGTCTTCACCCAGACCGTGGGCAACATCCTGCCCGGGGACAGCATCGTCATCCGGATAGAGTACACCGCCCCGGTACCGTACGAGTCCGGCACGTGGGAACTCTCGTTTCCCATAGTGGTGGGGCCCAGGTTTGTTCCGAAGGGAGTCTCCGACGCCGACAGGATCGTCCCCCCGGTAACGCCGGAGGGTATCCGGCCCGGCTACGGTATGGAGTTGTCGGTGCTGCTTGACCCCGGGATGCCGGTTCGCCGGCTGGAGTCGCTGAACCACGGGATCGTGGTGGAGAAGCGGGGCACTCTGCCGCTCATCAGGCTGGCTCCCGGAGAAAGCGTCCCGGACCGGGACTTCGTTCTCAGGTACGGCACGGCCACGGAAGGAATAGGGACCGGATTCGTGGCCCATAACGGAAACCTGGGCGGGCACTTCATGCTCATGCTGGAACCGGACGCCGCGGTGGACAGGAGCCTCGTCGCGCCGAAGGAGATGTTCTTCGTGATAGACTGTTCCGGCAGCATGATGGGGCAGCCCATGAATGTGGCCCGGGAGACGGTGCGGCGTTTCGTGGAGGGGATGAATCCCGGAGACTCGTTCCAGATTATGCGGTTCAGCGAGACCGCCGGCTCGATGAGTCCCCGTCCGATGCCCAACACTCCGGAGAATGTCCGGGCGGGGGTGGCCTACATAAACTCCCTCAGCGGTCAGGGCGGAACCATGATGATCGAGGGGATAAGGGCCGCCATCGGCTATCCCGAGGATCCGGAGAGGATGAGGTACATCATCTTCCTCACCGACGGATACATCGGCAACGAATCGGAGATACTGGGCGAGCTTCAGGCCACCGTGCGGGACAACACCAGGCTTTTCAGCATCGGCGTGGGTTCCAGCGTAAACAGGTACCTCATCGAGGGGCTCGCGGCGGAGGGGATTGGGAGTGCGGCCTACGTCGGCCTCAACGAAGACCCGGAGACCGCCGTGGCGCAGATCTACAGGAAGATCAACAACCCGTACCTGGTGGGGATAGAACTGGACTGGGGCGACCTTCCGGTGGAGGACGTTCAGTTCGGCGGAACCGGGGACCTCTATGACGGGGAACCCCTGGTCATCACCGGCAGGTTCCTCCGGCCCGGTTCGGGATCCGTGCGGATTTCCGGTACCCTGGGAGGGAAGGTCTGGTCCCGGGAGGTGGAGGTGACCCTGCCGGAGGAAGGAGAGGGCGGCGAGGCCGCCGACAGACTCTGGGCCTCCCGAAGGCTGGCGGCGCTGAGAAGGGCCGGGTACTCACCGGAACTGTCATCCTCCGAGAGGGAGGATCTCACCGAAACCATGATAGGCGTCAGCCTGGATTACCGGGTGCTCTGCGAATACACCGCCTTCGTGGCGGTGGATTCGGAGAGAAGGACCCGGGGCGGGGCTGCCTCCACGGTGGAGATACCCCTGCACATGCCCGAGGGGGTGAGCTACCAGGGTGTGTTCGGCACCCGGGCCCCGTGCCGGGGGGGCGTCTGCGGTTACTACAGCATGAACGGCGGACCGGGCGGGGCGGTGATGAACCCCGTTCCACTCGAGCAGCGCTTCGCGACAGAGGAGTGGCCGTCTTACGAACAGGAGGGGGCCGCCCCCGTCGTCCGTCTCGTGGCGGCGGACGATCCTCTTGGCGCCAGGCCGTCGCTTTTCCGGAGCCTCATGATCGAACTGGCGAGGGAACTCCAGGCTTTTCTGGAACGTAAGACCGGGGTGTCCGGCGCCCTGGTTCTGGAACTCACTCTGGACTCCTTCGGCAGGATCACGGGGGTGGCGGTCCTGGAAAACACCACCGGAATTCCACGGCTGGCGAGAGAGTCCGGAGACTTTCTGGTGGGTAGAACGCTGGACGGCGCCGGAGCGGGAACCACCAGGGTGGAGTTCGCCGTGGAATAGGGCCTTCCTCCGGTTATCCGGGGTCCGGGCTATATTCGATGCATGCGGTCAGCCGGCCTTCGCCGCCGCCGTACCCGGAGAAGCATCCGGCGACATTCCCAAAGGGATTTTACCCTGAGATTCAGGCGGGAAAGGACGATTATGAAACTGAGACCGGCTCTCGCCGTCATTCCGGCATGCATCATTTCTGGGTGCACCCCTGAAAAGATCAGCGGAGGAAGCTGGTTCATCGCGTCCGCGGTGGACACGGTAACCGTGGCCGAAGCCGCGGAGACATGGAGCGCCATGGGTGTCAGGGAGAGGGCTCTCCTGACGGAATCGGCGAATCCGGCGGTTTTCTTCGGCGAGGCGCTGGCCGGAAAGATGGCCCTGGAACTTGCCGTCGCCGAAACCGGAGCCGCCGGGGATCCTTCACTGGACCGGAGTACCGAGTCCTGGCTCAGAACCGAATCGGCCGGCGCCGCCCGGAGGCTGATCGCCGCCGGTGAGACCGCCGCGGTGACCGACTCGGATCTGGAGTTCTACCGGCGCAACGGGGGCGTCCAGGTTCTGTTCACCACGGAGATTCCAGGCCCCTCGGGCCCTTTTTCCCTCGCTGAGCTTCCCAGGGACCTGGCCCTTGCCCTGGAAAGCCTGGCTCCGGGGGAGAGCGTTTTGCTGGACGGCTACGGTACCGTAACCCTGGGCTCGTCCATCCCCCCGGAACTCGAACCCTCCCTGGAACCGGACAGCGTCGTCGCCCGGATAATCGGCATGGGAAGGGAAAGGTACAGGTATCTCCGGGAGTACGAGAACCTCATCCGGGATCCTGATACCCGGATTCTGGAGGATTTTTCCATTCTTGCCGCCCTTCCCCCGGATTCGGTGGTGATCAGCTCCCAGGTGGGGGTATGGACCAGGGAACAGCTCGAGCGGGAGGTATCCTTCTTTCAGACCAGACTCGCGCCCATTCGGGCGAACGCCCAGTGGCGGGACATGTTGGTGGAGAACCTGCTGATGCAGAGCCATTACCGGCGCATCCTGGAAAGCGGGTACCCCGCAGCGGCGGACTCCGTGGCCGCCGAAGCTTCAGGGTACAGAACCGGGCTGGCCGCCGAGAGGCTGGTGACGGCCTTCCTGGACAGCGCGGTCACCGTTACCGACCGGGACCTGGAGGAGGAGTACCTGCTTCTTCCCGCACCGGTGATCCTGGCCCAGTTGCGGGTGTTCGATACCGCCCGCTGCGGGTTGGATGATCTGCCGGCCCTCAGACTGGCGGTGAGCACGGGAACCGGATTGGATGCCTTCCCCGGGGTGGAAGGGCTGGCCGGCGGCCGGGCCGGTTCCAGATACACGAGGCCGCTGATGAGGGCCGAACTCCCGGGGGGCTCGGCGGAAACCCTGTTCGCCCTCGAGCCCACGGATACGCTGACATGGCACGGCCCCTTCGAGGTGGAACCGGGTGTCTTCGCGGCTTTCCGCCTGGTCCGGGACGTTCCTGCCCGGCCCGCGGCTCCCGGGGATATCGAGGACCAGCTCCGGGAGTCGGCCCGGGTGAGGCTCCGGAACCGGGCGCTGGAGACGCTGCTGCTGGATTTGAGGGAGCGCCACGGAGTGGAGATCAACGGGAGGGTTCTCGAAGAACTCCCGCCGGATCCCGCCCTCTGGCCCCGGTAGAACGAACAGACTCCGGGGCGTCTTTTTGCACGGGTTGACACCGCCGCTCCGCGGGGCTATTTAACGTCCGTACCCCCTACGCGGGTAACCCAAACCTTTAAGGAGTAAATCATGAAGTTTGTTGCCATGCTTTCCCTTGTGCTTGCAGGCTTCGCCTTTGCAGCCGACACCAGCCTCGGCCACATCGATGCCGTGCAGATCGTCCCGGAAATCGCCGGCGAAGACATCATCTGTTCCCAGCCCTTCAACTACAGCGCCCTTGCCAACGGCCTCAGCTTCCTTGGCGCCAACGGCTGGATGATGGCCGACGATTTCACCTATGACCAGGACGCCTACATTGACTTCATCGAGATCTGGGCCATCTACGCCGGCGGCAACCCCGCCGACTACAACATCGAGTTCCGCGAAGACACGGGCGGCTCGGGCCCCGGCGAGCTCTACGAGAGCTTCAACGCCACCGGCGTGGACCACACCAACACCGGTCTTACCCAGTGGGGCTACCAGCTGTGGTACAGCGAGATCACCGTTGATCCGCAGAGCTTCACCGGCGGCACCAAGTACTGGCTCGCCATGCAGACCTCCGGCTCCGCCGGCAACGACTTCTGGCTGTCGGCCAACCAGACCTGGGCCGACATGAACTACTTCAGCCAGGATAACGGCACCTCCTGGACCAGCAGCCAGGGCATGTGGGGCACCGCCTACGAGTGCTTCATGATCCTCAGCGGCGGCACCTCCCTCACCCGCGACTCCTGGGGCGCCATCAAGACCCTCTTTTAGTCCGCCGGTTTCCGGCTTCGGGGGAGGCTTCGGCCTCCCCCTTTTCTTTGTCCGCCCGGAGTGAGCCGGGGAGAAGGGAGGTTGATTTGCTGGGGGTGATAGTGACCGCCGCGGCGTGCTCCCTAAGGGTGGGGGAATGCGTGGATTTCCTCCTGGAAAGGTCCCCCGCCGGAGACGGTTGCGAACCGAACCTTTCGTTGATCGTCGAGAACGTGGAAACGGCCCTGGAGACCAGGGAGGAGTTTCCATGGGGGCCGACCATCCCCGACAGCGTTTTTATGAGGTACGTGCTCCCCGCCCGGGTGAGCCAGGAGCCCCTGGTCGGCTGGCGCCCCGTCTTCCACGACGCCGTGGCTCCCCTCCTGTCCGGAGTGACGGACATCGAGGAGGCGGTGCTTATCGTATCGCAATGGAGTGATTCCCTGACCGACTATATGCCCACCCAGTTCAGGGATCAGTCTCCGTTTACCACCTGGTCCTCCGGTATAGGGAGGTGCGAGGAGCTGACGGTTTTCTTCATGGACGCCCTGAGGAGCGTGGGTATCCCCTGCCGCCAGGCGTACACACCCTGGTGGCTCACGGTGGACAGCAACCACGCCTGGCCCGAGGTGTGGACCCCCGGGGGCTGGAAGTGTCTGGAAAAGGTGAGCACCGAGGAAAGGCTCCCCCTGGAGAATTGGTTTACCGAGAGGGTCCGGAGCGCCGGCCTGGTGGTGGCCGTCGCCGCCGACTCGATTCCAGGCGCCCTGACCTATTCCGCCGGGGTCTCTATTCTGCCGGTGACCGGCTCCTACGCGCCCACCGGGACTCTGATGATTGCGGACGACACCACGGAGGTATGGGTGAGCATCGCCAACTACGGCGCCCCCAGACGGCTTCTCCGGATGGCGCCCCCCCTGAGGTCGGCGGACCTGGGGGCCGGGGTGT
This sequence comes from Candidatus Fermentibacterota bacterium, assembly GCA_029571005.1. GTDB lineage: Bacteria > Fermentibacterota > Fermentibacteria > Fermentibacterales > JCC-6 > UBA6080. The sequence continues at coordinate 23,964 of JAKPTG010000084.1, forward strand.
TCCTCCTCACCTGGGGCTGGCCTGTGAGGTCGGACCTGGTGGAGGTGGTCCCGGGGGATACGACCCTCTTCCTGCCCCGGGGGGACTCGTTCATTCCGGCGGTATTCCACTTGAATTCGGTTCCGGGAGGTGGGTCATGATAGCCGCGGGTCTGTTTCTGCTGTTATTCGAGGCGTCCCTCCTGGACAGCCTTCTGGCGCAGACCCAGGGCAACACCGGGGTCTGGATGCAAGCCTTTGAGAACCTGGAGGGGGAGGAGCTGCTCTGTGCGGAGTATCTCTTCGAGAACATCCCCAGGCTCGACAGACTGGAGATGACCGGGGAAGCCCTGGAGGATCACGTCATGGGCGCCCTTGGGGCGCGGCACCTGTTCTACGATGGGGAGTCCATCCCCGACTCCGTCTTTCTGCCCTTTGTCCTCGACTACCGGGTGGACCAGGAACCGGTTACGCCGTACAGGAAAGCCCTTGGCGGGTTCTGGAGAGACGCGGTGTCCGGCGATTCCGATCCCCACTCCGCGGCGACGGTGATTTGCCGGGAGATCGGAAGCCGCACCGCGATCACGCAACCGGGCTACCTGGGCGGCGTGGAGCCTCCCCTGGCGGTCCTGGAATCTGCCTCCGGAACTCCGGGGGAGTGCACGGTGCTTCTCTGCTCCAGCCTGAAGTCTCTGGGGGTGGCGTGCCGGCAGGTGGACGGCTGGTTCTCCGGCCCGGACGGCGGCAGAAGGCGATGGGTGGAGGTCTGGACCGGGGCGGAGGGGTGGAAGCCTGTGCTTCCGCCCTGGGAGGACGTGCCGGAGGGATTCCGTGGGCTTGCCCTGGCGGTTTGTGAGGCCGCCGGTGAGATCGTCACCGAAGGGCGGGCCCCGGTGGGAAGACTGGTGATCGCACCTTCGGAGGTCCCCTCCGGGGAAGAGTGGATGGGCACCGTGAACATTCCGGTCACGTCCGGGTATATCCCTTTGGACTGGACGGGGTTTGACCCCGCCGCCGGCGACACGCTGGTCCTGGGGGCCGGGGAGTACCTGCTCTGCGTCTGTCGCCGGGAGCCCTGGGGAGGCGTGCTCATGAGGACGGAAACGGTGGTGCTGGAGCCGGGCTCGGACCTGGTGTTCCGGCCCTTTCAATGAGTTCGGGTTGCATCGCTCCCGGGGGAAATGTCCGGCGGGAACTGATCCGCCTCCGCCGTGTGGTGTGGCCTCTCCGGGAGGCGCTTGCGGCCCTGACCCGGGACGCACCGGCGCTTTTCAGCCCCGGAACGGTGCCCTGCATGAGGGACCTCCACGATCATGTCGTGCAGGTAATGGACACGGTGGAGAGTTTTCGTGATACCGCTTCGGGTCTTCTGGATGTGTACCTTTCCGGCATGAGCAATTGGATGAACCAGATCATGAAGGTTCTCACGGTGATAGCCACGATATTCATTCCCCTTTCGTTCGTTGTCGGAGTATATGGCATGAACTTCCGGCACATGCCCGAACTGGGGTACCCCTGGGCGTATCCGGCGGTATTGGCTCTGTGCGCCGTTATCGCTCTGGGCATGCCGGCCGTGTTTAAAAGAAAGGGCCGGCTCTGAAGGGCCGTATTTAGAATATGTTCATTATCAATAACAATAGCCGGGTATGGAGGGGAGGGTGCCTTATGTCCCGGGCGGTGTTTCTGCTCGTGCTTCTTCCGGTCTCGTCCGTAGCGGCAGTGGAGGTCTCCGGCCATGTATTCACCCGTTTCGTGAACCACGGGAATGTTTCAGCGGGTCCCTCCGGCGAATTCCTGATCAGAAGGGCGGGGATAACCGTGAAATCCCCCCTGGGCAGCAACCTCGAGATGGAAGCGGAACTGGAAGCCCTGCCGGGGAGCGCCGCCCTGAACGACTGTTTCATCCTCTGGAGCCCCTCCGACGCCCTGGGTTTCACCATGGGCTATTTCAAGATGCCGTTCTGCGCCGCCACCACCAAATCCAACTGGAACCTCCTCTCTGTCGAGCGTACCCTGACCCACGAGATAGCCAAGGACCTGGACTACTCCGGAAGATTCCCGGGGATGGCCGCGGAGTTTTCTCCGCCCCTTCCCCTGTCCCCGGTGTTCACCGCCGGAGCCTTCAGCCGGGGGGGAGTGCATGAGGATCTGGAGATGCGGTACGCTGCGGTTCTGGACATCAGCCCGGTTTCGGGTCTCACGGTCGGAGGGGGTATCGCGTGCCTGAGGGTCGGGGAGACAAATCTCATGGAACCTTCCGGTTACTCGGTTTCATCCATTCAGAAGGCCTTTGCCGGCCATATCGCCCTGAAACACTCCTTCTCCTTCAATACCTCCCTTCGGCTGGAGGGGGAGTACATGACCGGAGAGAACTGGGAGGAAGCCGATGTCGCCTTCGGCGAGGAGCCGCCCCGGTTCAGGTCCTGCTGGGCCTCCGGCCTTCTGGAGCACAGGCTCAGGGGGGTGCCGGGCCTGAGATCCCTGGAGGGGGGGCTTTCCTGGTCGTTATCGGTGCCGGAAACCGACGGGGAGTATGAATCCAGGGTGCTGGCCCCCATGATCGGGGTCGGAATCACCTCCAGCGCCAGGGTGAGGTTCACCATGATCAATAGGACCTTCGAGGATGACGGCCCGGACTACAGCGACATCGTAGCGGAACTGGCGGTCAGATTTTGAAGGAGACCGTCCCCGAGAAGCTGCATTTCCACAGGTACGAGTTCAAGTACCTGCTGTCCGGGGCAAGAAGGGATGCGGTGCTTTCGGCTCTGGAGAGGAGGATGGAGCGGGACGCCCACTCCGCTGCGGACGGTTCTTACTGGGTGAGGAGCATGTACTTCGACACCGTTGACTTCGCCTATCACCGCGAGAAGGAGTCGGGCCTTCATTACAGGTACAAGTTCAGGATCAGATCCTACGGGGCTGGAACCAAGTCGCCGGTGTTCCTGGAACTGAAGGGCAAGTACGACAACCTGGTGTTCAAGCATCGTCAGAACCTGGCGGCGGAGGGTCTGGCGGAAGCTCTTGAAGCGGGTACCGGGGCTATGTGTGATTTCGTCACGGGGAGCGGTCAGTGCAGCGACGTGGGGCTGCACTTCGCCGCGGACTGCTTCCGCAGAAGGCTGTCCCCCAGCCTGGTGGTCGATTACCGCAGAGCGGCCTTCGAGAATCGGGCCAACCTGGACTTCAGGGCCACGATGGATAGTGATGCGCGGGCCTGGAGGGCCCGCCGGAACGGGGCGCCTACGGGGATCCCCCGGGAAATTTCACCTTTTTTTTCAATCCTCGAGATAAAGTTCCGATACCGTATGCCGTCCTGGTTCCACAAACTGGTGCAGAATATGAACCTTGTCCGGATTTCGTTCTCCAAGTTCCACAGGGCCGGGGAGATGCTCTGGATGAACGACGCCTCCGCCAGGTTGAACAGGATGGTGGAGAGGGGGCAGAATTGGCCGCTCTGATTGATTGGTTCACCCAGGTTGACGAGACCATGGGCTACAGCCTGCTGTATATCCTGGAGAACCTGCTGGCCGCCCTTGCGGCCGGCCTGTTCGTCGGCTGCCTTTACAGGAAGACCCACCGGGGGCTCTCCTACTCCCAGTCCATGGCGGTGACCCTGGTGATGATGTGCGTGATAGTCGCAGCGGTGATGATGGTCATCGGCAGCAACCTGGCCCGGGCCTTCGCCCTGGTGGGAGCCCTCACCATCGTTCGCTTCAGAACCGTGGTGAAGGACACCCGGGACACCGCCTTCATCTTCTTCGTTCTGACCGAGGGTATCGCCTGCGGCACGGCCAACCTCAAGCTGGCGACGCTGTCAACCCTCTTCATCGGCCTGGTGGTGTGGATTCTCGCCAAAACGAACTATGGCAGCATAACCCAGAGCGAATACATCCTGCGGTTCCGTTACGACAGACATGGGGGCGGTGATGAGAACTACGTCCAGACCATCCGCCGGCTCACCCGGAACAGTACGCTGATCCATGTGGAGCCTTCCGGGGAGGGCAGGTACCTTACTCTGACCTACGACGTCCGCCTGGCTCCGGGAACGGCTCCCGCGGGTCTGGCCGCCGCCCTGGAGGCGCAGGTCGGGGTGGACGGGGTGAGCATGGTATCCTCCTGTAACGACGTGGAGTACTGAGGAAGGCTCGGGAAGGGACGCGGATGGGTATTGCGCCGGTTTTATGCCTGCTCCTGTCCGGTGGCCTTCCGCATTACCGGGTCACGATGCTTCCGGAAGACCTGGAAGCCCTCTACGGGGATCCGGAGTCGGGGATCCTGTACCCGGCCCATGTCTCCTGCCCCTACGGAGAGAGCGACTGCCTCATCGGCTTCAGGGGAACCACCGCGCTTTACCTGCCCAAGAAGTCATGGAGGATGGATTTGGAGGATCCCGGCATGGCGGGCGGGCGCCGGATCAACCTGGACGCCCACTACAGGGATCTTACAATGATGCGGAACCACCTGGCCATGGAACTGGTGCGCCGTATGGGGCTTCCGGCCCCCGCAACCCGCCATGTGACCCTCTCGATCAACGATGAGGCCATGGGGGTGTACCTGGAGACGGAAAGGGTGGATACGGACTTCCTGGTCCGAAACGGCCTCCCCGACGGAAGCGTGTTCAAGGCCAGGAAAGATACCGCCCGTTTCGTTTCCTACCTGTCCGGGGTGGATCCGGCGCTCGGGTTCGAAAGCAGGACCGACTCGGAATGGCAACTTCCGGAACTGGGCGGCCTCATCGGGGCGGTATGCCTGGGGGAGGATCTGCGGGGACTGTTCGACGTGGAACTCCTTGTGGGCAACATGGCGGCGAACCTGGCCATGATGGAGTCCGACGCTCCGGCCAAGAACTACTACCTGCACCTGGGGTCGGACGGAGTCTGGCGCTTTTTCCCCTGGGACCATGACGCCAGTTTCGGCAACGACTGGCGGGGGGCCTTCCACCCTGATTATGTGGATTATGTCTTCGCCCCCCATATGCAGGTTTTCACGCCCTTTATCGTGATGATGGGAGACGATGGCCTCATGGAGTCCTTCCGGGGCCGGCTCCTGGAGAGCGCCGGCATTATGGCCCTGGAGCTGGTGGAAAGCCTCGACTCGGTAAGAACGGCGATCCGGGATGATGTGTACATGGATCCCCTGCGGCAGGGAAGCCCGGAGGATTTCGAGGCCGCCTGCGACAGCCTGAGGTGGTTCATACTGAGAAGAGCCGACGTTGTGGCGGGTCTCTCCGCCCACCACGGCACCCCGGATTCCATGAAAATCACCGTCACTCCCGCATGGCTGGAACCCGGTGCCGAAAGCCTGCTGGTGACCGTTTCCTGCACCGATTCGCTTCGCTCGTGCCTGCTGGGTTACTTCGCCGACGGCGACACCCTGTGGAGGACGGCGGAGATGGCTCCGGTTCCCGGCGGCGGGAAGCGGGAATGGTTTCTGGAAATGTCCCCGGAGAGCTTCGGCGAGAGTATCAGGTTCTTTGTGGAGGCCTGCCAGGCGACCCTTCCCCTGCCGGCCCCACCGATATTTTGTCCGCGTTACGGCGTGGTCGCAGGGAAGTACAAGGGTGAAGCCCTGCCTTCGGCGGTGCACGTGAGTCGGACGCCGGATGCCGGAGACCTCACTCCGGCGATCCAACTACGTCTGGGACCAGATTTATGGGCTCTGCCCCTCGTGAACACCGGCGGGACGGTCATGGACCTGTCGCTTTGCCGGCTCGCCCTTGGCGCCCCCCTCAGGATGGTTTTCCTTCCGGAAAGCCTCACTCTCCTTCCGGGAGAGACCCTGTTCGTATCCAATCGGAAAAGCATTCTGGACATGGAGCTGCCCGGGAGGAAGATCGTGGGGGACTGCACCGCCGCTACCGCCGCCGGAACCCGGCTGGAGGTGAGCGATCCGGGCTGGAGCCGGGTTGCGGTTCACTCCGTGCCGGCCGGGGAGAGAAACCTCAGGCTCCTGACCGGTTTCCCCACGGTCACGGAGATAAGCTACAACCAACCCGGTGCTGATCCACCGGGGGACTGGCTGGAGATCTACAACCCGGGGAACGAACCTCTGGACCTTTCCCTCGCCCGGATTTCCGATTCGCCCCAGGGTGGGACGGTCTTCCCCCGGGGCACCGTCATCCCTCCCTTCGGGTTTCTGGTGATGGCCTCGGACCCGGACCGGTTCCAGCCCTTATACCCCGATCTGCCGTGCAGCCTTCTGGACCTGGGCTTCAAGCTCGCCTCCGAGGGGGAGCCCCTGTGTTTCACCGGAAGGGACGGGGTCTGCATGACCCTCCTGGAGTTCACCGACCGGAGCCCGTGGCCCGAAACCGACGAAGGGATAATCGCCCTTCTGCACCCCGGCCTGGACCAGGCCGACCCTTCCTCCTGGGTCTCCGTGGAGCGGCCGGGGTCGCCGGGCGCGCCGAACCCGGTGTGGGCCCTGGGGAGCGGGTCAACCGTACGCATTGAGGGGTTGCGCCCTAACCCCTCCCCGGGAGCCGTGATGTTTTACAGCGTGTACGGCGGGGTGGGCCCTGTGACGGCTTCCGTGCTGGACCTGGCGGGAAGGGTGGTGTACGACGCCGGTACGCTGGAGCCCGGAGCCCGGAGCTATACCCTGCGGCTCCCCGGCGACCTCCCATCGGGGGTTTACTTTCTGGTGGCACGGTCCTCCGGGTCGGCCGCCGTGAGGAAGTTTCTATGGTTGCCCTGATCCTTCTCCCGATGCTCCTGTCGGGATCACCCTGGCCCGATTCGGTGGTGACTATTGACCTGCGGTTCGATCCGGAACACTGGGCCTACGCCTGCGCCCATCCCGACCTGGAAATCCTGGTTGACGCCGAGATAGCCATCGGCGACCGGTCGTCCGATTGCACCATGCAGATCCGGGGACAGACCGGCTCCTTCCATCCCAAGAAATCCATCAAGGTCAGAATCCTTGGAGGCGGAGAGTTCTTCGGCTTCGACGAACTCAACCTGAACGCCCAGTACTCCGACAGGAGCCGGATCCGGGAGAACCTGTCGTACCTGTTCCATGCCTCCTGCGGCCAGATCACCCCCGTCACCGCCATGACCAGGGTTCTGTTCAACGGGGTCCCCCAGGGGCCCTACCTGTTCGTGGAGGATGTTGACGGGGATTTCGCCCTTAGATCATGGCTTCCGGACGATGCGGTGATCTACAAGTGCAGGGAGTACGGAGCCTCGCTGGCCTCGCCTTACCGCCTGGACCTCTACAGGAAGAAAACCTTCGAGGACCGCCCCCCGGACGACCTGGAATGGTTCATCCGCTGGCTGGGAACCGCTCCGGACAGCGTATTTCTGGCGGACATATCCCGGTGGGTCCACCTGAACGAACTCCTTACCTGTGTAGCCGTGAACACCCTGATAGGACACGGCAGCACCTATTACCACAACTACCACATGGTCCTGGACGCTCCCGGGCTCTTCGGAAGATGGCGCATGATCCCCTGGGACATGGACAAGACGTGGGGTTCCGGCTACAGACCCGATCTGCCTTACTACTGGGTGACGAACAATCTCTCCGTGCCGAACACCCTGATGTGGCGGCTCTGGTGCATTCCCCACACCCGGGGGCTCCTCCTGGACCGGCTCACGGACCTGTCCCCCGGTTTCGTCTCCTGGGCCGCCTCGGGGGTGGTGGACTCCCTGGAGGCGCTGGTGGAGCCTCTGGTGCAGGAAGACCCGTTCAGGGACTACTCCATGGAGGAGTTCCACCAATCCGTCATGATCGTGCGGGACTGGCCGGCGGAGCGCCTGCGTTATCTGGAACAGATGTACGACCTGTGGCCTCTGCCCTTCCGCCTGTATCCCACGGCCGCGCAGGGCGACGGGTCCGTCGTTGCGCACTGGAGCCCGGCGGAAAGGTCCTTGGGTTACAGGGTCGCCCTCTCCACGGACTCCACCTTCCTGGATCAGTCGGCGGTTTTCTGGGAATCACAGACTTCGGATACATTCATGGTACTCCCTGAAAACAGGGCTCCGTCCATGGGGAAAACCTTCCTGCAGGTAAGGGCGTTCAACCAGTACCGGGAGGAGAGGGCCCTGAATCGCTCGGTTCCCGCGGCCCCGGCCCCTTCGCTCCCCGGGAGCGGGGATATCGTCATCAACGAGGTGTTTTACCGGAACGGCGACTACATCCGGCCCGGCGACTGGATCGAACTGGTGAACGCCGGAGACGAACCGGTGAACCTGGCCGGTTGGTCCATCCGGGACACGCAGGACAGGAACCTCCTTGTCCTGGGGGACGAGACGGTTCCCGCCGGCGGTTTTCTCGTTATCATCGGCGACCCGGAGGCCTTCGGGCGGTTCTACCCTGCCTGCCCCACCCTCTGCAAACCTCTTTATTTCGAGCTTTCCGCGGAAGGCGAGACCCTCAGGCTCTACGACGCCCTGGGCAATATGGCGGACTACGTTCCCTACAAGCCGGTCCGGCCCTGGCCCATCGAGCCCGCGGAGGGCGGTTGGAGCCTTTCCCTGGTGAGCCCGGAACGGGACAACTCCCTGCCTTCCTCCTGGAGAGCGACCCCCAACGGGGGAACCCCGGGGCTTTCCAACGACGAACCCCCTCTCTGGACGCCCCGGACGATTTTTTCCATGGGGGGCGTCACGCCCAACCCGGCCTTCGACCGGATCACCGTCCGGCTCTTCGCCCCCCCCGGCGGGCCTTGTGTTCTGAGAATATTCGATCTGGCGGGACGGGTTGCGGCCGGCCCGGAGGAGATCGCCATAGGCCCTGCCGCTCAAGACTTTTCCATGGATATCGGGGGGCTTCCTCCGGGCCTCTACTTTGTGCATGCCGCCTACGCCGGGTTGCAACGATCCTCCGCCTTCGTCAGGCTGGCGGGTGCACCGTGAGGATCCGCCGTTAGGCCGCTGCCCCGCTCCCGGCGCCCTTTGCCCCTGCATGTGGAATCCGGAGACGCCTCCGGAACCCTTCGGCATCCGGCCGTCTCCGTCTCCTGCAACGTCGTCCCTCGACATCAGGGGCACATCGGAGTTTCCCGCCCTTGTCGGAGTCGTCCTGTTCGATCTCCCGGGAAGGCCGGCGGCGGGTCCGGGGTGCTGCCGGTGCCTTCGGCGGAGCCGGTGACGGCGGGTTCGTCCGCCGGGCCTCGGGCGGGGTGGTGATGGAGTGTCGGGCGACTCCCCGGCCCCGGGTCCGCCCCGGGGGGCGTGCTTCCTGGCTTATGCCGCCGAGGCGCGGTATCTTTCGGCGCGGTTCGTCATTTTCTGACGCTGAAAGAAACCGGGGTGCTTGGAAAGGCGGGTTTCCCTTGGGCGACGGGGAAGAGATTTTCAGAGACAATCCGCCGGGCCTGCGGGACAGGCTGAGGGGGCTCAGGGCCGGGATTGCGGGTTGCGGCGGCATCGGAAGCAACGTGGCGCTGCTGCTGGCCAGGGCCGGGGTGGGGAGCCTGCTTCTGGTGGACAACGACAGGGTGGAGGAAAGAAACCTCAACCGGCAGTGCTACTTCAGGGAGCACGTGGGTATGCCGAAGGTGAAGGCCCTGGCCGGCCTGATCCGGGCGACGGGGGCGGAAACCGGGCTTGACGCCGTCGAGGCGGCGATAGTTCCGGGGAATGCGGCGGAACTGTTCCGGGGGTGTCACGTTCTCGTGGAGGCCCTGGATCTGGACGAGGCCAAGGAGATGCTTCTGACCGTATGGCTTACGGAGCTGCCCGGGGTTCCGGTGGTGGCATGCAGCGGTCTGGCGGGCATGGGCGATGCGGGCGATGTGCGGGTGGATCGGCGGGGGACCCTCACCATGGTGGGCGACGGCTCTTCCGAACTGAGCGGAGGCACACTGTCCGCCAGGGTCGGTCTGGTGGCCTCCCTCATGGCTCTGGAGGCGGTAAGGGTGCTGGCGGGGGAGAGGGGCCCCTGTGAAACCTGTGCGGATCCGTGCTCTCCCGGGGTGGAACTCGCCTGCGACGGCGTCGGGGTCCCCCTGTCGGGGTTTCCCGCCCGGGCCCTGGACGGCGCCGTGAGGGGCATGCTCTCCACCTTCAGGGGAGTGAACCCCTCGGGGGACATACTCCTCAGGCTTCGGAAACGGAAGAGTCCCGGCGACTGACCCCCGGAACGGGCAGTTACGGCGGGGAACGCCGGCCTCGGGGGCGGTTCGTGAGCAACCGGCCCTTCGGGTTCCAGCGGCTCTCGGCGGAGCTTTTCGACCGGGGCCCTGTGCCGTGCAGTTCCGGCGGCCCGTCCCGGCTGCCCCGGTTCCCCCCGGATCGGATATATTCCCCCCTGAGTCTTGTTCGGGAATACCTGTAAAAGGAAGGGTCATGTCCGGGGAACCGAAGCGTGTCTCCGTCGCCGGAGGGGTGCTTTCTTTCCGGGGAAACGGTGCGGGTGGGGCGTTTTCAGGGCCGCTTCCCCTTTTCGCCGGCTTCGCGCCGTCGGCGGGGAGGCGCCCGGAATGAACCGTCCCGGGGAGTACTGCGGGCTCTGCGGCGTGATCGGAAGCCGGACGGCTCCGTCGGCCCTGGCGGCGGAGGGGCTTCTGGCCCAGCAGCACCGGGGGCAGGAAGCCGCCGGGGTCGCAGCCCTTACGGATAACGGGCGGATACTGCTCCATAAACGCAAGGGCCTGGTTTCCGAGGCCATGGCGGATGCTCCTAAGGCCCTCTTCGACGGCTCGGTTAAGGCGGCGGTAGGCCATGTGAGGTACGGGACCTTCGGCGGCGACGACATTCTGAACGCCCAACCCATACTGGTGAGCATGGCGGGGATACCGGTTGCCATCGCCCACAACGGGACGATCAGCAATGCCGGCAGCATCCGCCGGGACCTGCAGCGGAAGGGCCACATCCTCCAGACGGGAACCGACACCGAGATAGTGCTCCACCTCATGAGCCGCGAGCTGGAGCGGAACAACTACAACATGAGGCGCTGTTTCGATATAGCCCTCTCCAAGCTCGAAGGGGCCTTCTGCCTGCTCCTGCTCACCCCGGAGGGGATGTACGCCGTCAGGGACCCCCTGGGCTTCAGACCCCTCTGCCTGGGGCGGATTCCCGAAGGCGGGTGGGTGGTGGCCAGCGAATCCATCGCCTTCTCCATGACCGGGGCTGAGTACGTCAGGGAGATCGGGGCCGGGGAAATCGTCTTCTTCTCCGGAGACGGATCCCGGCCCTCCGTCGCCCGCTTCGATGGTGCGGCGGAGCTGTTCCGATCCGGTGACGGGCTGGCCCAGTGCATCTTCGAGCATGTCTATTTCGCCAGGCCCGGGAGCATGGTCTTCGGCGACAGCGTGTACCGGGTGCGGCTGGAGATGGGCAGGCGGCTGGCCCGGGAGCACCCGGCGGACTGTGACGTGGTCGTGCCGGTTCCGGACAGTGGGATGTTTGCAGCCATTGGCTATTCCCGGGAGTCGGGGGTGGACCTGGACATGGGATTCACCCGGAACCACTACGTGGGAAGAACCTTCATAGACCCCACCCAGGCCGCCCGGCAGTCCATGGTGATGAGGAAGATTCAGCCGATCCCGAGCGCGGTGGCCGGCAAACGGGTTTGCGTGGTGGAGGACAGCATAGTCCGGGGGACCACCAGCATAACCCGTATCAAGGCCCTCAGGGAGGCCGGCGCCAGGGAAGTGCACATGCGGGTGAGCTGCCCGCCCCACCGGCATGCCTGCTACTTCGGGATTGACTTCCCGCAGCAGGATAAACTCATCGCCCACGACAGAAGTGTTACCGAGGTGGCCCGTATCCTGGGGCTGGACAGCCTTGCCTACCTTTCGGTCGAAGGCATGCTTTCGTGTGTCGGGGCCCATCCTGTCCGGGACTACTGTACGGCCTGCTTCACCGGCGAGTACCCGGTGCTTCCCCCCTCGGATGGTTACCCGGGAAAGGAGGAGCCGTGATACCGGGCGGAGTGGCGATCCTGGATTTCGGCAGCCAGTATTCCCAGTTGATAGCCCGTCGGATCAGGGAGCTTGGGGTTTACTGCGAGCTGCTTCCCGGCGATGCTCCGATGGAGACGGTCATGGGGATGCGGCCCGGAGCGGTCATCTTCTCGGGGAGTCCGTACAGTGTTTACGCTCCGGGGGCGCCCCGGCCGGCCCCGGAGATTCTGAAGTCGGACCTCCCGATTCTGGGCGTCTGTTACGGGATGCAGCTTTTGGCGCACCTGTCCGGAGGCAGGGTCGAGGGGGGGCATCACGGGGAGTTCGGTTCCGCGAAGGTTTTCCCCTCCGGGGACAGTGCGCTTTTCCGGGGGCAGAAACCGGGGCTTCAGGCCTGGATGAGCCACGGAGACAGGGTCACCGCCCTTCCTCCCGGGTACACGGTCGCCGCCTTCACGGAACTCCTTCCCATAGCGGCCATGGAGAATCCATCGGCGAAGCGGTACGGTGTGCAGTTCCACCCGGAGGTGCACCACACCGTCTTCGGCGTCGAACTCATCGGAAGGTTCCTCTTCGACATAGCGGGGCTCGAACCGCGCTGGAACATGAATGCTTATGCGGAGGAGGCCTGCAAGACCATCCGCCGGGAACTCGGCCCCGACGGACGGGTTATACTGGGGCTCTCCGGCGGTGTGGACAGCTCCGTCGTGGCGGCCCTGCTCCACAGGGCGGTCCCCGGCAGGTTCACCCCTATTTTCGTGGATAACGGCCTTCTGAGGGAGGGCGAGCGGGCCCAGGTGGAGAAGACCTTCCGGGACCATTTCGGAATGCCTCTGGTGGTCATTGACGGTACGGACCGTTTTCTGGAGGAACTCCGGGGGGTGGAAGACCCCGAGGCCAAAAGGAAGATAATCGGCAGGGTTTTCATAGAACTGTTCGAGGAGGCCGCATCCGCCGTCCCGGGGGTCACCCACCTGGCCCAGGGGACTCTTTACCCCGATGTCATCGAGAGCGTGAGCTTCCGGGGCCCGTCCGTCACCATCAAGACCCATCATAACGTGGGGGGGCTTCCGGAGAAGATGAAACTGAAGCTCCTGGAACCCCTCAGGGAGTTGTTCAAGGACGAGGTCCGGGAACTGGGACGTGAGCTGGGGCTTCCCGGGCACATCGTTGACAGGCATCCCTTCCCCGGCCCCGGCCTGGCGGTGCGGATACTGGGTCCGGTGGGTCGCGATGACCTTGACCTTCTGCGGAAAATTGACTCGGTGTTCACGGGTTACCTCCGGGACCACAACCTGTACCGGGAGATCTGGCAGGCCTTCGCCGTGCTTCTCCCGCTGAGGACCGTGGGGGTCATGGGGGACGAGAGGACCTACCACCGGGTTGTGGCCCTCCGGGCGGTCACCAGCATCGACGGCATGACCGCCGACTGGTATCGGATGGATCCGGCGCACATGGCCGGGCTGGCCGGTGAGATAGTCAACCGGGTTCCGGGGGTGAATCGGGTGGTTTACGATATCTCGTCGAAGCCTCCGGCAACCATCGAGTGGGAATGACCGGAACTCTGGTGAACACCGCCGCGGTGATCGCGGGTGGAACCCTGGGGAGCCTCCTGGGAACACGCTTCCCCGAGCGTGTTCAACGGACGGTCATGCAGGCCGTCGGGCTCTTCACCCTGGCAATGGGAGTGGAGATGTTCCTGGAGGCGGCCAGCACGATAGTCGTTCTCGGAGGAATCATCTCCGGCGGCATCATCGGTGAGGCTCTGGAGTTGGAGGACAGGATTCAGGCCCTGGGCGAGAGGCTGAAGGGCTGGTGTTCCGCGGTTCCCTTCCTTGCCCGCGGTGATTTCACCAGGGGTTTCGTGACCGCCGGCCTGGTTTTCTGCACCGGCCCCATGACCGTGGTGGGCTCCATGCAGGACGGCCTTCGGGGGGACCCATCGCTGCTGATCATGAAGAGCACCCTGGACTTCTTCGCCGGGATGTCCTTCGCGGCCGCCATGGGCATGGGAGTGACGTTCGCCGCGGTGATAGTGCTGGTTTTTCAGGGGGGGCTGACCCTTGGAGCCTCCGCACTGTCGGGTATTCTCAGCGAAGCCATGACGGCGGACATGACCGCGGCCGGCGGGGTGATCCTGGTCGGCCTGGCGCTGGTTCTTCTGGACGTGTGCCGGGTGAAGGCCGCCGCCCTGTTGCCGGCCCTGGTTACGGCACCCGCCCTGTCGGCCCTTGCGGCGTCCCTGTAAAGCGCTTATTATTCGCTTGTAGATTCAATGTTTGATAACTCGGGAGGTTAACATGAGAGTTCTGATTCGTACCGTTGTTCCCGCCCTTCTTATCATGGCGGTCTCGTGCGGCGACAACGATCCGTTCAACCCCGGTCGGAACGATGATTCCAGCTTCTTTCCCCTGGCGGTCGGCAACACCTGGAACTACGTCCGGATAGGGGTTTACAACGTTGACTCCCTGAGTTACACCGTAACCGGCGTTTCCACCGTGAGGATACTGGGCACTGCGGAACACTCCGAGGGTTTCCAGGTCTTCCTGGAGGAGACCATGGTGTCCGACACCCTCCAGGGGTTCACGGTGATCAACACCGCCGACACCAGCTACATTCGGGTGACCGGGGAAGGATTCTTCGGATACCCCAGCCTGGCGAGCACCGATTTCGGATGGACCGTGCCCTTCCCCATGGTGCCGGGGATGGTCTGGATGTTCCGGACGGAGCCCCAAACGACCGGGGAGCTGCTCAGTCTGTCGGCCACGGCGACGGTTCCCGCCGGCACCTTCGACAACTGTGCGGAGATACGCACCACCTGGCTGGAGGGGGGTAACATGGTGAACACCACCGATTACGCGCCCAACGTGGGGATGGTGAGGAACGTCTGCACCCAGGGCGTCGGGCAGTTCACCTCCGACATCACCAGCAGGCTCACCGGCTACGAGCCGGCTCCCTGATAACCACCGACCCGCAATGATCAGCAAGCTTGGACGAACTCTTCCGAACAGGGACTACCTTGGCATCTTGGCCGGGGCGGCCCTGTTCGGCGTGTCCTACTCCTGGTTCCTGATACCGTTTCGGGTCTCTCCGGGAGGGGTTGCGGGGATCGCCCAGATTCTGTACCACGTCACCGGCGTCCCGGAGAGCCTGTGGATGTTCGGCCTCAACATACCGCTGTTCATCCTGGGTTACTACCAGGTGGGCCGGCAGTTTGGAGTGCGGAGCTTCGTGGGAGTGATGCTCACCAACGGGGCATGCTGGCTTTTCGCTCCGGAGCGGCTCTCCTTCATCCCCGGCTTCTCTTCCCTGGTTTACAACGTGGCCCCCCCGGGGGAATTGCCCAGGCTCGCGGTGTTCTTTTCCGGCAGCAGCGATATGGATATTCTCCTGGTTTCCCTGGCGGGCTCCTCCCTGCTGGGGATTTCCCTCGGGCTGATCTTCCGGTTCCGGGGTTCCACCGGAGGAACGGATATTCCGGTGGCCATGCTGAAGAAGTACGCCGGGGTGACGATTTCCACCGGTTACTGGATGGTGGAGAGCTTGATAATCCTTGCGGTGGGGGTGGTCTTCCGCGACCCCAAACTGGTGATATGGGCCTACCTCAACCTCTTCCTCACCACGAAGATGACCGACCTGTCCGCCGAGGGGATGCCCTTCGTGAAGTCGGTTTTCATTATCAGCGACCAATCCGAGGATATCCGGGAGGCCATCTTCCGGCACCTGGACCGGGGGGTGACCTTCCTGAAGAGCCAGGGGGGCTACGACAGGCGGGATCGGGATGTGATATACGTTTGTGTGCACCGGCGCCAGGTGATGGTGCTGCAGAAACTGGTGAAGGACATAGACCCGGACGCCTTCATGGTGATCCATGACGCCTACGATGTTATGGGGTACGGTTTCCGAAAGCGGGTCATAGACTACCTGGATGTTGACTGACACCCACTGCCACCTGGCGGACCAGCCCCTGTTCGACGACCTGCCGGGGGTTCTGGAGAGAGCCCGGAATGCCGGTGTGAAGGCCATGGTGGTTCCGTCGTCCTCCATGGGCGACTGGGAAAGGGTGGCATCCCTGGCCCGCAGGCCCGGGATAACCGCCGCCTTCGGCGTCCATCCGTGGAACGCTCGGGAGGGGGTGGATCTGCCTTCCCTCAGAAACCGCCTGGCGGAGGCCGTCGCCCTGGGCGAGGTCGGGCTGGACTGGAAGGTGGACGTTCCCAGGAACATTCAGATGGACTGTCTGGAGGCCCAGCTCATCCTGGCCCGGGAGCTGGGGCTGCCGGTGCTGCTCCATTGCCGGGGCGCCTTCAACGAGCTGCTCGAGCTGCTGAAGGCCCATCCCCCGAAAGGGGCCGTGATCCATGCTTTCAGCCGGGGGCCCGAACTCATGAGGCGTTTTTTGGAGCAGGGCTGCCACATCGGTTTCGGAGGCGCCGTGACCCGGGCCGGCGCCGGGAACGCCAGGGCCAGCGTCGTGGAAGTGCCCGAGGACCGTTTCGTACTGGAGACCGATGCCCCCTGGATCGGGGTTGAAGGGGGCCCTTCCGAACCATCGTCCCTGCCCAGGGTGGCCGGGACCGTGGCCTTCCTCCGGGGGGTTTCCCGGAAGCGCGTGGAAGCCGCTTCGTCGGAGTCCGCCGACAGGCTTGGGCTTTTATGATGGAAAGGCGGTTCGATCGGGTCCGGGACTTCTTCGGAGAAGGGGGGCTGAAGCGGATAAGGAGCGCCAGGGTGCTGGTGGCCGGTCTTGGGGGGGTGGGAAGCCACTGCGCCTCCGCCCTGGCCAGGACCGGGGTGGGGGAGCTGGTGCTGTGCGACTTCGACAGGGTCACCGAGACGAGCCTGAACCGCAGCGCCCTGTTCGGTCCCGGTGACGTGGGCAGGGGCAAGGCCGAGGCGGCGGCGGGATTGCTGGCGGCCCTGTGCCCCGGAACCCGGGTTGGGTATCGCACCGTTTTCATCCACTCCGACACCCTTCCGGAACTGTTGCCCAGGGATTGCGGCCTGATTGCGGCGGACGCCATTGACAGCCTCAACCCCAAGGCTGAACTCATTTCCTGGTGTCTGGCCCAGGGTATTCCCGTGTTCAGTAGCATGGGCGCCGCCGGCCGGCGCAACCCCTCCATGGTGAGGGTGGGGAACCTGTGGGAGTCCAGGGGCTGCCCCCTGGCGAGACAGCTTCGCCGCTGTCTGGCTAAAAGAAACGCCATGGGCGAAGTGGAATGCGTGTACTCCGAGGAGAGGCCCCTGAAGCCCCTGCCTCCGGACCGGGACGATGCCTTGACGGTCAGGGGCAGGGTCAGGAACCGGCTGCCGAGCCTCATGACCGTACCCGGCGTCTTCGGCTACGCCCTTGCCCAACTGGTTATCGACTGGATAGTGACGGGGGTTGGCGGGAACGTATGGGAATCGAACCCATCCGGGGTGGTTTCAGCACCCGACGCCGGATTTGAAGTCCGGGAGGGACACCAGTCCCCTTCCGCTCCCGCACATCCTTAAACTTGCTCCCGACCCCCGGCGTTGTCAATGGAAGCGCCGGGTTTTACCCCGTCCATTTTGAGCGGTTCTTCCGTCCCTGCTTGACAGGCGAATCCAGCCTGATGTACATTATCACTGTTGATTTATGTAATTCATATATTATTCTGATGGAGGTCATGTCATGGCAAAACCTCAGTCTTGTCAGGATGACGGCCGGCGATCACGTGCTGCATGGCCGGTTCGTACTCCTGGGCGGCCGGTGATCGTCATCCTCTGAAGATTGGCGCCATTGCCGGGGGTCGGCGCGAGAAGGCTGCTTGTGACCTGCGCCGACGGTTACCCCCCGGGGGGAGTCCGCCCGGATCTATTCCAACCTGCAGGCATTGCCGTTGGGGTATTGACCGGCTCCGGTCCCGGCCGGGCGGCTCTCCGAAGCGGGAGACGGGGCTGTTCAGAAGAGGGCCGGGAGCGAAATCCGGAACGCTCCCGGCCCTCATGCAAGGCATCACTCCTGAAATAAGGGCAAGCACCCGGCCTCAAACCCCTCGAAACTCCGAAGGCTATCTCCAAGGGGCTGGTGAGAAATCCAGGCTACTCCCACCACCTGATGAGCCCGGGTTCGAGAATCCTTCCGAAGCCGGGGTGGAACGGGAGTACCCTTACGGTGAAGCCGAACCTGCCGGAGTCGCTGCAGGGGATCGTCCCGGTGAATACCGTGCCTGTTTCCCGGTGCCCCGAGGGAGACAGCCTGGTGGTCCGTCTGTCGCTGATGTAGCCGTCACCGCCCGCGGCGCCGTGCTGGATTTCCACCGCCAGGTCGTCCGGGGCGAGGCCTCCGGTGTCCACGGAGACCGTGACCGGGATCACGTCGCCCACTGTGAAGGTGTCCACTCCGGTATCCGCCGTCACTTCCACTATCCGCACGTTCCTCCACGCCTCCCTGACCCGGGCCTTCCAGGCCGCCAGGGCCTTGGAGCCCGCCGAACCGTCCGCCGATAAGGCCCGGGAATGGGCCAGAGCCGGGAGGTAGAAGTTCTCGACGTACTCCGCCAGCATCCTGTTGGTGTTGAAACGGGCGAGGACGCCCTTCATGGTCTTCTTCATCATGGCGGTCCAGCCCCTGGGGATTCCGTCGGCGCCGGTGTTGTAGAAGGTCGGAACCACGCTGTTCTCTATGAGGTCGAAGAGGGTTTTCGCCTCCACCGCATCCCGGAGGGCCGGGTCCTGGTAGGTTTCCCCCCTGCCGATGGACCATCCGGCGTCCCTCCTGTAGCCCTCGTTCCACCAGCCGTCGGGAATGCTGCAATGCAGGACGCCGTTCATGCACGCCTTCATGCCGCTGGTTCCGCTGGCCTCCATGTTCATCACCGGGGTGTTCAGCCAGACATCCACCCCCTGAACCATCAGCCGGGCAAGGCTCATGGAGTAGTCGTCCAGGTAGATGACCCGGCCGTAGAACTCCCGGCTCATGCAGAGGTGGAATATCCTCCTGATCAATTCCTTGCCGCCCTGGTCGTGGGGGTGGGCCTTTCCCGAGAAGATTATCTGGACGGGCCGGTCCGGGTCGGTCAGGAGCCGGATCAGCCTTGATTCGTCCTGAAGCAGGAGGGCCGCCCGCTTGTAGGTGGCGAACCTCCGGGCGAACCCGATGGTGAGAACCTCCGGGTTCAGCACCGGCTTTTCGGCGAAGGCCGGAAGAGTGATTCCCATGCCGGAGAGCTGCCGCGTCCAGTGCTGCCTGGCGTAGGTTACGAGCCGCTCCCTGAGCCTCTCGTGGGCCCTCCAGAGCTCTGAATCGGGTATCCTGTCAATGTGCCGCCAGAACTTCTCCCCCAGGGGATTGCGGGGGGCGGTGTCGCCTACGTACCGGTCCAGCAGCCTTCGGATTTCACCGCTCACCCATGAGTCCTCGTGGACCCCGTTCGTCACGTGCCTTATGGGAATGTCCTCCCTGGGCAGGTTGGGCCAGACCCCCATCCAGATGCCGCGGGAGACACGGCTGTGCAGGGCGCTCACCCCGCCGGCCCCGTGGGAGAACTTCAGGGCGAATACGGTCATGGAGAAGGAAGAGCCCTGCGGGTGTCTGCCCAGTTCCAGGAACTCGTCATCCTTCAGGGAAAGCCGGGAGATGTAGGGTCTGAGGTACCTCAGCACCAGGTCGGCCTCGAACTCCTCGTTTCCCGCGGGCACCGGAGTGTGGGTGGTGAAGACGTTTCCGGCGGTGACGTTTTCCAGGGCCTCCCGGAATGAGAGCCCCCGGGCCATCTCCTCCGTCAGCATCTCGATGATCAGGAAAGCGGAATGGCCTTCATTGATGTGCCTCACCGTCGGATTGAGCCCCATGGATCTGAGAGCCTTTATCCCTCCGATGCCAAGGAGTATCTCCTGGCGTATCCTTATCTCCTTGTCGCCGCCGTAGAGCTGGTCGCTGATCATCCGGTCCCCGGGAGGGTTGTCCGGAAGGTTGGTGTCCAGCAGCAACAGTGAAGCCCGGCCCACCGGGAGCCTCCATACCGCGGCCTTCACGATCCTGTCCGCCATGGGTACCGAGATCACCATCGGCAGGCCGTCGTCTCCCTTCACCCGTTCCACCGGCATGTTGGAGTAGTCGTTCACCGGGTACCGCTCCAGTTGCCAGCCGTCGCTGTTCAGGTACTGGCTGAAGTAGCCCAGCCGGTAGAGAAGGGTGATTCCCACGAAGGGGATGCCCAGGTCGCCGGCGGACTTGATGGTGTCGCCCGCCAGTACCCCCAGCCCTCCCGAGTAGATCGGAAGGCTCTCGTGGATACCGAACTCCGCGGAGAAGTAAGCCACCACATCGCTGCCCGTCAGCAGATCCGGATGCTCCCTGGCGAACCAGCCGCCCTTGGACATGTAGTGATTCAGGTCCTCCTCCACCTCGCCGAGCCTGGAGAGGAAAACCGGGTCTTCGGCGAGTTCGTTCATCCTGGCCTGGCTGGTCTTGCCCAGGAGGAGGATCGGGTTGTGGCCGCAGGACTCCCAGAGTTCCCGGTCCACCGATCGGAAAAGGCTGACGGCGTTTCTATTCCAGGTCCACCATGCGTTTCCCGCAATTCTTCGGAGCGATTCGAGCTTTTCCGGAAGCCGCGGCACCACCCTGAAAACTATAGACCTCAAAAAACGACCTCCCTTGTTGCGCCGAAGGGCTAAAGGTAATCCGGGACGCCCTTCTGTCAACCTCGAACCGGGGAGGGCTTTGAAGGGTACGTGTAATTGCGGATATTCCGGGTGGAGGAAGGGAGGGTGGCATGTTTGCGATATTGATTCTCTGTGGAGCTTCCCTGACCCGGGAAGTCAGCCTGCCGGAACCCGCGGTGTTCCCCTCCTCCGTGCCGGGTTTCTCCACCGTGGTGATCCCGGGCTGCCGCAGGGCATCCCTTCCCGGATACCCGCTGCTGCCCCTGGTTCCCGTGGTGTTCGCCTTCCGCGGAGAACCCGGACAAGTGTCGCTGAACCTCGACAACTTCAGGCCGGTGGCCCTGGATCTTCCCGTCGAACCTGCGTCGGCGCCGATGCCCATCGGTTTTGTGGAAGCCAGGATGCCGGTTCCTGCCCCCGAGGTGTACGCCTCCCCGGAGTGCCATCCCCGGGATGCCCTGGCCGGGGTCCATGTCGGCAGGCTCATGGGCTGTACCATCTACTCCTGCCTGGTCAGCCCCTGGAGGTACAGGCCCCTCGAGGGTCGGCTCGAAATCGCCGGGAAGGTGTCGCTGACCCTGGAGTACCGGGAGGAGGCCCCCGAAACGGCCCTTTCCCCTCTCCAGGCCCGGCTGGTCGACGACAGGGCGGCCAGGCTGGCCGGTGAGAGCGTTCCGCCCGCGCCGGTCGCCGGCCGGGGCTCCGCGGAGTACCTGCTCATAACCGGCGACGGCTATCTGCCGGTGTTCCAGCCGCTGCTGGAAGCCCACGCCCGGAGGGGGCTGACGGTGAAGGCCCTGGGGATGGGGCGGGTGACGACGGTTTACGGAGGCGTCAGGGAGTGCATCCGGTGGCACTACCTGAACGAGGGCACGGTATTCGTCCTCCTGGGGGGCGACGCTTCCGTGGTGCCCGCAAAGGAGATTCTGGTGGGGTGCAGCGACGAGAACCTATGGGAGTACGCCCCGGTTGACCTCTACTACGCCTGTCTTGACGGCGACTGGGACGGCGACGGCGACGGGGTTCCGGGCCAGCCTTGGGACGATCCGGACCTGTACCCCGAGGTCATCCTTGGGAGGGGCCTGTTCCGCACACAAGCCGGTGCGGCGGCTTTTGTGGACAAAACCGTCACGTACCTCGACAACCCCCCCGAGGGCGGGTGGTCCTCCACCGCGACCCTGAACGGGGGGCTGCTCTTTCCGGACATCGGCTACACCGGAGCCAGGGGCTGTGAAGTCATGGCGGGGTATTTTCCGGACGACTGGGAAATAGTCCGCTCCTACGAGTTCGAGGTCGGGGACTATCCCGACACTTTTTTCGAGCCCATCGCCGCCGGCGCGGGCTGGAACCACTACGCCGGCCACGGCAACAGCCGGGGGGTTTACTGGTCCACCTTCAGCAGCCAGATCAAGGTGGCCGACCAGTATCTGCTCAACAACGGCCGCAGAACGGGGATTCACACCAGCATCGCCTGCCATTCCGGCGACTTCACCCACCGGAGAACCTGCCTGGCGGGGATGCTCCTGCACCATCCGGACGGCGGCGGAGTGGCCGTGGCCATGAACACCAGCTGGGGGTGGGAGGGCTTCTGGCCGGAGCTGGGCCCCAGCGAGAATATGTGTGCGGACATGGTCAGGCTGGTCTTTGAAGAGGGTGTGTCGACCCTGGGAGGGGCGGTCACCGCCTGCCGGGACCTGCAGGTCCCCCTGATATCCGGGGGCTATGACAGAACCTTCCAGTCCCTGCTGGTTTATACCGCCTTCATGGATCCGGCTCTCGAGGTTCTCCATACACCGTCATGTCCGCCCCCTCCCCCGCAGCCGGTTCTGCGGGTCTCCCTGGCCGGGCGGAACCCGGTGTCCCACGGCGAGGCGCTTTTCAAAGTGGACTTCACCGGGGGGCCCGTCACCCTGAGTGTGTTCGACATGGCGGGGAGGCTCGCCTTCAGCTCCGTTCTGCATGAGTCCGGGATCGTCGCCTGGGACTGTTCCGGGGTGCCCGCGGGGGTTTACACCGCCGTGGCCCGCCGTGGAGGCTGCGCCGGCAGGGCCAGGGTGACGGTTCTGCGGCCCTAACTCCGGTTCCTGAGGAAGCGGGCGGGGTTTCCCGCGACTATGGCCCCGGGGGGAACATCCCGGGTCACCACGGCCCCGGCGCCGATCACGGCCCCACTTCCGATGGTCACCGGAAGGATGGTGGCGTTGGAGCCGATGCTGACACCGTCCTCCACCACGGTTCTCTTCCATTTCGAGGAATCGCTCTGGGGGGGGTAAACGTCGTTGATGAACATCACGCCGTGCCCCACGAAGCAGTCACTGCCTATGGTGACCAGCTCGCAGATGAAACTGTGGCTCTGGATTCTGGTGCGGTCGCCGATCACCACCCCTTTCTGTATCTCGCAGAAGCAGCCCACCATGCAGTCCCGCCCCAGGGTGCAGTCGTACATGTTCACGTAGTTCCAGACCTTGGTGCCTTCGCCGATCCGACAGTTTCTTATCGTCTGCAGGGGGTTATCGGAGGTCTCGTAGGCTTCCCCTTTTCTCTTGCCGAAGAACGGCATGACGACACCCCTTTCGTTTAGGGTTTTGAAGAATGCATCCTGCCGAAACATATTACACGACAACCCGGGGAGGAACAGTGCGCCGGAAAATTCGTAACTTCTGCATCATCGCCCATATAGACCACGGCAAGTCAACCCTTGCGGACAGGCTTCTGCAGGCCACCGGCACGGTGAGCGACCGGGAGTTTCAGGACCAGATGCTGGATTCCATGGACATCGAGCGGGAGCGGGGCATAACCATCAAGAGCACCGCCGTCACCATGAACCACCGGGGGCGGGACGGGCAGGACTACCTGCTCAACCTCATTGACACTCCGGGCCATGTGGACTTCAGCTATGAGGTCTCCCAGGCCATGGCGTGCTGCGAAGGCGCACTTCTGGTGATAGACGCGGCCCAGGGGGTGGAGGCCCAGACGCTGGCCAACCTGTACAAGGCCATGGAGCACAACCTCACCATCATCCCCGTGATAAACAAGATTGACCTCCCCTCCGCCTCCATCGAGGAGACCATGGAGGAAGTGGAGAACGAGCTGGGACTGGACCCCTCGGACGCCGTCATGGTGAGCGCCAAGACCGGGCAGGGCGTGGAAGACCTGCTGGAGGCGATCATCCGGAAGATCCCTCCGCCGGAAGGGGATTCCGGGCTTCCCCTGCGGGCCAGGGTGTTCGACTCGATATTCGATCCCTACCGGGGGGTGGTGGTTTACTTCCGGGTGGTGGAAGGCGTCATGAAGGCCCGGGACGACATCCGGCTGATGGCTTCGGAAAGCGATTACCGGCTCGAGGAGATAGGGTACCTCCGTATCGGCCGGGAGCCCAGGACGCGCCTGGAGGCCGGAGAGGTAGGCTACCTCATAGCCGGCATCAAGAGCGTGAGTGATGTCCGCAGCGGCGACACCGTGACCACCGCCCTTTCTCCCTGCGAAACGGCCCTTTCCGGGTACGAGGAGTCGAAACCGGTGGTCTTCAGCTCCATCTTTCCCGTAACCACCGAGGACTACGACAGCCTGTCGGCGGCCATGGAGAGGCTGAAGCTCAACGATGCCGGCCTCGTTTACGAAAAGGTCAGCTCCACCGGACTGGGGTTCGGGTTCCGTTGCGGGTTCCTTGGCCTGCTGCATCTGGAGGTGGTGCAGGAGCGGCTGGAGAGGGAGTTTGACCTGGGCCTGGTGCTCACGGCTCCCACGGTGCTCTGCCGTGTAACGCTTTCCGATGGATCGGTGCTGTTCATAGACAACCCTCTGCTTTATCCGGATCCGTCCCAGATTGTCATGACGGAGGAGCCCTATATAAAAGCGTCCATCATAATGCCCGACAAGTATATAGGTCCGGTCACCAATCTGTTGCTGGATCGTCGGGCGGAGAACTACAGCAATAACTACGTGGGCAGGATGAGGGTGGAAATCAGGGCCGAGCTTCCCCTTTCGGAGGTGGTTTACGACTTCTACGACAAGCTCAAGTCCATTACCCAGGGTTACGGTTCCTTCGACTACGAACCCGGCGACTACAGGAAGAGCGACCTGGTGAAGGTTGACATCCTGGTGAACCACGAGAAGGTGGATGCCCTGTCCATGCTGGTGCACCGGGACAGGGCCCCCGGCTGGGCCCGGAGAGCCTGCGAAAACCTCAAGGAGGAAATCCCCAGGCAGCAGTTCAAGATTCCGATCCAGGGTGCCATAGGCGGCACCATCATCGCCAGATCCACCATCAGCGCCCTCCGGAAGGATGTCACCGCCAAATGTTACGGGGGCGACATCACCAGGAAGAGAAAACTCCTGGACAAGCAGAAGGAGGGTAAGAAACGTATGAAAATGGTGGGCAAGGTTATGATACCCCAGAAGGCGTTCCTGGCTGTCCTGAAACGGGATGACTGACGGAAGCGGGCTTCCCCCGCGGCGGTCGTTTCGGCGGGAATCGGCAGCGGTGGGCCGGGCGTGACGGACGCCGAAGGCTCAGTTTCCCCGTTCGGCGCTTCTGGAGGACGGCCCGCTCCGGAAAAACGGGGGCTGCGGACCGGTCCCCATCCGGGGGCGCAGCCTTCGCCGCTCCGTGAGGAGCCGCGGCGACGGTGCCGTGGAGGTCCGGAATCCCGGGGAGAAGGGGCCGGCCTTTACATCCACATCCCCTACTGTGTCGGTAAGTGCCGTTACTGCGCCTTCACCAGTTCCCCCGGAGCCCCTTCCCGGGCCTTCGCCTCGGCCCTCTCAAAGGAACTTGACCTGCTGGCGCCGGGAAGGCTGAGCACCCTCCACGCCGGAGGGGGCACTCCCACCCTCATGAAAACGGGCTTCTGGAAGGAACTCCTGGGTCGGATGGACCTCTCTGGTTGCGAAGAGGCGGCCATCGAGACCAACCCGGCGGTCCTCTCG
>JAKPTG010000102.1 GCA_029571005.1 Candidatus Fermentibacterota bacterium
AAGGTAATCCCGCAGCCCTGGGCCGCCTGGTTCAGGTTCACCCTGACGGTGTTCCAGGAAGGGCCGGAGGCGGGGGCTGCAAATCGGTTGTACGTCGTGTCGCCGGGGGAATTCACGCTGACGAAGAACACCCCGTCGTTCGAGTCTATGCTTTCACCGGTTCCAGGAAGGGCCCCGACCTTCAGGTACAAGCTATCCGTCCAGATGTTGTACCCCCCCAGGGGGAGGGTCACCATCGCGAGGTTCCGGGTTTCCGCACCCATAAAGGGACGGTGCATTCTCAGGGTTCCGTCCGCGACCGTCACCTGGCCGCCCCCAAGGCTGGCCAGGGTCCAGCTCAGGCCCACCGGGCCCGAGAAATCGTCAGCCATCAGGGGTATGGAATCGAGCCCGTAGGCTGGATTGTTCAGGCTATCCTGCCAGAGGGTGATACGCCTGACCTGACCGGCCTCGTCCTCGAAACCCTCGACTTCGGTGATGGGTTCCCCGGGGTCGACTTCTTCAACCCCCCCCATCGCCCAGTTCAGCACATTCCTGAAAAACCTGATGCCGTCAGGCGTGTCCAGGTTCTGGGTCTTTGGGATCCCGAACAGTATTCTCCGGGTGGGAAGCTCCTCATTCCGGACACAGACCAGGAAGGCACTCGTCTGATTGTAAATGGAAGTCACCCCGGTAGTGTTGTCGGAGAGGCTCGAGAGAACATTCATGCTGTCCAAAGAGACGTAAACGGTGAAATTCAGGGAGTCCGGATTACCGAAGGGAATACTGTTATAAACCGGATGGGAGGAGACTATCTTGCTGGCTTGGTGGGCTGTAACCACTGTCATCGGGCCGCTGCCCATGCCGAACAGGTTTGCCGCATCGTCGGCGTCGAGGCATATCACCGGACAAGGAACGCAGTGCAGGGAGTCGGTGATGAAACTATGCCAGCCATCACCGTCCAGGACGTTCCTCAGTATAACCAGGTTAACCCCGTTGTCCTCGTAGGCGTATCCCAGCAGCTCATCGTCCGCAAGGGGAACCACGGTGAGCCCCAGATAGACCAGGTTCTGCATCAGGTTGTACTGGCTTTCCGTGGGTGTTTTTTCATCGGCCGTCCCGGTCACGTTCACCGCCACGATGCCCGACAGGGGCGGCGGGGGAAGGAACGACGGGTCTATGTTCCTGTTGAGCCCGAGGTTCCGTGGGCTTATGGTGGTGCGGACGAAGGTCTGGTACAGATTACCCATGTAGGAATCCTGCAGGGTAAGCCCGACCCTCACGTGCCTCACCGCATCCAGATCCGACGGAGTCAGAGGCTGGCTGAAGACGTTGCCGTTGGCGTTCAGATACTCGAACCGGAGTTCGGTGATGTTGTATCCCACATTGCGGGACATGGAGGCATTGTCGGTTATACGAATCACATTGTCGTCGCCAAGGAAAATGTTCCTGTAGTCGGAATCGTCCAGTACGCCGTTTCTCCCGAAATCGGCGTAAAAAGTGAAACTCTCCTGCATGGCCGACTGAATGGGATGCCACTCGTCCCCAGGAATCCCGGGAACCGGCAGATATCCGGCCCAGATCACCTCATCGGAAATCTGCTCCAGGGCCAGACGACCGGCGATGGCCAGCTCGTTCTGCCTTCGGTTGAAGTGGAATTGCTGTATCCCCTTTGTGAAGAAAAGAAACACCGCGGCGAAGATGATTCCCAGGACGCCGATCACTATCGTCAGTTCGACCAACGACATACCCCTGCGAAAACCGCTCCTGTGCGTAGTATTCATCTCACACTCCTTAAAAGATAATGCAGAGGCTGGTGGAGTCCGCACCCTCCGGGCCTGACCAGGACACCACGCAATTGATCATCTTAGCCGCCGGGTACTCGTCGAAGGGCGTGGAAACCACTATCCTTCTGCTGTACCCGCCGGGCAGAGTCTCCTCCGGGCCCGGGCCGTCGGGAAGAACGGACACATCAATCGTCCTGAGTTCCTCGAGCTTTTCCCGGCTGTACTGCAGCCCCTTGCTCATCTGGTCCATCTGCTGCGATCCCCTGACGGCATGCAGGAAGAAGAACGCGATTCCTCCCACTATGATGGCCAGCAGAATGGATGCTATGATCACTTCAACAAGGGTGAAGCCTCCACTGCCGCGGATTCTGTTCATGGAAAAGCCTCCTGATTCCTTAAACTGAACTCTCTCGACAACTCCACTGAAATCGAATCTCCCCTGAAAACCCTGACCGTAAGGAGCCGGGAGTGGTCGCCGGCCCAGGTCAGGGAGGTTCTCACGCTGTATCCACGGCCCATGATGGTGTCCTCCCTCTGGGCCGAGAAGGGTTCCGGAAGCGGCTGCATGGCCTGGATTTTCCTGGCCTCCAGCACGGCCAGGGTGAGAGCGTCCGAGCGCATCTCAAGGTTCCCTATGCCCCGGAAGAAGTATTGCAGAGCCATGGCCAGCACCCCCAGCACCAGCAGCAGCACCATACCCGCCACCGCCACCTCCACCAGGGTAAACCCACTGCGGGCTTTCATCGGCCCGGCCTTTCCCTCTGGGCGAAAACCCGCCACCCACCGGGCCCATCGTAGATGAGAAGGGTGTAGGCCCCGGATCTGGCGACCCCGGTGCCGGTGCTCCTGAAGGTCACCGCCTGGGCGATACCGTCGCCGGACAGGGGGTTGAACACCGCCAGGAACTCACCCGGGGCCGCGGCGAAAACGTCCACACCATCGCCGTCTCCGTCGCCCCAAACGTACGGCCCATCCTCCAGCAGGGTCATGGTGTACCCTCCGCCCCAGGCCGCCAGCAAAGCCCGGCCGTCCGATTCTCCCGTCACACCGGAAATACTCCCGTGGAAGGCCCCGTCCCAGGGCAGAGACAGGGCTCCGGCGGGGCTGAACTCACCGAAGCCGTCGTGATTGAGCCTGGTCCAAAGGACGGTGCCGCCGGGGAGGGTCCATCTGCCGCCGAGACCGAGGCCGCCCTCCACGGAACCCCAGGCGCCGAGCAGAGCGCCGGGGGAGGGCGACCCGTGGTACAGCCCCGATGAGGTCAGGCAGACCAGGGAGCCCGGGCCGGCCCAGGCCGCGTCTTCCCGACCGTCCCTGTCGAAATCGCCGAAGAAGGCGTCCACGACCCGGGGCGCCAGGGTGAAGGAGCCGGGCCTCCCGGGCGCTCCGAAAACCCGGCCCGAGGGGGTGACCAGGGGACAGGTGCCCGGAGGGGATACGAGGCTTTCCGACCTTCCCTCCGTCAAATCCACAAGAACGCCCTGGTTGCGGCCGTTGCTCACCGCCAGCAGGGGTCTCACCGGGTCGCCCCCGAAGGTCAGCACCGAGCCTGGGCCCACGTCTCCGAGGCCGGTCTCCAGATCCCGTACGACCCCCTCCCGGGTGACGATCAGAACGGTGCAGGATTCTCCGGAACCGAAAACCAGCGCCGCGGCGTCCGCCCCCCGCCACCGGGCCGCGCATGTACCCGTCAGTTCCCGCCGGACCCCAAGCCTGAAGCTTCCGATCCTTTCCCCGTCAACCCCCGAGAAGGCCGTCACGGCATGCCCGTCATCGGAAGTGACGGCGAAAACCGTTTCTCCGGAGGGCACCAGCGACGGCGCCGAATTTCCTTCCACGGAGAAGCCCTCGGTACGGGGAGGGACAGGCTCGGCATCCCCCACCGTAAGAACGGTGGTCACTCCGCCGAGCCGGAAGGTCCTGACGGCGCCCCTTTCCAGGGGGCCGCCCATGGAAACCTCCAGCACAAGGGCGTCCAGGGCACCGTCTTCCGTGAGGCCCATCTGCGTCTCCTCCTCCCGGCGGAGCTGGTCGGAGACCATGCGGTCCAGCATGAAGAACAGAAGCCCCACCGTCAGCATGACGATCATGGCCGCGGCCACCGCTATCAGCATGGCGGCTCCCCGGTTTCCGGCGCCTCGGCAGGTTTCCATGGCATCCCTTTCGTTACACGTACTCAAGTACATGCAAAAACGTTGCCAAACGATAGCAGCGGAATATCATCGTTACAGTATGGTATATTGCGGTATGCCAGGTCCGGAACGGGGTATTTCTTCACTTGTTATGAAACCGGGTTCACACCCGGGAGGAGACGAAAAGCCCGCCGGGCCGCCTCACCACCAACCCCTTTATCTCCAGGTCAAGCAGTCGGGACCAGACGGTGGCCAGGTCCATGCCCAACCTGGCGGCCAGTTCGCCGGGGGAAGCCTCCCCCTCAAGAAGCAGCTTCTCCAGTGGGTCGTCGGGATCGTCCGGGGTCTCAACCGCCATGGGCGCACCCTCCAGCCCCATGGCCAGGAGCACATCCGATACCCCTAAGGCTATTCCCGCCCCGTCCCTTATGAGCCTGTTGGTCCCCACCGCCGAAGAGCAGGTTATCTCGCCGGGGACGGCCAGCACCTCGCGTCCCTGGTCCAGGGCGGTGCCCACGGTTATCATGGTGCCGCTCCGCTCCCCGGCCTCCACCACCACCACTGCCCGGCTCAGACCGCTTATCAGCCTGTTTCTCTCGGGAAAGGCGTGCCTGGCGGGCTGGGTGCCGGGAGGATACTCGCTTATCAGGCATCCACGGACGGTTATCTTCTCCGAAAGCCCCCGATGCTCGGCGGGGTAGATGACATCCACTCCGCTTCCCAGCACCGCCGCCGTTACGCCCCCCGCGTCCAGGGCACCCCGGTGGGCTTCGGCGTCAATTCCCCTGGCAAGCCCGCTGACCACCGCCACCCCTGCGGCGGCCAGTTCCCCCGCCAGAGTCCGGGCCACCCGCCGGCCGTACAGGGAGCACCTTCTGGAGCCTATCACCGCGGCGCAGGGGGGAAGGTCTCCCGGGGCGACGCCCCCCCGGAAGAAGAGCATCGCCGGAGGGTCGGGTATTGAGGCCAGGGTTTCCGGATAGCGGTCCGCCCCGAACCAGGTGAAATCCACGGAGAGCCTGCGGCAGACCTCCAGGGCTTCCTCCACCCTTCCTGGCGGAGGTTCCGGTGCCATGGCGGCGGTTTCCACGGGCCCCCTCGTGGAAAGGAGCCTCCTGAGTTCCCCCCGGTTCCACGAACCGCTCAGGGCGAGCCTGAGAACGGCCCTCAGCTCCTGAGTTCCCGTACCGTTTCCGCAAGACGTCTCAGGAATGTCTCAACCCCCCTCCCCGTGACGGAAGAGATGGCCAGAACCCCTTCCGGAAGGGTTTTCAGAAGATCGGAGAGTTCCTCCTCCGGCAGCAGGTCGCACTTGGACAGCACCGCCAGCCATCGGGTGTCCTGGAAGCCGCCGTACTCCCGGAGTTCAGCCTGGAGGGCATCAAGCTGTTCCCTCGGGCTTTTCTCCAGATCCGGCGCCAGCACGAAGACCAGCAGCCTGTTCCTCTCGGCGTGTCTCAGGAATCTGAAGCCCAGACCGATGCCCCGGGCCGCACCGGATATCAGCCCGGGAAGGTCCGCTATGACGAAACTCTCTCCGAAACCGGTTTTAACCACCCCCAGGGAGGGGTGCAGGGTGGTGAAGGGGTAGTCGCCCACCTTGGGCCTCGCGGCGCTGACCGTCCGCACCAGCGTGGACTTGCCCGCATTGGGAAAGCCCACCAGCCCGGCGTCCGCCATAAGCTTCAGCTCCAGCCGGAGCCGGATTTCCTGCCCGGGCTCGCCCCTCGTGGCCCTTCTGGGGGTACGGTTCCGGGCGGTGGCGAAAGAGGCGTTTCCCCGCCCCCGTCTTCCCCCCCGGGCCGCCAGAAACCGCCGGCCGGGGTCGGTGAGGTCCGCCAGGAGTTCTCCGGTCCGGTGATCATACACCTGGGTTCCCGGCGGTATTCTCAGAACGAGGTCGCTTCCGCCGGCGCCGGTGCGGTCCTCGGTACCGCCGGGCCTGCCGTCCTCCGCTCTGAAAAGGCTTCCCCCGACGAAGTCCGCCAGAGTGGAGAGCCTGGGGTCCACCTGCAGGAAAACACTGCCTCCATCGCCTCCGTCACCTCCGGACGGCCCGCCCCTGGGAACCATCGCCTCCCGCCGGAAAGCCACCATACCGTCACCGCCCTTGCCCGCCCGGACCAGGATTACGACTCCGTCAATGAACCGGCCGTCCACGGGCGCTCCCGGCGGGACGGCTTACTCGGAGTACCGCCGTACCCGGTCTATCTTCTCCTCGCAGAGGGAAATGGCGTTTCTCGCCGCGGTCACCATGTTCTGGGCCTGGGACGAGCGGTAGCCGCTGACCTGGTTCAGGAAGCCGATGGCGGTGTTCAGATCGTTTACGGCCGCCTCCCAGGTCGGGATATTGGCCTGAGTCAGCTCCGAAACCTGGGCTTTGCTGACGCCGCTCTGGTAGTAAAAGGAACCAACCATATAATTAGCGGTTGGGTCACCGGGATAAGCGCTCTGCAACCTGTTGAAAACCCCCTGCATCGCCGACCTCTGACCGCTGTCGCGGTACACCGTGGCCAGGAGAAGGTAGGCCTGACGGTTGCCGGACGAGCCGATGACACCCTCGAGCCTGCTTACCGCGGAGGAAGTGCGGCCGGCCTTCGCCTCCAGCTGAGCCGCGTACATGGCGGTCTGGTCATCGTAATTCCTGTTCAGGACGATTATGGCGTTGTCCGCGGCGGCGCCGTACGCCCCGGTCTCCTCCTGGGCCTTCACCAGGCGCATCCGGATGTTGTCCCAGTCGGGACGGACCTCCAGGATCGCCTGCATGTGCGGGATGGCGGCGGTGTAATCGCCGGTCTGAGCGTAGAGAAGCCCGAGAGCGTACCTGGCCTGGAGGTTCTGGGGGTTTGCGGCCAGAGCCGATTCGAAACTGGCGATGGCCTGATCCACCATCCCCAGCCCGTTGAAGGCCGAGGCGAGCCCTGCGTAGGCCGACGCGTTGTCGGGATCGGCCTCTATCGCCTGCTCGAAGAAGCCCTTGGCGGCCTCGTACTGCTGACGGCGAAGGGCGATATCGCCAAGCCCGGCCAGGGCGTCGGAGTTGCCGGGCTGCCCCGAGAGGATGCCGTTGTACAGTGTCTCCGCCTGGGGGATGGAATCCACCGCGGTCATCATGTAAACCCCGGCGAGGGCGAGCCTGGCCTCGGTATGGGCCGGGTCCACGTCCAGCACCTGCTTGTAGGTCATGATGGCCATGGGCCAGTTCTCAACGCTCGCGTGGTAACGGGCCATGTTGAAGGTGTCCTCCACCCTGCCGCCGATCTGCTCGCCGATGGCTTCCACCATGGTCACAGCCAGTTCCTGCACCGGACCGGTGTTCTTGGGCACCGTGCCGGAAGCGGGGCTTATGATGTTGCCGCTGGAGACCACCATGATGTTCCAGCTCACCTGATACTCGCCCCCCCCCGTGGGAGTCACGAAGCCGAAGATCATCAGGTCCGCCCCCAGGGTGCCGCCCGCCACGGGGATGAACTCCGGGGGAACACCGTAACGGAAGCCCGAGGGATCGAAGCCGGCGTCCTGGAAGGCCCGGTTCAGGCTCCGGGAGTCAACCACGGTGTATTCGGCGTTATTCTCCAGGGCTGAGCCAAGGAAATTCTGTAACTTTTCGCTGATCCACCTGGAATTGTCGTCGCTGCTGCCAAAGGGTATGACGCCTACCTTCGTGGTGCCGCCGGTTCCGCCGGCCACCGCCGTGGAACAGGCCGCCACGAGGGTAAGGAGAAAAAGAGCCGTCGTCAGCCTGGTCATGCATGCATCCTTCCTGGTTTTTCGTGAGGGTCGGCTGTAATGGGTTCGAGCTGAAGAATATCGTGTCTCATCCGGTCCGGCGCAAGCCAGACCCTGTTTCTGAGGGTGGCGGCGTTCCGACGATAACTGTGGAAGCCGGGGTCGCAGAGGGTGCAGTAATCCAGATTGAACACACGGGTTTCCGGGGCCATTCTCGACACCGCTTCCAGCTTCAGGTCGAAGCGGCCCCGGGGGTGCCCCTTCCCGCGGGCAAGCCTGCTGACCTCCTCCCCGACCCGGTAGCAGCCCGGACAGATGCACGGCCCGAGAACCACCGCGTCGGGAAGGCCGTATTCGTCTTTCAGAAGGGATTCCACCACTCCCCCGGCCAGCCCCCGCCATCCGGCGTGGGCGCAGCCGACCCTGCCGGGCCACAGGGCGAAAACGGGCAGACAGTCCGCCGTGAGAACCCCGGGAAACCTGCCGCCGTCTGCGGGAAAAACCATCCCGTCCCCTTCGGAAAAGGGCTCCGGTGAATTCAGCACCCTGCTTCCGTGAACCTGCCTGAGGAACACCGCACCGTCCGGAACCTCCGTCGGCAGTGCGGACACGCCTGCGACGAAAACCGTCCATCCCGTTCCCGGCACCCTGGCCCCCATTATCATTCCTTCGCCTCCACGCCTGATACACCGACAAGGGCCGCATGTTCCTCGGCGAAGGCAAAAGCCCCGTTCAAGCCGGCCCGGCGGAACGGCGGAAGAGTTTCCTGGAGGAGCTTTCCATAACCCGATTCCAGCTTGCCGTCCAGGATCACCAGCACCCCCCGGTCGGAAGACGACCTTATCAGTCTCCCCGCACCCTGGCGCAGCCTTATGGCCGCCATGGGAAGCATCAGGGAGGTGAAGGAACTCTCGCCCCTGGCCTCCAGACGATTCATTCTTGCCTTCATCAGC
Organism: Candidatus Fermentibacterota bacterium; assembly: GCA_029571005.1. Lineage (GTDB taxonomy): Bacteria > Fermentibacterota > Fermentibacteria > Fermentibacterales > JCC-6 > UBA6080. The sequence goes on from JAKPTG010000102.1 coordinate 8,581, forward strand.
GGATGGCCCGGCGAGGGAAAGGGTATCCGGTCTATCACCAGCCCCTGAAGCAGTTCGCCGGCCAGGTCTATCCCCTCCCAGAAACTCCCGGTACCCAGAATCACCGCTTCCGGGTTCTCCCGGAAACTCTCCAGGATCGCGCTCCGGGACATGGTCCCCTGGGCCATCACCCTGATTCCCGGCACAGGGCTGCTCTCCGCCGCCGCCAGGGCAAGCTCCAGGTTACGGTAACTGGTGAAAAGGACCATGGTCCTGCCTCTGTATATGGACGCCAGCCTGGAGGCCACTTTCCAGGCGTACTCGGAAAGGGCCTTGTGGTCGTCCCTGGGGGGAAGGTCGTCCGGAATGGCCAGAACCGCCTGGGACGGATAGTCGAAGGGGCTCGGGAATACCTCCTTCACGGTCTCCGGCGGCACCCCCAGCCTTGCGGAGTAGTAATCGAAGTTCCCGGCCACGGAAAGGGTCGCGCTGGTGAGCACGACGCCGGGGAAAGAATCCCAGACCAGCGCCGAAAGTGCGTCCCCAGGCTCCAGAGGGACGCCATGGAGAATCGGATGTCTGCCGGCTTTCTCCGTGAAGACGCACCAGTCCGACCCCTCCATCTCCGCCACCCTCCCCGCCGCCTGGGCCAGGGTATGGGCGGCCTGAGCGCCCCCGGCCGTGTCCTCCCGCACCGAAAGCCTTTCTCCCAGGGCCCTGCACAGGTTGATCAGACCGTCAAGCTCCGGGAGCATCTCCTTCAGAGGGTACTCCTCCAGCCCGGCGCCCGCCGCGGTGATGGCTTCCACGGCGGCGACGGCGCTCCTGACCCGGGCCAGGACTTCCTCCTTGTCCTCCGGCGGCATGGAGCTGCCCGCCACCGCATCTATCACCGGGTCCAGCATGAGCGGAGAAAGGGTCTCGCCCAGACACCGGCCCGCCGCCTCCGGAAGCTGATGGGCCTCGTCCACCACCAGCAGACCGGCCTCCGGCACCAGGTCCCCGGCGGCCAGGCCGCAGAGAAGAAGGTGATGGTTCACCACCAGCACCGAGGCCCTCCTTGCCTCGTTCCTGGCCCGGAAGTAGAAGCATTCCTGAAACATGTGACAGTTTGTCCCGAGGCAGTCCAGCACGTCTCCGGCGATCCTGGGCCTCAGGTCCGGCGGTATCTCCATGGGCGCATCCCCGAGATCGCCGTCGGGGGTCCTCAGCACCCATGCCCGGAACCACTCCGGCATCCTGTCCCCGGGCAGCGCCGCCTTCCTCCGACAGAGGTAGTTTCCCCTGCCCTTGAGCAAGGCCGCCTCCACCCGGATGCCGGCGATCTCCGCCGCGGCCGGGATATCCTTCTCGAGAAGCTGGTCCTGCAGGGCTATGGTGGCGGTGGATACCACGCACTTCTTTCCGGACATGACCGCCGGGACAAGGTAGGCCAGGCTCTTCCCCACGCCGGTTCCGGCCTCGAGCATGGCCACCCCGCCCCATTCGGTTATCTCCGCAACCCGGGCGGCCATTTCCACCTGGGCGTTTCTCCGGAGGTAGCCGGGAAGGGCCGAAACGACGCCGGGCCCTTCAAAGGCATCCAGAACCCTGTCGGAAAGGTTCAAGGAGCGCCCCCAAGCGCAGGGCGGACATCCAGAAGATGAAGCTGGACCGCATCCCCGCCCCGGTAGGAGTCCTCCCGGAGCATGAAGGCCAGGTCCACGGGACGCTCGAACTCCGATGACCGCTGCACCATGTTAAAGCCGATGGCGTTCCTGAGGACCCCGTCCACCATGAGAGAGACCCTCAGGTGCCTCCCCCGCCCCACCGCGTCCCGGGTCACGGCGTAGGCGTTCCTGGCTATCCATACCGGTTCGGGATTCCCGGGGCCGAAGGGCTCCATCATGGAAATGCCACGGACGGTCTCCCGGCTGCACTCGGTTCCCAGAAGCCTGCCGTCAATATGCAGCAGCGGCCTGGAAGCCTCCGCGCAGTTCTCCGGAGCCGTCCTGCGCTCCATGAACTCCCGGAAAGGCTCCAGCTTTTCCCGGTCCATGGATAACCCCGCCGCGACGCTGTGACCGCCGCATCGGGTCAAAAGCCCCCTTTTCAGGGCCTCCCGGAGGATGTCGTGGATGGGAAACCCGTCCGGAGACCTGGCGCTGCCCCGGCCCGGGCCGTCCCGGAAAGACACCAGCACCACCGGAACCGCGAGTTTCTCCACCAGTCTGCCGGCGGCGATACCCAGAACCCCCGGGTGCCATGAATCGCTCCCCAGGACCACGCAGGACCCTTTCCCCGCCCGGCTTCCGGCATCGGCGAAGACGTCGGCGTCCAGCTCCCTTCTCAGGGAATTGCACTCCTCGAGCCTGTCCGCCAGTTCGGCGGCCTCCCGGGGATCATCGGTGAGGAGAAGCCGCACCGCCAGATCCGCATGGCTGACCCTGCCGGCGGAGTTCAGCCTGGGACCGATGACGTAGGACAGGTCCCTGGCCCGGATCGCCTCCCGGGATATTCCGGCCCTCCTCATCAATGCCGCGACCCCGGTGGACGGTCTTGTCCGGAGCACCGAAAGCCCGCGATTCACGAGTACCCTGTTGTCTCCCAGAAGGTCCACCACGTCGCAGGCGGTCCCGACGGAGCACAGGTCCGGCTCCAGTTCGGGCATGTCGCCGCAGCCGAGCTTCCAGGCGGCCCCCCTGAGAACCATGAGGGCCACCCCGGCGCCGGAAAGGCGCCTCCACGGGGCCCCGTCCTCCCCGGAAAGCTCCGGGTCCACCACCGCCTCGGCCTCCGGGAGCACAGGCCCCGGCAGATGATGATCCGTGATCACCACGGAGATTCCACCCCGACGGAGCCGTTCCACAGCCTCCACCGCGCCTATGCCGCAGTCAACGGTGAGGAAAAGGCCGTAACCTTCGGAAAGGGCCCTCTCGATCCCGGTGTCGCCGATGCCGTAACCCTCGCTGAACCGACAGGGAACGTGCCAGTCGGCCCGGGCCCCCAGGGCCCGGAGCACCTTTACCGCCGTGGCCGCCGCGGTGACGCCGTCGGCGTCGAAATCGCCGTGAACCAGCACCCGTTCGCCCCGGCGAACCGCATCGGCCAGGACCTCCGCCGCCCGGTCGGCCCCGGGAATACTGTGCCAGGGGGAGAGCGAACCCCATTCCGGAGACAGAAAAGCGGCCGCGGCGCCCGGCGAAAAGCCGCGCCTGGCCAGCACCGCCGCCACCGGGGCCGGAACCCCGACGATTCCGGCGGGGTCGTTCTCCACCGATGATCTGGGAACCCACCTGTACCTCAAAAGAACCTCACGGTGTCCGGGCCGGGCTGTAAGCCGGGTTCTGTACCGCTTCCGCGGCGGCGGCCATCCGTCTGAGCGGCCAACCCGGAGGTCGGGGAGGACGGGCAGCCCTCCAGCCCTTGCGGGCTTCCCTCGCTATTTGGCCTTGCACCGGACGGGGTTTGCCTCTTTTCACCCTCCCCGGGGGGAGTCATCGTCTCTGTGGCACTTTCCGTACGTCACCGCACCGGGGGTTTCCCCCCGCGTCCCGCCCTGCGGAGCCCGGACTTTCCTCTCCCATGCAGGGAGCGACCGCCCGCCCGGCCCGAACACCCCTATTCTAACTCACCTGCCCCCGGCCAGGGAGCTGTCCTCCGTCCACACCACAAAGGAGCCGCACATCGGGCAGAGGAAGGTATTGCCACCCTTTATATCCACCCCGTTCTGGGGCGGAACGTTGGTCAGACATCCTCCGCAGGCGCCGCCCCGAAGGCCCACCACTATCTCCGGCCTGCCCGACCGGCGGGCCTGCCGGTACTTCCTGTAATACCTCACGTCTATTGACGAGGCCACGACCTCCCGTTCGGCCTCGAGGGCCGAAAGCTCCGTCTCGAGCTGCGCGGCCTTCCCCTCGAGCATTTCCTTCCGGGCCTCGTAGCGCCTCTCGTAACGCTCCAGCTCCCGCCCGGCCTTCTCCACCTCGGCCCGGGCCTCGTCCTCTGCCTCCATGGCTTCCAGAAGGGCCGTGTCCATGTCGTCCACCTTGCCAAGGGCGTAATCTATCTGCTTCAGCATGGCCCGATACTCGTCGTTGGTCTTGATGCTCAAAAGCCTGGTGCGGTACTCCGCCACCCTGGACCTGAGTTCCTGCTGCTCCGCCTTCAGGGCCTCCTGCCCGGCACGGTTGGACTCCAGCGCCTCCTCGACCCCCCTGAACCGGAGCCTGTGCTCCTCTATCTCCCTGCGGTGGACCTGAAGCTCCCTGGGAATCGCCTCCATATCGGCCTTCACCCGGTCAAGCTTCCTGTCGGTTTCCTGCAGGAGCAGGAGTCTCTTTATGGGTTCTTCCATCTCACCGTCCTTTCACCCCAAGAAAAAGGGGCACCCGAAGGTGCCCCGGCCGGGCGAATAAAAGAGAAAGGGGCACCCGAGGGTGCCCCTTTCAGGGCTGGTGGGCGGGACAGGGCTCGAACCTGCGACCCCAAACGTGTGAAGCTTGTGCTCTACCAACTGAGCTACCCGCCCTTCGTCACCACTGGTGGGCCCACCTGGACTCGAACCAGGGACCGGCCGGTTATGAGCCGGCGGCTCTAGCCAACTGAGCTATGGGCCCGCAGAAAGGCAAATCTATCCGCAAATTCCCTTCCCGTCAAGTTGCGCCGCCGCCCGGGCGGGGTTAGATTTGCCCCGGCGAAGCCGGAGTGGCGGAACGGCATACGCGGTGGACTCAAAATCCACTGTCCGCAAGGGCATGAGGGTTCAAATCCCTCCTCCGGTACCACAAACGATTAGGAAGCCCCGCTTCGGCGGGGCTTTCCATACCCGAATCGAAAACAATCGTCTTTTGCGAAGTAGAGTCCGCCCGAGTGGTGTACGAACCCGGTGACTGGGGGGAGAAAAAGGGCGGAGCACGCAGATCGGCGTCGCGTCAGCCCAACGGGTCGCCGGGAAAGACTACAGGGTGAGGGCGGCCCCCAGGGCGCCGGTAATCCTGGGCTCCGGCGGAACGAGGATATCCATGCCGGTCTCCCGGGCCAGAGCCCGGACCACGCCGGGGTTCCCGGCCACTCCCCCGGTGAACACCAGGGGAGGCATAAGCTCCGTTCCGCCGGCCATCCCCAGCGTTCTGGCGGCCACGGACCGGAAAACCCCCCGGAGTATCCGGCCCTTCCCGGCCCCCCCCTGGAGCAGGCCGATGATCTCGCTTTCGGCGAACACAGCGCACATCGTGCTGATTTCCACCGTACCGTCGCCGTCCCGGGTGACCCGGTCCATCTCCTCCAGGGGTATGCCCAGGAGGTCCCCGGCCATCTCTATGAACCTGCCGGTGCCCGCGGCACAGCGGTCGTTCATGGAGAAGTCCACGGGCATGCCGTTCTCGAGCCGAATTATCTTCGAGTCCTGCCCGCCGATGTCTATCACGCTCCGGGCGTTTGGAAACAGGTGAGCCACCCCCCTGGCGTGACAGATGATCTCGCTGACGGTCCCGGTGGAATAGGGGAAGTAGTTCCTGCCGTACCCGGTGGCGATGACGGAGACAAGATCGCCGGCCTTCAGCCCGTTTCGCTCCAGCACCTCCATGAAGAGCGCCTCGGCGTTTCCCCTGGGATCCCTGAGGCTGTCTCCTATGGAGTAGTCCACCACATCAGAACCGTCGTGCAGAAGCACTTCCACGCTCCGGGCGCCGATGTCCACTCCGCACCTCATCGGACCATCTCCAGAAGGATCTGCGTCCTCACCCCAAGCCGCTCCCGGTCGCCGGGGCCGTAGTCGGCCTCCACCTTCAGGCAAGGCGGACCGAGCCGGTTCCTGACGAAGGCTCCCGCGGAAAACGACTCCACAGCGCAGGTATGGCACGCCTGCCGGGCCATGTCCACCACCGCGTCGGCCCGGGACTTTCCCGCCGGTTCTTTCGGGAGTTCCAGCCCCACCCGGCTGGGGGGCACACAACCACATGGAATACGGATCGGTTCCCTGGAAAAACAGGCCGGCATCTTCCGATATCCTCCCCCGTGCCATGAAATCGCCCGTGACATTAACTCCGCCCCGGAAGGCGGTCAAGGGAAAATAACAGCTTGACCGGGGTATTCCCTCCTTCTATATGTTTTATGTGCCCAATGGAAGTGTTGTGGTTTTTAAGGTACTGCACTACGCTCGCAGTAAGTAAGGGAGGGTGATACTTATGCAGTTTCTGATGATCGTACTCTCTGTAACAACCGCCGGATTCTGCTACGACGGCAATCTCCACGGCCCGGAGCTGCCGGGTTGGTCGCCGGTTGACGCCGCCATCCAGTTCCAGGTGCTCAACACCTACAACATCACATGGGCGTACCATGCTCTCGGGCTGGCGTCCTGGGAAGGCGGAGGGGACGTAACCATCATTTTTGTCAACAGCATGGGAGGCGAACTGAACAGCCTCGACCCCGGCACCGGCGGGGGCGCCGGGGCTGTACCCAAACCCGCAGGTTCCGGTTACGGCTTCGGCGTGGCCTACAACGGCGATCCCGACGATCCGTACTGGATGATCAACAGCTGGCAAAACTCCAACCTGTACTACACCGAAGACCAGTTTGGCACATGGCAGACCACCGGCAACCCCGCCGGCTCCAATGGCCGGGGCATGTCCTGCGACGGGGAATACTACTGGCAGAGCAACTCTACCGGTCTGATGCGCTTCACCCCCGGCGGCGCCGGCACCTCCTTCCCGGACATGGCCCCCAACCAGATCTCCGGCGTAACGGTTGTCCCCGGGGATGACCCCTCGCATACCTACGTCATGGTCACCACCTACAACACCGACATATTCGTCCTCTATGAGTACGACGGAAGCGGCATGACCCAGGTTGCCACCGGCGTCACGCCCTCCTCCCTGGGAGTAAACTCCCGGCTCGGCCTCTGCTGGTGCAACGCCCGGAACTCCCTGTTCTTTTCCTACGACACCTCAAGCGGCTATAGAATCAGCGAGCTGAGCTTCCAGGTGGTTTCCCTGTCCAGAGACACCTGGGCCGGAATCAAGAACTCCTTCTGAGTCTTCCATCGGATAAGGCGAGGGGCGGGAAAAATCCCGCCCCTCTTTCCATATCCGGGAAAAGGGCCTACTTGGAGTAGTACTCCACCACCGCCCGTTCCTGAACCTGGATGGGAACGTCCTCCCGGGCGGGAAGCGCCTTAACGGTTATCCTTCGGTCCTGCACCGATGACTCCAGGAACGACGGCACACCGATACCGCTGCCTGCGGTGATGTGGTCCACCACTATCTTCAGATCCCGGCTCTTCTGCTGAAGGGCCACCACATCCCCAACCTTCACCTGATAGCTGGGGATGTCCACCCTGCTGCCGTTCACCTGGATATGGCCGTGGCTCACCATCTGTCTGGCGGCCGCGATGGTCGGGCTGAAGCCTCCCCGGGCCACCACATTGTCCAGCCGTCGCTCGATCAACTGCAACAGGTTCACGCCGGTTTCACCGGACATCCGGCTGGCCTCGGTGTAGTAGGAGCGAAGCTGCTTTTCGCTGAGGCCGTAATTGTACCGGATCTTCTGTTTCTCCTGAAGCTGAAGGCGGAATGTTGATACCCGCCTCCTCTTCCTCATGGCGCCCTGCTCGCCGGGGGCGTTGAGGTTCCGGGGCTCCTTACGGACCAGCCCCGGAAGCGGGGTTCCCAGGGCCCTGACCTTCTTCAGCCGGGCGCTGCGGAATCTTCCCATTCCAGTCTCCTTCCGCTTTCACAGGTTTATTCGCGGCAGCATCAGCTTTCACATCTGCCGCGGGCTGCTTACGAAAAACAAGGCCGTAATTTACAATAATCGAGGGGGGCGGTCAACCCGCCCCCTCCGGCATTCGACAGAGGTCAGCGGACCACTACGCAGGATCGGGTCAGGGTCCCCTCGGGCGATGAAAGTCTGTAGAGGTAGAGACCGTCCGGAACGGGGTTTCCGTTTTGATCGGCACCGTCCCAGACCACGCTATGATCGCCCGCCGAAACATCTCCCCGGTGAAGGGTTCTCACGACCCTGCCGGTGACATCGAATACCTGCAGGGTCACCGGGCCCTGGACGGAAGCACCGAACCCGATGGTAGCGGTGGAGGTTACGGGGTTGGGGGTCGCCCGACCAAGACGGAAACCCGGAACCGCGGAACCGGTCTCGCCCGCCGTGCCGACCGAGGCGGGAACGGCTTCCTGCAGCGGATACAGGTTGTGGGCGGTGACCGTGAGGGTGACATCCTCCGCCCCGGGCAGCGACGACACATTCAAGATGACGGTACCGTAGGTGTCGGTGTAGTCGCTGGCCACGACGGTGCTGACCTGACACAGCCCCACCATGGCGTTCGCCACCGGGGAGCCGCCGGCGGTGACGGTAACGGTGAAGTCTCCTTCGGATACGGTTCCGGCATGGGAGGCGGAAAGATGCACCAGGGGGCCGGTGGTGGTGAAGAGGTCATGCTCCGGCTCGCCCATTATCATGTGCATGTTGCTGTTGTTGCCGTCTCCGGTGTACTCGTAGGCCTTGATCTTGCCGTAGTCGAAGGCCTCCCCCACATGGTACATTCCGTGCTGGAAGTATCCCCGGAGAAAGTGTATGGCCAGGGAGTCGGTAGGACCGTAGGGGCTGGATACGGTCGCCCCCATGAAACCCAGGGCTCCCTTCGGAGCGGCCGTCGTGCCGCTCTTCATCCAGGCTTCACCGAAGCAGTCACCGCTGCCGCCGCTGGCGAACTCGGCGTTATTGCAGGCTATGGAGAAAATCCAGGGAAGCCTTCTGCCGTTTGAAAGGGCCGTCACATTGCTGTTGCTGAAACCGGTGGTCACCCAGGAGGTGCGGGATCCGTGACCGATGTACGTCATCAAGGAGACCCCGCTGTTGAACTCGCCGGTCAGCAGAGAAATTGTGGGATAAACGCCTCCGTAGGTGCTTACGGGGCAGTACAGGCTCACATCCATGCCGCCGTAGTTGGCCATGATCTGCTTGTGCCGGAATGACTGCAGCGGATCGGTGAAGTCCTCGGAGCCCAGGCATACGCCGTGCTGGAACCAGCTGGCGGCCGGCTCATAGGGGTCGGTCTCGTGAGCCCATACTTTCCAGGCCACATAGCCGAGTTTGGAGGCGTCCGCACAAAGGCGTGCGACGTGGATGCTGGGGTCGTAGCCGCTGCCGATGACACCGTACTGGTTGTCGGAGGCGATGTTGCTGGGCGCCCAGTACACAGGCACTATGGTCTCGTCGCCCAGAAGCAGCAGCCATTCCGGAGGGTTCTCCCAGGTGTTGAAGGCGTTCTCGATGTAGGCATCCACCGCGGCGGAGGTGGAGCCGATGGTCTCAATGGGGGTCACCACCACCTCGTAGCCCTTCTCCCGCTTCCACTGGATCAGGTCGGCGCAGAGGCCTATCGCCGCCTCGGAGCCGATGACAAGGTAGGAGCCGTCCACTACGGCGTCGCTTCCCTGAAAACCCAGCACTTCACGGTAAACCGGCAGGAAGCTGCGGGTTGTTCCGGTGGAAACCCTGACGAGTTCGTTCTCTCCGGGGGCGCCGTTGGGCACGAGCCTGACGGTTACGCCGGTTGTAAGGGTGGTGAGCCCCGTGACCGGGTTCACCTGTACCGGGCAGAAGGATATCCAGGCCACCCTGATGTCACGAAGGATCGAAATCCTGTCTATGGTCACCGGCGAAGCCGGGAAAGGGCTGGAGACGCCGTACACCCGGTCGTCCACCTGAAGGGGGGGCCGGGAACCGCCGCTCCTGTCGGGGAAGGGCTGGAAGGGAAGGACGTTGTAGCATCCGAGAACACTGGTCTCGGAAGATACCACTTCCAGATCGAACCCCCCGGTGGCGGGAATCTGCACCATTCTGCGGATGACCGGAAGATCGGGGGTGCCCGGCTCCGTGCCGCAGCCGCCGCCCGGAACCCGGAAGATCACCCCGGAGCCGAAGCCTTCGAGACCGCCCTCCTCCACCGTCAGGGCCTGCAGGTTGAACCGGACCACCGGGCCGTTGTCGAACCCGAGATACTCCGCAGGCTCCACCGGTTCGGGAGCGCGCCAAATCACCTCCGCCGGCAACGAAAACGCCGCCAGCACGACCGCGAAAAGAAACAACTTCACCTACGACCTCCGATTCAGGAATCCGTGCGGAAAAAGAGTTACACGTTTTTTGTAAAATCTCACTTTATTTACTTGAGGCATACCCGCAAGTCAACGATGGGTTCCAGGGTTTCGGCCCCGGGGAACCCAAGCCCGGCCACACCCTTCACTGCAGCATCCCCGGGGTCTGCTCCGCCGCCGGCTCCAACCGCCCATCCACACCCGTCATGAAGCTCGACGGAGACCCGGGAACCGGCAGAAGCACGCCCTACTCCTTCACCGCCATGACCAGCAGCCGGGGGGATCCATCCGGATCGAAGGGAACCCTGTGGTAGTCCCCCCACAGGGCCTCTGTCCGGAATCCCCCGCCGCTGCAGTCCTCCACCGCCTCCATGACCGGGAACGCCGCCAGTTCCAGGACCACCCTCCTGACATCCGGCTCCCCCTCCGGGGGAACCATGGTGTAGCGCATATCGTAAATCACGGTTTCACCGCCCTCCGGGCGGAGCACCTCCTCGTCCAGGATGAGCAGGCCCCCGGGCGTTTCCGCCCTGTACCTCCGGGAGCGGGCTTCGGCCGGCCTTCTGCGGAAGGCGGGGCTTACCTCGAAGACCAGCCTGCCCCCGGGCGCCAGAACCCGGAAGGCCTCCGTGAAGACGGCCCGTCTTTCCCCCCGGTCCAGAATACACTGTAAACCGTTGTAAGGGAAGCAGGCGAATCCGAAGACCCCCTCCGAAAAGGGCATCGCCTGGCCGAGGGCCCTCACCCTGCACGCCAGGCGTGAGTCCCCGGAAGACCAGGATTCCAGCATGGCGCGGCTCGGTTCCAGCGCCGCGGTGAAGCCGCCCCGGGAAAGGCTCCGGGCCAGCCTTCCGCCGCCGGCTCCGATCTCCAGGCACGGGCCCGGGAAAAGCTCCCTCAACCGGCTGTAGAACTCCATCTCGAGCAGATCGTGCTCAAAGACCGTGCCCTCCTCCAGGTTGAAAAAGGGCGCGTACTCCTCCCAGACCTCAGTGTCGGCCAGACCCGGCAACTCCGCCCCGCTTCATCAGAAAACCGCCGCCTGGGGACCGGCCCTGATGATGAAATCCTCAGGGTCTATCTGAACCCCGTTCCTGAGTACCTCGTAATGCAGGTGCGGCCCCACCGAACGGCCCGTGCTGCCCACCCGGGCGATGATGTCGCCCCTCTGAACATTCTGTCCTACGGCTACTTCCAACCTGGAGCAGTGGGCATACCGGGTGGACAGCTCGTCGGTATGCTTTATCACCATGTTCAGGCCCCAGCCCCCGCTCCACCCGCAGAAGGTCACAACTCCGTCCGCCGGAGCGTGGATAGGAGTGCCCGTGCCGTTGGAGATATCTATTCCCTGGTGATACCGCACGGCACCGGTGAAGGGATCCACCCGGGGCCCGAAGTCGCTCACGAAGATTCCGTTCACCGGCCAGATGGAAGGGGTTCTCCGGAGAATGTCGGACTTCTCCACCAGCAGCCTCGCCAGGGAGTCATAGGTGACCAGCTCGGCCTCGGCGAGCCTCTCGCTGAGGTAAAGCCTCAATTCCACGTCCTCTATGTACTGGAACATGTTCAGGGGCTCCCGTTCCGGAGCCTCTTCCAGCAGGCCGGAGAAGTCTAGGTTCAGGTCGGCGGCGACGGTGAAGACCCTTTCCTCCCTCTGGGCCACCTGCCACAGGGTCTTTTGCAGGTTTTCCACCCGGGCCCCCAACTGGAGCAGCTCCCCCTGAAGAATGGTGTATTCCCGGGTACCGGTTCCCGAGCCGGCCCCGGCCCTCCTGCCCAGGGCGAAAGCCCCCCCCAGAAGAACGCTCATCACTCCGGCCACCAGGAACGCCAGCAACCGCACCCGGTTCGTGTTTATCCGGATGGGCCTGCGACGCCCGGAGGGATCCTCCGGTATCCAGTCCAGGGAGCCCCTGAGCAAGACCGTCCCGCCCGGCTACTTCAGGAAATGGAGGAGCGAGCCGCTCTCACCACACTCGTGCAGTTTCACTATGGCCCGGTTCTTCAACTGCCTGACCCGCTCCCGGCTGATGCCCATGGTGCGGCCGATCTCCGCCAGCGTATGCCTCCTGTCGGTGTAGATGCCGAAGAAGAGCTGGATGATGGTTCGCTCCCGGTGATCCAGGATGTCCAGCATATCCCCGACGCTTCTCTTGAGGGCTTCGTGGAGAACCGCTTCGTTAGGGGTAACCCCGTCGTCCGAGGCGATCATCTCCTGGAAGGTCTTGTCGCTGCCCTCGTAGACCGGGCTGTCCAGCGACAGATGTGTGCTGTGGATGGACATCATGCCCTCTATCTCGTCCCGGCTCAGGTCCAGCTCCTGGGCGATCTCATCGGTGGAGGGCTCCCGCCCCAGGGCGTGGCCCAGCTCCCGGGTGGCCCTTCCCATCTTGTAAAGCTCTCCGACCCGGTTCAGGGGAAGCCTGACTATCCTTGACTGTTCCGCCAGGGCCTGGAGTATCGCCTGCCTGATCCACCATACTGCGTAGGTTATGAACCGGCATCCCTTTCCCTCGTCGAAACCCTTGGCGGCCCTTATCAGGCCCACATTGCCCTCGTTGATAAGGTCTACCAGGGCGACACCCTGGTTGGCGTACTGCTTGGCGATGCTCACCACGAATCTCAGGTTCGCCTCGGTCAACTCGTTGAGCGCTTCCTGATCTCCCTCCCGTATTCTCTGGGCCAGGGACGCCTCCTCCTCGGAGGTGAGGGTGTCCCGGGTGCCGATTTCGCGAAGGTAAAGCTCCAGGGAACGGCCCTCAGTCCTTCTCGTAGCCATAGCACCGCCTTTCCGTGAACCATAGCGTATATTAGGGAAATGTATGTCTTGTTCCACCGGGGATCCGGGAGGGGTGGAATCTTGTCAAGCCTTGACGGCTTGTCAAGGTATTGACATGGGGATGTGGCGACGGCTGCCAAGGGAAAAGGTTCCCTGCACCCTGTGCGGGAACGACGCTCCGGTGCCCCTCAGCCGGGTCGAGGGCTGGCCGGTTTCCAGGTGCCCGGTCTGCGGTCTCATATACCTGTCGGAGCGGCCCAGGGAAACATCGCTGAAAACCGTGTACTCCACCGAATACTACGACCAGGCCGAGGTGGGCTACGGTGGGTACGTAGCCAATTTCCACAGGTACAGAAGCATTTTTGACAAAATCTTCAGGGCCAGGGCCCGAAGCCTCGAACCCTTCCGGGGCGACGGAAGGCTCCTGGAGGTGGGCTGCGCCCACGGTTTTCTGCTGGATCACCTGAGGTCCCGGGGCTATCGGGTATCCGGGGTCGAGGTAAGCCCCCTGGCGGCGGACTACGCCAGAAACACCCTGAAACTGGACGTCCGCCTCGGCTCCCTGGCTTCCGCCGGTTTCGAGACCGGCGCCTTCGATGTGGTGATGATGCTGGATGTGCTGGAGCACCTCCACCGCCCGATGGAGGTTCTAAGGGAGGTGGGAAGGGTACTCCGCCCCGACGGGGTTCTGCTGGTCCAGTGCCCCTGGGAGCTGACCCACTGGGAAGAGGTGCTGGAAGCCTTCCTGCGGGGGAAAAGGACGGGTTGCATAGTCCCGGACGCGGTGCCGGCGCACCTGTATTTCTTCAGCCCCCGAACCCTGGAGGCCATACTGGGTAAGGGGGGGTTCCGGGTGGTGCACCGGGAAAGCGGCAACTACGGGACGATACGCCGAAGGGTCAAGCCCCCGGCGGTGAACACCGGGTCCCCGCTGGAGCGGGCCTTCCGGCTGGCGTACTTCCGGCTGGGCCTGCAGGGGCTCCTGTACAGGGCCGCCCGGGCGGCGGGGCTGGGCAACGGCATCATAAGGTACGCCCGGTACGAGGGTTTCCCTTGAAACTGATCGTGCACAGGGTTCCGGGGGAGACCAGACGGGTCTGCGGCGTAACCCCGATGGAGGATCTGAAAGCCTGGCTGGCCGGGCCCAGGTTCGACTCACTTCCCGGATTCCTTGCGGTAAGGGAGGACCTGTTCACCAGACAGGCCCTGGAATCCCTTCCCCGCCCCGGGGCGGACGCGGTTCCGGCCCTGGCGCCCACCGCCACCCCCTGGAACTCCCTGTGCGTGTTCACGGCCCCCGACGGAACCGTCACCCGCCTGGACCCCTCTCCTCCCCCCGAAAGGGCCGGAACCAACCTGCGCTTGGCGGGAGCCTGCTGGTTCCCGGAAATGCCTCCGGACGCCGGGTCGCTGGAGGAGCTGGTGGCGGGATGTCTCGACCGGGGAGACAGGGTCCGGGCGGTCACCCTGTCGGGAAAGGCGTTTTTGGTATGTTCCCGGGAGGAACAGCTCAGGGCGTGCCATGCGGTGCTTTCCGGCTTGACGGTTCCGGGGGTCGCCGGTTGTAAGCCCCTGAACGGAAGGTTCATTCAGGGGACGACGGCCCCTTCGGCTGTCTTTTCCGGAACGGTATGGACCGCTCCGGGCTCCATCGTGGAGGAGGACTGCAGCCTGGAGAATTGCGTGATTCTTCCGGGGGCGGTTGTGGGAAGAGGTTCCAGGCTCCGGAATACCCTGGTGGACCCGGGAGTCCGGGTTCCCCCGGGGACCGACCTGGAAAACAAGCACCCGAGTTTCCTTGGAGATGATGAATGATGATAGATGAAATCCGATCCTACCTCGACCAGGTGAGCGGCCTGGTGCTTCAGATTCCGCCCGCCGACATAGAGAGAATCACCGGAATCATCCTGAACGCCCGCCGCACGGGTAACCGGGTGTTTGTCTTCGGCAACGGCGGAGGCAGCGCCACCAGCGCCCACTTCGTGTGCGACCTGGCGAAGGGGACGGCTCTGCCGGGAAGGCCGCGGCTGAAGGCGATATCCCTCGCGGAAAACATGCCCCTGCTCACCGCATGGGCCAACGATACGGACTACACAAACACCTTCGGCGAGCAGTTGAAGAACCTGGTGGAGCCGGGGGACGTGGTGATAGGCTTCTCCGGAAGCGGGATGAGCCCCAATGTGATAAACGCCTTCCGGGTGGCCAACGAAGCCGGCGCTGTTTCGGTACTCCTCTCGGGCTTCTCCGGAGGGAAAGCGGCGGAGGTGGCGTCGGAGGCCATAGTCGTGCCCTCGGAGGACATGCAGCAGATCGAGGACGTGCACCTCGTCCTGGCTCACATCATTTTCAGATGCCTGAAGCGTGAAATATCGGAAGAGGCCCCGGTAGCCCGCCCCTGAAAAGCACCCGGCCTCAAACCCCTTGAAACCCCGAAAACCGGCTGTCTTCAAGGGGCCGGCGAAGAAACGCGGGCTAAGCCCAAGGGTCCTTTGACACGGGGGTTCTGATGCCGGTCAGAATACCGGAATACTCCCATAGGAACCATTCTCCGGTGGAAGGCTTGGTGCGAAGGGTAATGGGCCTCGGGGAATCCGCCCCGCCCGAGTTTACGAAGAGCCTGAGGCAGCCCTCGATGTCTCGGCTGTGTGCATTGTCGGAAACACTTATGGTATAAGGTGTTGCAGGCTCATAATCGTTTTCGGGTACGGCACCGTCGAAATAGGACCTGGGCACGTAGTCCTT
>JAKPTG010000108.1 GCA_029571005.1 Candidatus Fermentibacterota bacterium
GACATGGCCCACGTCCTGGGGCTGTACGGCGCCTTCCAGGCCCCCCTGGCCGAGGGTGCCGACGTGGTGACCGGCTCGACCCACAAGACCTTCTTCGGCCCCCAGCGGGGGGTCATCGCCTCCAACATGGACCGTAAGCACCCCCTGCGGAAGCTATGGCTCGACATCAACAGCAGAGCCTTCCCCGGCAGCACCTCCAACCACCACCTGGCCACACTCCTTGGGCTCCTGGTCGCCGCCGAGGAAATGAACGCCTTCAAGGACCAGTACCAGGGGCAGGTGATCCGTAACGCGAAGGCCTTCGCCCGGTCCCTGGCCGATCTGGGCCTCAAGGTCGAGGGCGACCCGGCGGACGGGTACACCATGACCCACCAGGTTCTCGTAAGGGTCAGGGAGCACGGCGACGGCGCCGAAATCGCCGACAGGCTCCAGGAGAACAACATAATAGTGAACTATCAGGCCCTGCCCGACGACGATACCTTCCTCTCCCCCTCCGGCATCCGCACCGGGGTCGGGGAGATGACAAGGTTCGGCATGAACGAGGAGGATTTCGGGGCTCTGGCGGAACTGATGGCGGCGGTGATCGTCCGCCGGGAAAACGTCAGGGAAAAGGTGAAGCAGTTCCGAAGCCGTTTTACGGAGATGCGCTACACCCTGCCCCTCGGGAAGAGTGTGGAACTGGCGGCCGCCGCCATGGCGTCGGCGTTCCCCTCCTCCGAATACTCGGCGCTGTTCGCCGAGAACCTCTTGAAATACGGGAAGGATAGGTGACACCTTGAACTTGCTGTTGCTGGTACTTGCCTGCTCCACCTACGGGGGGCAGGGAAACGACATCGGGCTGGGCATAATCATAGGCGAGCCCACCGGGATATGCCTGAAATACTTCACCTCGGCCGAAGGCGCGATAAACGCCGCAGCGGCATGGAGTCTCTCCGGAGACAAAAAGGCCGCCCACGTCTATTGCGACTACCTCTGGCACATGTCCGAGCTGGCCTCCTGGAACGGGGGCCGTGCGCCGCTGTACGTAGGTGTCGGGGGCAGGGCTGTCTTCCGGGACGACGCCCAGATCGGGGCAAGGGTTCCCGTGGGCGTGTCCTGGGTCTTCGACAAGGCGCCCTTCGACGCTTTCCTCGAGATAGTGCCGGTGCTGGACCTGGCACCGGATACCGAGTTCGATCTGGCCGGAGGCATCGGGGCGAGATTCTGGTTCTGAAAAAGGATCGGAGGCGGGGCATGAGACTGCTTATCGTGGGCGGCGTGGCGGGGGGGGCCGGCGCCGCAGCCAGGGCAAGAAGGCTGAACGAGCATGCGGAGATAATCGTCTTCGAGCGGGGCGATTACATCAGTTTCGCCAACTGCGGCCTCCCCTACTACCTTGGCGGCGCCATACGCTCCCGGGACAGCCTCCTTCTCATGACCCCGGAAAAGTTTCTCGAACAGTCCGGCATTGAGTTCCGCACGGGTCACCTCGTCACCTCCATAAACCCCGGCGCCCGCACCGTGACCGTCCTGGACCTGAAGGAAAACCGGGAATACGCCGAGGGCTACGATTCGCTGATCCTCTCCCCCGGTTCCACTCCCCTGGTTCCCCCCATACCCGGTGCGGACCTCGAAGGTGTTCTGACCCTGTGGACCGTGCCCGACATGGACGCCATCATGGATCGGATCAGAGACGGGGCTTCCCGGGCGGTGGTGGTGGGGGGCGGTTCCATCGGGGTGGAAACCGCCGAAAACCTTGTGGCCGCCGGTCTGGAGACGACCCTGGTGGAGCGGATGCCCTCCATCCTCCCCTTCATGGACCCGGAGATGACGGTTCCCCTGGCCCACTCCCTGAGGAGCGGCGGGGTCAGGCTTTTCACCGGCGCCGGCGTGGAGGAGATCCGGAAGAACCCCGGGGGGCTGGAAGTGGTGCTGTCCGGTTCGGCACCGGTCCCGGCGGATTTCGTGGTCATGGCCGCCGGGGTCAGGCCCAACGGCGAGCTGGCCGCACGGGCGGGGCTGAAAACCGCCGGCAACGGCGCCATACTGGTGGATGAGTTCCTCCGCACCAGCGACCCCGGCATCTGGGCCGTGGGCGACGCCGTCCAGACCCTCCACCCGGTGCTGGGTGAACGCATGTCCATACCCCTGGCAGGCCCGGCGAACCGTCAGGGGAGGATCGCCGCCGAAAACGCCCTGGGGGGCCGGGTAAGCTGTCCCGGCACCCTCGGGGCCTCCGTGGTGAAGGTTTTCCGGCTCACCGCCGCCGCCGCGGGAGCCTCCGAGAGGCAACTGACAACCCGGGAAATCCCCCACCGGAAGGTTTACCTCCATCCACCCTCCCACGCCTCCTTCTACCCCGGTTCGGCCCGGATGGCCGTGAAGCTTCTCTTCAGCCCCGAAGGTGTCGTCCTGGGAGCCCAGGCCGTGGGTGAGGACGGGGTGGACAAACGCATGGACGTGCTTTCCACAGCGATCGGGAAGAGCATGACCGTGCGGGACCTTGCGGAACTGGAACTCTGCTACGCACCGCCCTACGGAGGCGCCAAAGATCCGGTGAACTATGCGGGCTACGTGGCCTGCAACGTTCTGGACGGACTCACCAGACCCGTCTTTCCCGGCGGACTGCCCGAGGGGGCCTTCCTGCTGGACGTCCGGGAACCGGAGGAAAGGGAGATGGGAACCATCCCGGGAAGCGTCCACATCCCGCTGGACGCCCTCAGAACCAGGCTGGACGAGATCCCCGGCGACAGGCCGGTGGTGCTGTTCTGCGCCCAGGGACAGAGGGGCTATTCGGCGGAGCGGATGCTCCGGCAGAGGGGATTCGATGCGTACAACCTCTCGGGAGGATTCCTCACCTGGAGAATGTTCAACCCCGAAAGCGCCGATACGCCCCCCGACACGGGAAACGGGGACCAGAGCGGGCCCCCTCGGGAGGACGCACCCTCAGTGTCCCTGGACGTATCGGGGATGCAGTGCCCGGGCCCGCTGGTCCAGGTTTCCAGAGCCATGAAGGGGATGGCTCCCGGCCGGGTTCTCGAGGCCGTGGCCACGGACCGGGGCTTCAGAAACGACCTCCCCGCCTGGTGCGCTTCCACCGGCAACACCCTCGTTTCCCTGACCGAGGACAAGGGCGTTTTCACGGCCCTGG
This sequence comes from Candidatus Fermentibacterota bacterium, assembly GCA_029571005.1. GTDB lineage: Bacteria > Fermentibacterota > Fermentibacteria > Fermentibacterales > JCC-6 > UBA6080. Next base: position 3,131 of record JAKPTG010000108.1, read on the forward strand.
TCCGGAAGGGAGGCGGAGAGCCCCGGCAGGAGTCGGCGGTGCCGGAGAAACGCACCACAATAGTCCTTTTCTCCGGTGACATGGACAGGAACCTGGCGGCCCTGATCATCGCCACCGGTTTCGCCGCCCTCGGGCACGAGGTAACGGTCTTCTGCACCTTCTGGGGGCTCTCCGTCCTGAGGAAGGAACACCCTCCCCGGGTGCGGAAATCCCTCCCGGAAAAGCTGTTCGGAATGATGCTGCCCACCGGGCCTAAGCGGCTGGCCCTCTCCAAACTCCACATGATGGGCGCCGGCACCGCCATGATGAAGCAGGTCATGAAGTCGAAGGGGGTTGACTCCCTGCCGGACATGCTCTCCCAGGCCATGGAGATGGGCGTGGTGTTCCAGGCGTGCGAGATGTCCATGGGCGTCATGGGAATCAGAAAAGAGGAACTGCTGGACGGGGTGGAAACCGCCGGGGTGGGCACCTTCGCCTCCCTGTCGGAAAAGAGCGCCGCCACCCTCTTCATCTGACCCGAAGCGGACCCACCGCTCCCGCTCCTCCGACGGCCCGGCCGGAAAACCCGACACGCCCAACCGGCTCACCCCCGGCAAGCGGCGGAATCCGCTGCGGCTTGTCTCTCCGGGTGATCCACTTCACGATCTCAGGCCCTACAGCGATGACCCCTGCACCACAGCCGGAGGTCGTTCCGGGAAGAAGAGCGTAAATCCCGTCGCCGCAAGGATGTCAGCAGACCTGTGATACCGCCGACGCCAGGGAGTTTATGCCCAGGGGGGCCGGTACCTGGGCGAACCTGAGCCCCTCGGGGATGTCCGGCGCAGGCCCCGAGGACACCGTCACCAGGCCGGTGCCGGTCTTCAGGAGCTGGGCCGCCAGGCTGCCGAACCCCGGGGGGTTTTCCTGTTCAAGGAGAACGAACAGGAACCTCTCGGGGGTCTCCTCCAGGAGAATCATCGCACTGTCCACGCTGTCCACGCTGACCGACGTGAATCCCAGCATTGTGAGCATTCCATCGGCCGTCGAGTCCCCGCCCGGCGCGATGTTGAGGGCGGTCCTGCGGATGGTGGCGCTGAGGTTGCCGGTTTTCGCCTGGACCCGGTCGGAGGGCGGCTCCTGTTCCCGGCCGCCGGGGAAAACCATGAGCGCCCGGTGAGCCCCGCCGGAAAAGAGCCGGAGTGCCATGCCGCTTTTGAGGGTGATGTCTCTGGCGTCGGCACCGTCGTCCATGGCCAGGGTTGTCTCCACCAGCCGGGCGGCCTCCATCGGGGGAAACAGTTCCGATATGGAACAGCCGGGCTCAACCTTGTCCTGAAGATCCGCCGGCAGAACCCCGCCGGTTTCCAGGACGATCATGTCCCTCTCGATGCTGCCGCCGGCGATTTCGGTGTAGATGTAGGCCGTTCCGCCCTCCGCCAGGGCCCGGCGGAAAACCGTGAGCCCCGCCTTGTCGGAATCCGAACCGTCGTCCCCGAACGCGGTTGCGTCGAGTATCATCACGATCTCCGCGCCCGAGCCCCTGAGGCTCACCCGGCGTGTGAAAACGAGCACCTTCACCCGGGCGCCGTCGGTATCCCTGAGGGTTCCCCGCACGATTCCGGAAAGGCCGGTATTCCCCTCCGGAATGATGCCCGCGCCCGATTCCGCCAGAGTCTTCCCCAGAACATCCTTCACGGAGACACCAAACATGTCGGCGGCCTGATCGTTCATGAACAGCACCCGCCAGTTCCGGACATCCCTGACCAGGAGCGCCGCCGGTACATGGCGCAACAAAAGGTTCATCCCCTCGTGGTCGGGGGTGAAGGCGACGAGGGCAGGGTCGTCAAGAGCCCTGAGGCGTTCCAGGAGGTCCTTGGCCTTCTCGTTCAAGTCGGTCTCCTTAATGTCCTGAAAACTCGCTTCAGCAACCCGCGCCGTCAAGGCTTGCCCGGCACATGCTCAGGGCGGTGGCGGCGGCAAGCCTCACCTGCCCGGAAGGCATGCGCAGAAACGGCCTGAGAAAGACACCGGGCCGGACACCCGGGCTTCTGGAAAGCCAGATCAGGAACCGGCCGACACTCCGGGGGTCCAGGGCGGGGTCGCCCCGCTCAAGCCTGGCGGCTACCCGGACGGCGCAGGAAGGGTTTCCCGGAACCCCGCGGGCTTCCAGCACCTGTACCAGTTGGTGAAACAGCTCTCCCGGAGCCTCCCCCAGCCATCTCCTGAGGATCGAGGCGGTTTCGGGGGAAAGCCGGCCGGGAAAGGCTTCCAGCAGCCTGAGGCCGTTCCTGGTGAGTTTCGAGGCGGCCAGCGCTTCTATGGCCTTGAGATTGCCCGGAGAGACCCCGTCCAGGCGCAGGTTTTCCGGAATGACTCCCCTTTCCAGAACCCTGGCCGCCGCCGGATCGCCTCCCCCGGCACAGAGGGCCCGGTACGCCTCCCTGGACGGTTCGTAACCGGGGTCACTGCAAAGCCCGGCCAGGAAGGAACTCGAGGAAGGATCGCCAAGAAGGGCCATGCCCTCCAGGGCCGCCGCCCGCTCCGCCCTGGTGTTCATCGGATCGGCCCGGGTAGCCAGGGCCGCCTTCTTCAGCAGAGGAAGGCCGGGAGACCATCCTGCCCCGCCTATCCCCCTCAGCACCGCCCGCCTCACCCAGGTGTTGGGATCGTTCGCCAACGGTGCTATCAGTGGGCCGGCGTCCCTTCCGGAGGCCAGCACCAATCCCTCCACGGCCCTGGTTCTGACATGGGGGCTTCCATCCCTCACAGCCAGAAGCAGAGCGGACACGGCTTCCTTGCCGCCGATCCTCCCAAGGGCCAGGGCGGCACTCTTCCTGACGTTCCACCCGCACCGGCCCAGCAGGAGGTCGGTGATACCCTTCACCGCCCCTTTTTCCCGGAGTATGCCGGCGGCTTCCAGCAAAGCCTTCCGGTCTCTGTCGGACATTTCCGCAAAACCGGGGGCGGCCAGTAAGGGCGCCAGCTCCCCGGCCACCGGGGCCCCCCTGAGCCGGGACTTCTCCCGTCCCGCCCTGAGGCTCAGGGCCTCTACGGCTTCACCACGGTCCGCGGGCTTGATGAAAACCACGGTGAGGTCCATAAAGGGGAAGAACCGGTACCCGCCGTACCGGTCAAAGGCCTCTATGCCCCCCGCCTCCCGGTCCCTGTCCTGATAGAACCCCGGAGCCAGAGCCCTGAACCGGAGCCGGGCCGCCTCAACCCGGGGCCGGAACCCGTCGTCATCTCCGATGCAGACGAAATCGTCACCGCCTACGTGCCCGGTGAAGCCGGGCCGGACCTCCTCCGAGAGAATTTCCCCCAGCCTGCGGATAACCAGGTCCCCCAGGGATACACCGTAATGATCGTTGAACGCCTTGAACCCGGTGATGTCCAGAAAGGCGGCGGTACCTCCACGGCGCACCACCCGCCTCTGCAGCTCCCTCCTGACGGAGCTGTTCCCGGGAAGACCGGTGAGAGGGTTGCGATCCGATGCCAGGGCCCAACCTCCCCGTAGCTCGATCCGACACGCCGGTTCTTTACATAAAAAATAGGATAATATCAGTCAAGGGGCGTGTACGAGGCCCCACCGGACAGCAGACAGTCCAGCACATCGCCCGGCACCACGACCCCGCCGGGCTGGCCCCGATGGTCCAGCACCACCGCGGCTCCGGCTCCCGAACGCCACATGTCCAGAAGCACCTTCAAAGGCGCCGAGTCCTCGGGAAACGCCGGTATGCCCGTGAGCATCCGGCCGGGATTCCAGGGACCCGAACTCTTCAGCACCGTCCTGCTTTCCAGCACACCGGAAAGGGGCTTCCCCTCCCCCTCCACCACCAGCAGGAAATCCGACCCGGATTCGATGATCCTCTGGATCGCCTGCTGCCTGGACGCTCCAAGGGTTATGCTGGGAAAGTCCGACACCGGCCTGGCATGAAAACCTATGCTCTGTTCACCCAGCTCTATGGCATCCCAGGCCCTTTTCCCGTCGGATCCGCCGAATACCTCCAGAAGGCTTCGGACATCCCCCCGGCTCTCGAAGAGCCTGTGCCCCGAGCGACGGCCGGCGATCAGCCGGGAAACGAAACCCGCCGATGCTATGAGGGGGAAGAACAGGATTCTAAGAGCCATCAGTACCGGCCCCAGGGGCTGCACCAGGGAATCGGCCCGGAGAAGCGCGTTCTGTTTGGGCACTATCTCCGCAAAAACCAGAAGAAAAGAAGCGGTGACCACCACCGAAAGGGGCCCGTAACCGGGGCTCAGCCCGGAGAACCACCCGGCGCTCAGGCTCGAGGCCAGGATGACTCCGACATTGGTTCCTACCAGAGTGGTGGAAAGGTAGCGGGAAGGGTCCTCCAAAAACCAGAAAGCCAGCCCGGCCGGACGGTTTCCCGACTGGGCGGCGGCGGCGATCCTGATCCTGCCCGCAGCCGAATAGGCGGCCTCGGCGGTATTGCACAGCACGGACAGCAGCACCGCCAGCATGAAGGCAGCGATCTCCCAGATCATTCCTCCACCCTCCGGACCAGGATATGATTCACCCTTCCCCGGGAGGCGGACTCCACCCTGAACTCCAGCCCTCCCGACCTGAAGCTCTCGCCGGGCCCCGGTATCCGGCCGGAAATCTCCTGCACGAACCCGCCGCAGGATTCGGCCCACCGGGCCTCGGGAACCTCCCCCACCAGACGGCTCAGGCTTTCCAGCGAAAGACCCCCGGGCACAAGGTATCCGTCCCGGCGTCTTCTCACCCCCGGCGGCATGAGCCCCCCGGCGGGATCGAAAACGGCCTTGGCCAGTATGTCGTTTTCCGTCAGTATGCCGCTCCAGTCACCGTACTCGTCCACCACCACCCCGAGGCCGCCCTCTCCCTTTCTCAGGTCCTTGAGAGCCTGGTCCAGAGGCGCCGTCTCGGGGAAAAAACACACCTCCCTGATCCGAAGCCTCCCCAGCCCCAGCAGGTCCCGCACCAGGGTCATGCCCCGGATATCCTCCCCCGGGCCGTGAACCAGAGGGTATCGCATGAAGGGGTTGGATCTGGCCTCCTCCTGCATCCGGACGAGGTTCCACTCCATACGCATCACCGCGGTTTCGCTCCGGGGAACCATGACGCTCTGGCATTGCCGGTCGCCCAGGGAAAGCACGGCTTCCGCCACCAGCGCCTCCTTCCCCAGTACACCGTCCCCCCTGGCCATCTCCACCAGGGTGATGATCTCGTTCCGGTCGAGGTGTCTTCCGGTTTCGGTGCGAAGCGAAATCTTCTCCAGCAGCCTGGTCACCGGCGCCGCGGCGGCGGCCACCGGCCGGATCAGGGGAGCCGCGAACAGGGCCCACCGCTCGTTGTTGTGCCGGGCCACCGTCTTGGGCGTGATCTCGCCCAGCACCAGAAGGACGAAGGTCATGACCAGCACGCCCGCCCCGAAGCCCGCAGGCCCCGGGAAGAGCGCCCTGGTGACCGAAGCGCTGACGGTCCCTATGGCAACGTTCACCAGGGTGTTGCCCATGAGAACCCCGGACAGGAGGCTGCCCGGACGGGAAAGAACCCTGAGGACCCTGCGGCCCCCCTCCCCCTCGGAAAGCCTCCTCTTCTGCACGTCGTTCAAGCTGAAAAAAGCGGTTTCGGTGCCGCTGAAAAAGGCCGAAAACGCCAGAAGAACCGGTAGAAGAAAAATCTCCGTCAGTGCCCCCGCTCACCCCGGCGGGAAGACGATTCCTGCGCCTGTACGGGGGGGTCGCCAAGGGTGAAGGTTTCCCGCCAGGTCTTGCTGAAATAGGTGCGGCTCGAGTAGGTGGCCTCCGCGGTGACCACCAGGGTGTAGCTGCCCGCCGGGGAATGGGCGCCTCCCAGGGTCGTTCCGTCCCAGTCGTAGCTGAACCGTCCCACCGGAGTCTGGCCGGTGCGGAGATTCCTGACCACCGCCCCCTGGGCGTCCAGCACGTTGACTATGAGAATCGTCGGTTCCGTGAGAAAACCCGAGACCGAAAGGCTCCTTGCCCCGGGGCGGACCGTGAAGTTCCGTATGTCGGTGCCCACCCAGAAGTACCTTGCCCCGGCCCTCTCGGCGATGAAGAACTGGCCGAACCTCGTCCATACGGCTATGCCCGTCGGATGCTCGAACTGGTCGTCGGCGCTTCCGAAGCCCCTGCCGTAGCTGTCCAGGTAACCCAGGGAAGGGCTGAACTTGTGGATTCGGCAGCTCACGGAGTCGGTGACCCATACGTTCCCGTGGTAGTCCACCACCGGGTAGTTGAAGAAGGAGCCTCCGCAGTCCCCGGGGGTGACCCGCTCCACCACCCTTCCGTCCACCACCTTCACCATGGCCATTCCGTCGTCCACCACCACCGCCTGAAAGGGCTGATGGCCGCTGCTCCACCTCTCGTAGCCCGTGGCGGCCACCCCCCGGGGCCTGTTGAGGGAAACGGCGGCGGGGGACCGATCGTTGGGGGAGGCGTACCGGTAGAGCATCCCGGCGGAGCGGTCCGTCACCCAGACGGCCCTGCCGTCCAGAGCCACATCCCACGGCTCCGCCAGCCCCTCGATGTAGGAGGCCGGCTTGATCCGGGCACCCCGCCGGGAAAGCACCGCCACCCGGCCATTGCCGGTGTCCGCCACGTAAACGTTCCCTGCGGCGTCGGCAGCGATCCCGTGGGGGGCGGACAGGCTGTCCGCCGGCCTGCCCCCGCCGTCATAATAGCCAAGGGTGTACATGGTGGCATTGTAGATGATCTGCCCGGCGGCGCTGTTAACGCCGTAAACAGCCAGTTCGTCGTCGTCGGAGGGCTCCGGAGAATCCCATTCGGCAAGCTTCACCGCGGCGAGCCCCTGGGGATCGTTAAAGGCCACCATGCCACCCAGCAGCATGTTGAGCTGCTCGGCCCCGGCCCGGTAGATTCCCATGCAGTGCCCGTAGGGCGGATACACCAGGGTACCGGGCTGGTCCGGCTCCACGGTGAAGGCTACGAGAACCGCCAATGCCAGTGAGGTCATCGCCTGATCCTTTCGTATATCCAGACGGATCTCTGGACGTTTTTCACATAAAGCCTTGTTTCTCTGAAAGTTATCTGCTCGATGAACAGCTCCGGGTCCTCCGGGTCCCAGCCGTGGGTCCGTACCCAGCGGGAGGCGTTCCCCGGGCCGGCGTTGTAGGCCGCCAGAAACAGCGGAGAATGCTCGAAGTTGTTCATCTGCCGGTTTACATAAATACTACCGTACCGCAGGGAGAGTTCCGGAACGAAGAAATCCTCCCCCGCGAGCCGCGGCAGTCCGTACCACCGGGCCACGTCGCCGGCGGTGCCCGGCATGAGCTGTATCAGCCCCGCGGCCCCGGCGCCGGAACGGGCGAACCTGTTGAAATAACTCTCCTCCCTGGAAATCCCCTCGATCCAGCAGGGTTCCACCGAAAGCCCGTCCACCGCCCCAGCCACCTCACAGTGGTAAGGTGACGGAAAGTACCAGCCCAGCATGTCGTTCGGCAGCATCCCCCGGTTGGATTCCCTGAGTTCCGTATCCCATGAGCGCATCAGCCCGATAGCGGCGCCGTGCTGCCCCAGGATGCCGAGGGATGCGGCCCTCAGGCCGGGGTCCCCCGGGCCGGAAGCCAGCATCTCCACCGCCAGTGTTCCGTAACCCCGCCCGAAGAGTTCCATGGCAAGGGAGGTCTCCGGTGAATCCGCCAGTACCGGGGAAAACACCGTCAGCTCCAGGGGCGACGGAATGCCGAGCCTTTGTGCGGCCAACATTCCGTAGTACTCCCACGGGTGCTCCCGGGCTGCCTGCGCCAGGAGGGACGCCTCCCGGGATCCGTCGCCTTTTCTGTTTGCGTATCTGGCCCTCCAGAACAGCATCTCGTCCCGCCAGTACCCGCTGGGCCACAGTTCCGTCGCCGCCGCCCAAAGGGAGTCGCCCAGGGCGCCCCTGCCGCTCATGTACAGGCAGAACCCGCCCCGCCAGTGCCCCCTCTCGTCGGCCACAAAATCGGGGTGCGCCCGAAGCCCGGCCAGATATGCGTCTGCTCCGGGCCCCCACTGCTGCTCGCAGTCGTAGTAAACCCCGGCGAGGTAACCTGCCTCGGAGGCGGTGGGGTGCCAGGGGTAGCGCCCGGCGAACTCCGAGTAGGCGGCCCATGCCTCGGCGGTACGGTTCAGACTTCTCAGCGCCCGGGCCCGGAACAGGGCGGCCCTGGCCAGAAACTCCTCGGAGGCGTCCGGCCCCGGGGAGCCGCAGAGGGCCAGCAGATCGGAGTGTCTGCCCAGGGCTCTGAGCCTGGCCATCTCCACCCCACGGGCGAACTCGCCCCCCCGGGAGGATGCAACCCTGTCCGCCAGGGCGCCCATGTTGTTTCCGTAGAGGATGTCCGCAACCCGCCAGTCCACCCTTTCGGGATACCTGGTCGCCAGCACCTCCGCCGCCACGGCCTGCATTCCAGGGTTGTCCAGCATGGCGGTCCACTCCTCGGGACCGCCGGCGCCCCGGGCCTTCATCCTGAGCGCATGGAGCCGGGCCCCTTCCTGTGTGGAAAGCTCCGGGTCAAGAATCCTCAGGGCGTTGTCCCACCACTGGTCCGGGCGGTCCACCGTCAGACCCAGTTCCTCCCGGACCCTGGGAGCCAGGCTGACAGGGAACAACTGGGCGTCCTGGGCGGCAACGGTTATCTGGGCGGGGGTCAGGGTCCCCTTGCCCGCCATGATGACCCTTACGGCCCTCTCCGCGGGGTTGTCCGGCGGCGGGGTGACCCCCGGGGGCAGTGTCTCGAGGGAGTCACGCCGGAGCCACGCCTCCAGCAGACGATCCCCGGCGGCGAGGGACAGGGCGGAGTTCCCCATCCTGTTCAGCTCCATGACCGACACCTTCCATCCCCCGAGGTTACCCCACCCCGCCCGGGAAAGGCTGTCCAGCACCTCCAGACACCTCACCGGAAGTCCACGACCGTTGTAGCACCCGGTAAACCGCCAGAGGAAGTCGTTCCTCAGGTGGCCGGGGTTATCCAGGCTCCGCCAGAGCGCCCTGAGTTCTCTTACGGCCCGGTCCTGAAGACCCGTCTGTATCAGGGAGTCGGCGGTATGGAACGGCCCGTCCCCGGGGGATGCGGTATCCCCCTCGACGCCGTTTCCGTCGGAAACCACCCGGCTGCAGGACACCAGACCCAGTATCACGAGAATCGGAAACAGGTGCCTCAAGTAAGAACCTCCGAAAAAAAACTGCAAGGACACCCGGAAAATACCGGCGCCGTAATCGGAAACAAAACCGTCCGCCGTCCCGTCAATGCAGGAAATGCCTCACGCCGGTGAACACCATGGCGACTCCGTGCCGGTTGCACGCTTCTATAACCTCCTGGTCCCGGATGGATCCGCCGGGCTGAACAATGGCCCTGACCCCGGCCTCGGCCGCCGCCTCGGGGCCGTCGCGGAAGGGGAAGAAGGCGTCGCTGGCCAGCACCGAACCGGACAGGTCGTTGCCCTCCCTGAGGGCTCTCCGCACCGCCAGGTCCAGGCTCTCCACCCGGCTGGGCTGCCCTATGCCGATGCCCAGGGTTCCTTTCCGGTCCCCTATCACTATCGCGTTGCTCCTTACCCCCTTGACCACCCGCCAGGCCAGGTCCAGGGCTTCCATCTCCCGGGCTTCGGGCCGCCTTTCCGTCACCACGGTCCAGTTTTCCGGCGGTTCCAGGGAACGGTCCTGCTCCTGGATCAGCAACCCTCCCCAGATGCTCCTGACGGAAGGCCCGGCGTCCCTTCCCGGCTTCAGGCGCACCACCCTGAGGTTTTTCCTGCGGGAGAGCCTTTCCATGGCCTCCTCCCGATAATCAGGGGCTATGATCACCTCCAGGAAAAGGTCCTTTATTCCGGCGGTCAGCTCACCGTCAACCGTGCGGTTGCACGCGAGAATGCCTCCGTAGGGGCTCTGCCGGTCGGATCGGAAGGCGTTCTCGAAGGCTTCGGCCGGGGTTTCACCGACACCGACCCCGCAGGGGTTGCCGTGCTTCAGAAGCACCACCCCCGCCCTGTCCTCCGGGAGGTCCGCCGCAAGGGCGCAGGCGGCGGAAGCATCGGCGTAATTGTTGTAGCTCATGGTTCTGCCCCCGGAGATCTCCACCCCGGCAAACCCCACGGCCGGCTCCGTGAAATGGATCCGGGCTTTCTGGTGGGGATTCTCGCCGTACCTGAGCTCCGGAACGAGCCCTTCCTCGAGCTTCAGGGCCACCCGGAGGTCGTAGTCCGAGGTGATGCCGAACGTTCTGGCGGCCATTCTTCTGCGGTACTCCGGGGTGTTGCCGCCCGACTCGATGGTCCGGAGCACATCCGGAAAGCAATCGCTCCCCAGGGCGCTGATCACGTGGGCCCAGTTCTTGGCCGCGGCCCTGGCCATGGCGGGCCCCCCTATGTCAATCAGTTCCACTGTCCCGCAGGAGTCCGGAGGAAGGTTACCGGTCCGCTGGAAGGGGTACAGGTCCACCGCCACCAGGTCGAACACCACCCGGCCCGAGGCCCGCATCCGCTCCCGGTCCTCACCGTCCGCCAGGATAGCCGCGTGCAGGGCGGGATGCAGGGTCTTGACCCGCCCCCCCAGCATGGAAACAATTCCGGTGACGCTTTCGGTGGAGACCACTGGAACACCCGCCGCTTCCAACGCTCCTGCGGTGCCGCCGGACGCAAACACTCCGTAACCCAGCCGGTGAAGCCCCCGGGCGAACCCCTCCAGCCCGGTCTTGTCGAAAACGCTGATCAGGGCGGCCCTATCCATGGTCCCGGAACCACCTTTCCGCGTCGAAGCATGGTGTCGGCGCCCGTTTGTGGACGCTGGCGCCGTGCAGTCTTCCGATGATCCCGGCGGCCTCCGGGGAAAGGGACTCCGGCCCTTCCGCAAAGTAATCCCTTATCTCCCGGTAGGTGACCCCCATCTCCTCCTCGTCGCTCTGCCCGGGCCAGAATCCGGCGGAGGGGACCCTCCCCATAACCCAGCCCGGAAGCCCCATGGCTTCCGCCAGCTTCACCACCTGATCCTTGTAAAGGCCCCGCAGAGGCTGAAAATCCGCCACTCCGTCCCCCCATTTGGTCCAGTAGCCGGTCAGGTATTCCGAACGGTTCGACGTGCCCGCCACCAACCGGCCCCGGGAGTGGGCGTAAAGAACGGCCATTCTGAGCCGGGACTTGAGGTTGCCCGTCACTGTGGCGTCGGACCCGTCAAGGTCCGCCGCCCGGATCAACTCCCGGAAGGCCGCCTCCAGGTCCACGACCTTGCTGTTGATTTTCAGGAACTCCGCTATTCTGCCCCCGTCCCTCAAGTCGTCCGGATGGTTTCCGCAGGGCATCATGATCCCCAGTACGTTGTCCCCCCCAAGGGCTCCGGCGCAGAGGGCCGCGCTGACGCAGCTGTCCAGCCCGCCGCTGAGCCCCAGAACCACCCGCTTCGTCCCGGCCCCCGCAACCGTCGTTGCTATCCAGCCTTGAATCGCCCGGGACAACTCCCCATACACCCTTTCCATCATTCCCCGCTCCTGTCCGGAACCGGCGTCAGTGTCAGGCGCCGAAGCAGCGGGTCCGCCTCCAGCACGGCCACGGACAGAAGCATTCCCGGCCGGCCCCCCTGGAAGAGCTTCACCGCAGACCTTCTGAGGACCGGCCCCGGGATGAACCCCTCGGCGGGCACGTCCAGCAGCCTGACGAAAACACCGAAATCCTTCACATCGCTCACCATCCCCCTGAACGTGGAGCCCCGCCGCTCCGAGAGGTAAAGCAGGGCCATGAGTTCCACCGAGTCCCACTCGGCCTGGGCCGCCCGGCGCTCCAGACCGCTGCACAGCTCCGCCAGGGAGCCAAGGTTCACGTCGGTATCGGCCATGCCGGTCTTCTCGTGGCGGGTCAGAGCCTGGTGCACAACAAGGTCGGGGTACCTGCGGATCGGGCTGGTGAAGTGCATGTAGCTGTTCAGGGAAAGACCGTAGTGTCCCCGGTTGACCGGCAGGTACACCGCCTTCTGCAGCGCCCTGAGCGAGGCTTCCCGGACGAGGGGCCACTGGGGCAGCTTCCTTGCCCTGGTGAGCATCGAGGCGTACTCCACCGGGCCCGGAACCCCCCTTCCCCCGAAACCGAGCCCCAGGGGCGACAGCATGCTCCTCAGGTTGTCAATGGAATCGGGAGCGGGTTCATCGTGAACCCGGTACATCACCGGCAGTTCCAGCCAGCGGCAGTAGTCGGCCACCGCCCGGTTGGCCTCGACCATGAAACTCTCTATCATCCCACGGGCCATGTCGTCGGGCACCGGATCGAACCCCTCCGGCATTCCGTCGCCGCCGAACCTGGTGCGAAACTCTGCGGAGCCCAGGTCAAGGGCGCCCCGGACGACCGCCGCCGCCTTCAGTATCCGGCTGAGCCGGGTGACCCCGACGAAAAAGGCCTCCAGTTCCGGATCACCGGTGTAATCGCCCTTCATCAGGTCCAGGGCCTGTTCGTACGTGAGTCTTCGCCGGGAGCGGATGATGGACGGCGCAATGGAAAAGTCGGTGCGCTTTCCGGACCCGTCGTACTCCAGAAAGACGGTGCGGGTCAGCCTGTCCCGGTCGGGCAGCAGGCTGCACGCTCCGTTCGAAAGCACCTCCGGTATCATCGGTATCACCCGGTCGGGCAGGTAAACACTGGTGCCCCGGCCCCTGGCCTCCGCGTCCACCGAAGACCCCTGGGGAACGTAGAAGGCCACGTCCGCGATATGGACTCCCAGCCGGAACCCGCCTCCGGGCAGC
>JAKPTG010000025.1 GCA_029571005.1 Candidatus Fermentibacterota bacterium
CTGGACCGGATCAAGCAGGCGGTCATGGAACATGGGGCCGTGGCCACCTGTTACTGCGCCAGCTCCTCCTACATGCAGAACTACATTCAGTACCAGCCCCCTTACACCGACGATCCGCCCAACCATTCCGTAGCCATAATCGGCTGGAACGACAACCTGCCCACCCAGGCTCCGGAGCCCGGGGCGTGGATATGCAAGAACAGCTGGGGCGAGGGCTGGGGGCTGAATGGCTTCTTCCACATCAGCTACTGGGACAAGTGGTGCGGCCGGGAGAACTTCATGGGGGCCGTCTCCTTCGCCAACGTGGAGTATATGGACTACGAGAGGGTGTACCATCACGATTACCACGGCTGGCGGGACACGTTCACCCTCCCCGCCAGGGTGATGAACGCCTTCGAGGCCACCGGAAACCATTACATAACCGCCTATTCCTTTTTCACCGCGGACGACTCGGTGGAGTGCAACGCGGGCTTCTTCTCCGGCTTCGACGGGACGGCTCCCCAGGGGCCTCTGGGGGGGCAGGAGTCTTTCCACCGATACCGGGGCTTTCATACGGTGGAGCTGGAGCAGCCCTTCGAGGTCTGCACCGGCGACAGCGTTTACTTCGTCATGGAGTTCTCCCGGGGGGGATACCCCTACGATCGCACCGCCGATGTACCGGTGCTGCTGGGGGCGTCGTACCGGGTGATAGTGGAATCCTCGGCGTCCCCGGGGGAAAGCTACTATCACCACGGCGGCGGCTGGCACGATTTTTACGGCTGTAGTGAGAACCCCTATCCGGAGACCGGCAACTTCTGCCTCAAACTGCTGGGCCTTGACCGGGGGATAAGGGTCTCGCCCGCCGGGGATGCGGTGTTCCAGGGGGAGCCCGGGGGGCCTTTTTCCCCGGACTCCCATGTCTGGACCATGGAGTTCGTAGGCGGTGCGCCGGGGACGTACCAGGTGGACGTGCAGCAGGCGGACTGGCTCGATGTCGCCGGTGAACTCCAGGGCGTCGTCAACCCCGGGCAGACGGTTCAGTTCACCGCCTCCCTGACGGATGAGGCCGGTTCCCTGGCTCCGGGGGTTTACACGGCGAAGGTGGAGTTCCTGGATTCCTCCGGCGGGAATGCCGAGAACCGGGTGATCCTGGTGGTGGGGGAAACCGGCATGGTTTACGGGTGGAACATGGACGTGAACCCGGGTTGGGATGCCTCGGGCGAATGGCAATGGGGCATTCCCCAGGGGCACGGCGGCGCCTACGGAAACCCCGACCCCGCCTCGGGCTTCACGGGTACCAACGCCTACGGGTACAACCTCTGGGGCGACTACGGCCCGGTGATGGGAGAGGAGTACCTTACCACCGAAGCCATTGACTGCACCGGGCTCACGGGGGTTCAGCTCCGCTATCGAAGGTGGCTGGGGGTTCAGGGAGCCGGTTCGGACCGTGCGGCGGTACAGGTCTCCGCGGACCGGGCGCAGTGGCACACCGTCTGGGAGAACGGCCCGGGGGAGACCGCGGACGGCGACTGGGTCCTCCGGGTGGCGGACATATCCGGCTACGCCGACGGACAGCCCCAGGTATGGCTGCGATGGGTCATGGGCCCTTCGGACGACCTGCGGGAATACTGCGGCTGGAACCTGGACGACGTCGAGATATGGGCGCTTGGCTCCTTCTCGGTTGACCCGGAGCAGGTTCCCGGTTCCCTGGAGGTGGTCGTCAGCGGCGCCAACCCGGCGTCGTCCTCGTCCTCCCTTCACTGTTCGGTGCCGGCGTCCGGGCTGCTCACGGTCACCGTGTTCGATATCGCCGGCCGGGAGGTGCGGACGGTCTTCCAGGGACATGCTCCCGCGGGGGGGCTGACCATTCCCCTCGTCCTCAGCGACCATGCCGGGAACAGGCTTCCGGCGGGGGTGTACCCGGTGGTGGCCCGGATGGACGGGCTCTCCGCTGTGTCCCGGATCGTGGTTCTTGGGAGGTGAGCCCGGGGGCGATGCCGGAAGGCGGCGCCGGGTATGGACGACGGCGGGTTGTAGGGGGTCAGTCCCCCGCCGGGGGACCTGACCGGCGGGATGGGTACAGCCTTCCCTGAAAGGTGTTCCGCCGGACAAGCTCCGCCCGGATCCCGTTCAGCACCGCCATCTTGTTGATGCTCCAGTGCGGCGCCGCAGTCAGGTGCGCCGGCGCCTCCCCGGTGAGGCGCAGGATGACGGTTTCCGGGTTCAGCCTCTCCAGGAAGTCCACCGCCAGTTCCGTGTAGCGGTTCTGGGACAGGGGTTCGAACTCACCCCTCGCAAGGCTCTTTTCCAGGGGAGTGTCCCGGATCACGTGCAGGTTCTGTATCTTCACACCGGCGGTTCCCGTCCGGTTCACCAGGTCGGCGGTTGAAAGGGCCTCCGCTCCGGTTTCCCCGGGATAACCGAGGATTATGTGGGCGCCGGTGCGTATCCCGCGGCCGTGCAGCTCCCGGAAGGCCCCTATGACCGCGGCGGTGTCGTGTCCCCTGTTCATCCGGGCCAGGGTTGCGTCGCTGCCGCTCTGAACCCCCAGCTCCACCCACAGGAAGCTTTCCCGGGAGATGGCTTGAAGCATGTCCAGCACCGGGGGGTTGAAAGAGTCCGGCCGGGTGCACAGGCAGAGCCCCACCACCCCGGGGAACCCGAGGGCTTCCCGGTAGAGGGCCTCGAGGGTCTCAGGCGGCCCGTAGGTGGTGGTGCAGTCCTGGAAGTAGGCCAGGAAGGCGTCGGCCCGGTGTCTCCGGCGGATGTAGGCGGTGCCCGTCTCCAGTTGCTCCCGGAGGCTCATGCCCGGCCTGTAGTTCAGGGGAAGGGAGCCGGAGGGGTTGCAGAAGGTGCACCCGCCGGTGCCCAGGGAGCCGTCCCGGTTGGGACAGGTGAAGCCCCCAACCAGCCCGACCTTGTAAACCTTCCTCCCGAAGGTTTCCCGAAGGTATCCGTTGAGACCTCTGTACCTCGGTTTCATGGAGGGAATATGGGGAGGGACCCGGCAAAGTGAGCAAATCGTCACAATTCATTGTTGCCGTGGGTGAGTACATACCGTACGCCCGCGGCGGTTCCTCCCGGCGGGCGGTTTCCGGCCGGCGCCGGTGCATGGTATGATTCGCCCATGGAATCACCGGAAAGCGTTTTCTTCGATCACTTCGGAATACTCCCGCAAGGCGGGACGGATACGCTTTTCCGGGTATCCGAGGCCTTCAGCCGGATACCCTGGGAGAACATCACCAAGTTTCTTCTCAAGGCTCACGGCCATGAGAGGTTGCGCATGCCCGGCGAGGTGTTCGAAGGCTTCGTGCGCGACGGCACCGGCGGAACCTGCTATTCCCTCACCGAAGCCCTGTCGGCGGTACTCGCGGCGTGCGGCTGGAGCACCAGGCCCCTCACCGGCCACATGAAGCACGGCAGGGACATCCACTGCGCCCTGCTGGCGGAGGGTTCTTCAGGAACATTCCTCCTGGACCCCGGTTTCGTGGTCCCGCAGCCGGTTCCCCTGGACCGGGGGGGCGGAAGCCTTGCTCTTCAGGGCAGAAGCCTCGAGTGGATACGCCGGAAAGGCGGATGGGACCTCTACATCAGAGAGGGCGGCACCCCCGCTCAGTGGAGGTACCGTCTGGAGGACAGAACCCTTTCCAGAGACGAGTTTCTGGGTTACTGGCGTCGCTCCTTCGACGCCCCGGGGCTGAACAGCCTGCACATAAACCTCTCCCTGGAGGACCGCAGGCTCAGCGCCCACAACGGAAACCTGCGGATATCCGGAGGAAGCGGACGGGAGAACGTAAAGCTGTCCACCGGGTACGGAGAAGCGGTTGCCCGGTTGTTCGGCATATGCCCCTCGGTGGCCGAGGAGGCGTGGCGGGAGCTGGCCAGGCTCAAAGCCGAGAGGAGGGCGGATGCGGCCGAATAGCTCTGCGCCCAGGGTTATGCCGGTGGTCAGCGTTCTCTTCGGCGCTCCGGAGGCGATGGAGGCGGTGCTGCCGGGGCTGGTGGGGTTCTTCGGCCCTCCGGCCCTGCGGAGCGGAGAGTATCCCTTCGACATGAGCGATTACTACCGGCCCGAGATGGGGGAGGGGCTCCGGAGGTGCTGGCTCTGTTTTTCCGTTCTGAGGGACCCCTCGGAACTCACCGCCTGGAAGACCCTGACCTGTGACCTGGAGCGGACCATGTCACGGGGGGGGAGAAGAACGGCCAACCTCGACCCGGGATACCTGGATCACGGGAAGCTGGTGCTCGCAAGCCTCAAGGAGGCGCCGGACAAGGTCTATATGGGAAGGGGGGTCTGGGCCCATACCTGTCTCAGGTACCGCTTCGGGGATTTCACGGGGCCGGACCACAGCTTCCCGGATTTTCTCGACGGCCGTTTCAACGATTTCTTCAGGCAGGCGAAGGAGGTTTACAAAAGGCTGCTCCGGGAGCCGCTCCAGAGTGACGGGAAGCCGGGGATATGACGGATGGACGGCCGCCCCGGGGAAGGCGGCCCGTCGGGAACCGTCTCCGGGGAAGAGGGGGAGGAGGCCGGACGTGTCGTTGTTCCTGAGCCTGCTTTCAGCGATTGCGGCGGTCGCACCGCCGCCGGTCGAGGGCGTCTGGGTGGACAAGGGGCTTCCGGGGAACTGGGCCGGAACCTCTGCGGTTCTTTCGGAGGCGGGGGTGGACCATGTGCTTCCGTGTCTTCTGTACGGAGTGTCCCCGGCGTATCCGTCATCCCTGGTGCCGGTATCCGAGGCCTTTCCCCCGGACACCGGGTGGGCGAACGATCTGATAGCCGAGTGCAGCGCCCGGGGCATCGAGGTGCACGCCTGGGTGATTCTCTGGAAAGCGAACCGTGCGGACGGGGTTTTCCTGGATTCCCTGGCCCGGGAAGGGAGGCTGCAGGTTGACTGCTCCGGGGACACGCTTCCGTGGCTGTGCCCTACGGATCCCCGTAACCTGGCACTGGAGGAGGCGCTCGTTCTGGAACTCCTGGACCGCTTTCCCCTGGACGGTGTTCAGTTCGACTACGTACGCTTTCCCGGTGCGGAATCCTGCTGTTGCCAGGGGTGCAGAGACAGGTTCGCCCGGAGCACCGGGCTATCCCCCGGCGCCTGGCCGGAGGATGTACTCCCCGGAGGCCGCTTTCACCGGGAGTTCGGCCTCTGGAGGGCCGACAGGATAACCCACGCCCTGGTTCTCCTCTCCATGGCGGCCGGGGGCAGGGGGGCGGCGGTTTCCGCGGCCGTGCTTCCGGACCGGGCCGACGCCCTGGGCTGCGGGCAGGACTGGTCCTTGTGGGGAAGGTCGGGCGTCCTGGACCGCATCTACTTCATGAACTACTTCCGGACGGCTGCGGAGCTGGACAGCGTTATCTCCGGACAGGCGGACGGGCTGACCTGCGGCACCCCGGCGGTCTGTGGACTGGGCACCGGGATCGGGAGGCTGGAAGTCTCCCCGGAAGAGGCCCGGCGGCAGGTGGAGACCGCTATCGGTGCGGGCTTCAGCGGCGTGTGCCACTTCCACCTGAATCAGACCCTGCTTCGGACCCTCGCTTCGGCGCCCTGACCCCCCGGGGCCGGCGGTGGGGGGCGGTTTCGTATCAGCCCGGTTTTCGGGTCGCCGGTGTCCCCGCGACGGAGGTCAGGTTCACGGATGCCAGGGCTTCCATGGCCTCCGACAGCATTTCGTCGGGCAGGCAGCCGAAGCTCACCCTCACGTGCCCTTCTCCCGCGTCGCCGAAGGCGCCCCCGGGGATCGTGCCGATGCGGTACCTCTCCAGGAGAACCTCCGCCGCCCTGTAGCCGTTCATTCCGGGGCAGGCGGCCAGGGTGAAGAAGCCGCCGCCGCAGTCTCTCCACTCCAGCCCCACGGCTTTCTCCATGGCCTTTCGGCACGCCTCGAGCCTCCGCCTGACCCCGGAGGCCTTCTCCCGGGTGAACCCCTCGCTCTTCAGGCAGTGCTCGAGGAGTATCTGAGCCGGGGTGGGGGGGCATATCACCACCGAATCCTGAACCTTGAGGGCCTCCGCCATCAGTTCGGCGGAGCCGAACAGGTAACCCAGCCTCCAGCCCGGGATGCCGAAGCTCTTGGAGAAGCTCCCAAGGGTCAGCACATGGCCGGGCTTTCCCGACTGCCAGGGATGCCGGTCGCTGCCCAGGAAATTGAACCTCTCGTAGGTCTCGTCCACTATCAGGGCGCACCCCTCCCGGTCGGTGATCTCCACCATGGCCTCGAGTTCATCCCTGTTCAGCACGGAGCCGGTGGGGTTGCCCGGGTTGACCAGCACCACGGCCCGGGCCCCCCTGGCGCGCCCGGACACCTCGTCCATCGGAAACTCCCATCCCCCCCGGGTCTCCCTCATTGGAATCACGTCCGGAATCAGGCTGCAGAACCGGACCGCGAACATGTGATCGAAATAGTAAGGCTCGATGAGAAGCACCCGGTCGCCCGGGTCCGTCACCGACAGAATCGCCCCCAGAAAGGCCTGACTGGCTCCGCAGGTCAGGTGCAGCTCCCGGCCCGGCTCCACCTCGATGCCCCTTCGCATCCGCAGATCCCCGGCCACCGCTTCCAGGGCGGAGGGGGTCCCCGGATCCGGGCTGTAGAGGTGGGTGCCGGAGTCATGCAGGCATTTCTTCAGGGCCTCGACGGCGGAATCCGGCGGGCCGTACCAGGGAACCGCCTGGGCCATGGAGAATACCTTCTCCCCCCGGGCCTTCATCTCCCGCACCCTGTTCATCACGTTGTGTATCGGCGGCATGTGCACCGCCTTCATCCTGTTGGAAGCCCTCATGAAACCTCCCGGAGTTTTCTTCTTGAACACCGGGCAGTATAAAACCGTTTCCGGAGGAGGCAAACGGTGAAATTGGCGGTCATGGCGAACTGTCGCTGGTGGAACGCCTCGGTCCAGGGAGCGGTGATGCAGGCCCTGGCCATGCAGTCGCTCGGGCATCGGGTCACCCTTCTTGTGTCCCCCCGCGGCCCCGCCGCGGAAAAGGCCCGGGCCGCCGGGGTGGAGCGGGTGAAGGCCGGGAATCCCTGGTGGTTCCTGGCGGGGACCGCCGCCGAAAGGCCCGATGTGGTGTGCGCCCACCGGGGCGGGGACCAGGCCGCCGCCGCGTTCATGATGCCGGGAACCTTCCTCGTCAGGGTGAGAAACGACCAGCGGAAGGCCTCGGGAGGGCCGGGCTGGGGGTTTGTTGACCGCAGGACCTCCCTGGTGGTGTTTCCCTCCCGGTTCATGGTCGAGCGCGGGTACCATGGGAACAGGACGGGGCCTGTCGCGGTTGTTCCCTTCCCGGTGGATACCGGGCGGTTCGTCCCCTCCTGCGGGCCGAAGCAGCCGGTGGTAGTGTCTTTGGGGCGTCTGAGCCCGGTCAAGGGGCACCGGACCCTGATCGCTGCGATGGCGGAGATGCCGACGGGCTGGAGGGCGGTGATCGCCGGGGGGGAAGACCAGCAGAGCAGGGACGAACTGGCGGCCTTCGCCCGGGAGAAGGGGGTGGGGGACCGGGTGTTTTTTCCCGGGGCGCTGGAGGATGTCCGTCCCCTGCTGTCCTTGGCATCCATAGGTGTGGTGACCAGCCTGGGGAGCGAGATGGTGAGCCGGGCGGGGCTCGAGATGATGAGCTGCGGCCTCCCCCTGCTGGCGGCGGCCACCAACGGCCTCTGCGAGACGGTGCGGGACGGGGTCACGGGGCTCCTCCATTCCCCGGGGAATCACCGGCAGCTGGCGTCACAGATGAGGTACCTGGCGGAGAATCCCGCCGCCGGCGAGTACCTTGGAAAGGAGGCCCGGCAGTATGTTTGCCGGGTGCATTCCCTGGCCGCCGTGGGCGGCTCCTGGGAACACATCCTTGACGCCGGGCGTATCACCCGGGAAAGGTTCACTGGAAAGGCGCCGAAATGAAGTTCATACTTTACGCCATGCTTCCGGTCCTTGCCCTGCAGGCCGCGACGGTCTGGGATTGGGGCGACTACGGACGCCGGTTCGCCGTGAACCGGGCGTGGGGGCCCGGTGAAAGGTGTGTGTTCAGCGTTCAGTACGGTATCGTGAGGGCGGGGACGGCATCCCTCTCGGTGACGGGGCCCGAGGGTATGAACGGTCTTCTGGCCTACAGGATCACCGCGGAGGCCAGGAGCAACCCGGTATTCGACAAATTCTTCCAGGTCAGGGATATAAACGAGTCGCACCTGGATATCTATCAGCTTCACACACTGAAGTACTTCAAGGACCTGAGCGAAGGAAGCTACGCCAGGCGGGAGGAGACCCTGTTCCATCAGGAGGAGGGTTTCGCCGAGTATCCGGACGAAACCGATCCCGACAAGATGGAGGATCCCATCCCGCCCCACGCCCTGGACGTGCTCGGCGCCTTCTACTACGTCCGGACCCTCTCCTTCGGCGTAGGAGACCGGTTCAGCATAGACGTCCACGTTGACAACGACAACTACCCCCTGTGGGTGGATGTGCCGGAGGCCAACACCATCCGTACACCGGCGGGGACCTTCCGCTGCCTGCTGCTGAAACCCGAGCTTCGGGGCGAAGGCATTTTCAAGCAGGAAGGGGAGATATTCGTCTGGGTCACCGATGATGAGAGGCACATGCCGGTGCTGTTGACGGCCACCTTGCCGATCGGGGAGATATCGTGTCTGCTGGAGTCCTGCACTCCGGGAGCGGTGCTGGATCTGGAAAACCCGTTCGAATGATCTTCTGCGGGAGTCTGGAAACCTGCGCAGCGGCGGCCCGAAGCGTTCTTGCCGCGGAGGGGGTTCGGACGGAGGCCGAAAAAAAACTGTCCAACGGGCTGCAGGTCAGGCTTCTCTCCGGAGACGCATCCTGCCGGATGAATTACTACTGGTCCGCCGGGAAGGGTTTTACCCCGGTTCCCGCCGGGGGGGACCAGGACCTTCTGGAAAAGGCGCTGTCGCTTCTGAAGGGGGAATCCGCCGCCGGACCCGTTTCCGGGCTCAGGATCGGCACCGACGAAGCGGGCAAGGGCGACTGGTTCGGGCCGCTGGTGGCGGCCGGCGCCGGCTGTGACGATACCGTCGCCGAAAGGCTGACCTCCCTCGGGGTCAGGGATTCCAAGACCCTGGATAATAACCGGGTGCTGGAGCTGTACGGCTCCCTGGCGTCCCTTCCCGGCCTGACGCTGTCGGTAAGGGTGGTTACGCCCAGGGAGTACAACGCCATGTTCAGTGACTGCTCCCGCAGGGGGATGAACAGCCTGGACATCCAGGCGATGGCGCACGGGGCGGTGATCACGGACCTGCTTCGGCTCGTGCCGGCCGGGAACGTGGTTGTGGACAGGTTTTGTACGGAGGAAAGGCTCCGGCCCTGGCTTCCCGCCGGGGACTACGGACTGGTGCTGAGATGCCGGGCGGAGGACGATCCGGTGGTGGCGGCGGCGTCTGTGGCGGCCAGAGCCCGGTACCTTCAGGAGCTGGAGCGGCTCTCCGCCGGTCTTCCGGAAAAACTGGTCTCCGGGTCGGGGCCCCAGGCGGACTCCGTAGGCAGGTCTCTGGTCAAAAGCAGAGGGGCGGCTATTTTATTTGATGTAGCCAAGGTACATTTCAGTAATTACGCCAGAGTCGCCCCCCCTTGACATACCGGGGTTTCCGGGTGAATACTATTGGCCGCGTAAGGCTGTATCGGCCTTGTTGTAGAAGCGCATTTTTTCAGGGCTGAGGTTGTCAGCCGCAGAAAAATGCGAGTACTTGTGTAACAGGAGGAATTCAGAATGAGGTCTCTCGTGATCACCCTTATCGCAGTGTTCGTGGCTTTTGCCGGCTTCGGCTGCGACGAACCCGCCACCGAGTCCAATGATGCCGTCGTCGATGAGACTACAGAGGCCGTCACCGACGAAGCCGTAGAGGCCGTCGAGGGCGAGGCCGTCGAGGGCGAAGAGGTTGAGGGCGAAGAGGTCGAGGGCGAAGAGGTCGAGGGCGAAGAGGGCATCGTCGAGGCCGTCGAGGGCGAAGTGGTCGAGGCCGTACAGGGCATCACCAACTAAGCGTTCCCCGGTTTTCCGGAGCGATTCGGGGGAGAGGTTACGGCCTCTCCCCCATTTCATTATGGGAACTCCCCGGCGGGTGACCACCCCGACGGGCAGCCGGCGTTCCGGAAGTCGCGTATGACCGGGTCACACCTCCGGGTAAAGGCACAGGCCCGGGAGGCTTCCGATGGAACACCCGACGATTCCGGTGTCGGGGTCGAAGGGCGGCGTCGTGGCGGGTCTCCGGGGATTCCCCGGATTCGGATGTATATTACCACCCGGATCACGAGAGGAGAAGCCTTGGAAAGAAGGGCTTTGATCAGCGCCTCCGAGCGGCTGGGTAAGCTTCCGCCGTATCTGTTCGCAGAGCTGGACCGCAAGAGGGCCGCGGCCCTGAAAAGGGGGCTTGACATCATTGATTTCGGCATAGGCGACCCTGACATCCCCACTCCGCCGGAAGTCGTGGAAGCCTGCCGCAAAGCCCTTTCGGAGCCCTCGTACCACCGTTATCCGCGGAACCGTGGAAGCGATTTCTTCCAGGATGCGGTCCGTCGCTTCCTGGAGAGGGATTTCGGAATAAGGGGCGATGTCGAGGTCACGGCCCTGATAGGCTCCAAGGAAGGCATCGCCCATGTGCCGATGGTGTTCTGCAACCGGGGCGACATAGTCCTCGTCCCGAATCCGGGGTACCCGGTGTACCGGGCTTCGGCCATCCTGGCGGACGCGATTCCCGTGGATGTGCCGCTTCTGTGGGAAAACGGATTCGTTCCCGCCCTGGAAAGAATCCCGCCGGAGGTGCTTCGGCAGGCCAGGGTGCTTTTCGTGAACTACCCCAACAACCCCACCGGTGCCGTGCTGACCCGGGAGCAGATGGAGAGGATCGTCAGGTTCGCCCGGGAGAACAACATCCTTCTGGCCGTTGACAATTCCTACAGCCACATCCGGTTCGACGGCCTGCGCCCGGTATCCATGCTGGAGGTGGCGGGGGCGGAAGAGGTGGTCCTGGAGTTTCACAGCATGTCGAAGACCTTCAACATGACCGGGTGGCGGGTGGGTTTTGCGGTCGGCGCCAGGAGACTGATGGCCGGCTTCACCGGAGCCAAGGAGAACATAGACTCCGGGGTCTTCACCGCGGTTCAGGCCGCCGCCGCCGCCGCAATGGAGCTTCCGGCGGAGCACATCGAGGGGCTTCTGGCGGTGTACCGGGCCCGGCGGGAGGCCCTGACCGCCGGACTTCAAAGGCTGGGCTGGGATGTCTTTCAGGCCCCCGGAACCTTCTACCTCTGGGTAAGGCTTCCCAGGGGAGCCGACTCCATGGCCTTCGCCGGGAAACTGGTGAACCGGGCCGGAATCATGGTGACCCCCGGAAGCGGGTTCGGCTCCTGGGGCGAGGGCTACGTAAGGTTCGCCCTGACGGTGCCCGAGGCAAGAATCCATCAGGCCGTGGGCAGGCTGGAAAAGATGGAGCTGTACAGGAACAGGCTCCTGCGGTGGCTGAGGAAGCAGGAGGAATGAGGGGCCGTCTGGCGGTGAGGGGGATTTCCCTCCGGGTGTTCATGGGAGTGCTGCCCGAGGAAAAGCTTTTTCCCCGGACCATGATGCTTGACGCGGTCCTGGAGGGGGAGCCCCGGGCGTCGGCCATGGTTGATTATTCGTGGGTGTGTTCCCGGATCGCGTCCCTTGCCGGAGAGCGTTTCGGCCTGATCGAGGAGCTGGCCCACCGGGTCCGTGACATTCTGTCCGAAGGGTGTCCGGGAAAGTGGGCCGTCACCGTGACCAAGCCCTTTCCCCCGACCGACCCTCCGGCGGCAAGGGCGGAGTACACCATTGAAGGGTAGACTGTTCGGGCTCGGGCTGGGGGGGAACACCGCCGCCACCGCCGGGAGCCTCGGGAAGGCCGCCCGATACCTTGTGGACCACATGAAAGGCGGGGAACTCCGGTTCTCTTCGGTTTACAGAACCCCGCCCTGGGGGGACGTCCAGGGGGGGGAGTTTCTGAACTGCGTGGCGGTGGGGGAGTGGCCGGCCTCGGACAGGGCGCTTCTGCACGTCTGCCGGGAAATGGAGGCCCTCTGCGGCGCGCCGGTGAGAAAAAACGGCGCGGCCCGCTCCCTCGACGTTGACATACTCTTCCTGGAGGGCGGCGTGAGCGTCGAGGAGATGATCGTCCCCCATCCGCGGATGCACCTTCGCCGTTTCGTGCTGGTCCCGCTGGCGGAGGTGCTGTCGGAACCGGTGCCCGGCCTGGGCCTGACCCCTGAGGTCCTGCTGGCCCGCACCGGGGATGACTCGCGGATAAGCCTGTACGAGGGGGCTGCGCTTGCCTGGTCCGGGAAGCCCCTGGACCCTGTCGGCGGAGAGGACGGAGGGCTGGTGGATTCTTTCAGTGATTTCTTCCCCGGGGAGGGGAGGCTGCCCGCTCCGCCGGTGAACGCGGGGGCTCCACGGGGATGAGCAATGCCTTCGACGCCCTGCCGGGCGCGGTGGAAAAAACACCGGGGGGGCTTGAGAGTTTCTCTCCCGGGAACGGGAGGCTGTTCTGATGCGTTTGGTCAGGCTGGAGGAGGAACTCCGGGAAGAAACCGGGGCCTGGGGAGCCCCGGGAACCACCCTGGGCTTTGTGCCCACGATGGGCGCCCTTCACCGGGGGCACATCAGCCTGGTGCAAAGGGCGAGGGTGGAGTGCGACCGGGTGGTGGTGTCGGTGTTCGTGAACCCGACACAGTTCGGCCCCGGGGAGGACCTGCAGAGGTATCCAAGGAACCTGGAGCGGGACTGCGGGCTGCTGGAGAGCGAGGGGGCCGACCTGGTCTTCGCCCCGGAACCCGGGACGATCTACCCGGAGGGCTTCAGCACCTTCGTGGAGGTCGCCGGCCTTACCTCCGGCCTCTGCGGGGCGTCGCGCCCGGGCCATTTCCGGGGGGTCACCACGGTTTGCTGCGTGCTGTTCCGGATGATCGAGCCGGACAGGTCATACTTCGGGGAAAAGGATTTCCAGCAACTGGTGGTGGTGAGGCGGATGGTCTCGGATCTCAGGCTCGGGACGGAAATCGTTGCCTGCCCCACGGTAAGGGAACCGGACGGGCTTGCCATGAGCAGCAGGAATTCCTACCTTTCTCCGGAGGAGAGAAGACAGGCGCCGCTGATTCACCGGGGGCTGTCCCGGGCCGCCGAAGCGGCCCGCGAAGGGTGCACGGATCTGGATGAGGTAAAGGGGTGCTTCATGGAAACGGTTTCCGAAGGGGGGCTCCTCTCGGTTTCGTACCTGGAGGCGGTGGACCCTTCCACCCTGGAATCCCGCAGCCTGTCGGAGGGCCGCCCCCTGAGGCTCCTCACCGCGGTTTACGCGGGGAAGACCAGGCTCATAGACAACGTGGAACTCGTCCCCCCTGCATCTTTACGGAGGAGCCGATGCTGAGAACATTCCTGGGAGCCAAACTGCACCGTATGAGGGTGACCGAGGCGAACCTGAACTACCCGGGCTCCATCACCATCGATGAAGACCTGCTGACCCTGTCCGGAATCATGCCGGGGGAGAGGGTTCTCGTGGCGTGCATAGAGACCGGTGCCAGGTTCGAGACCTATGTGGTGAAAGGCGATGCGGGCTCCGGCGTCATCTGTATAAACGGTGCCGCCGCGAGGCACTGCTCGCCGGGCGATCTGGTGATCATCCTTCAGTTCGTAATGGTTGACACCGCCGTTGAAACCCCCGCCCCTGCGGTGGTGGTGGTGGCGGACCGGGACAACCTTCACCCGAGGGTGCTCTGAATGCCCCACTGCGTGATACTGGCCGCGGGCAAGGGAACCAGGATGAAGTCGCCGATCCCCAAGGTGCTGCATCCGGTTCTGGGCAGGCCCATGATTCTCAGGGTGGCGGAGACCGCCCGGAAGGCCGGCTGCCGCCGGGTGACCGCGGTGATCGGCTTCGGCCGGGACCTGGTGGCGCCGGTGCTCCGGGAGGAGGACGTGCAATGGGTCGTCCAGGAGCCCCAGCTCGGCACCGCCCACGCCCTTGGGTGTGCCGGGCCCAGGTGGGAGGGGGCCTCCGAGGTGCTGGTCCTGCTGGGGGATGTTCCCCTGCTGAGGGCCGACACCGTAGTCAGTCTCCTGGAAGCGAGGCGGAAAACGGACGCCGCCCTGGCGGTGCTCACCGCGGAGCCTCCGGACCCCTCGGGCTACGGGAGGGTCATCAGGAACGGAGACGGGGCCGTGGCCAGAATCGTGGAACACCGGGACGCTTCGGACCTGGAGAGGGAGTGCCGGGAGGTGAACACCGGAATCATGGTCTTCCGCGGGGAAGGCCTTCCGGCGCTGCTGGACTCCATAGACAACGGCAACGCCCAGGGGGAGTACTACCTGACGGACGCGGTGGAGAAGGCCCTGGCCCGGGGGCTGGGGGTGGAGGCCGTGAAGGCCCGGGATTGGCCGGAGGTCCGGGGGGTGAACGACCCCCTGCACCTGGCGGAGTGCACCAGGGTACTGAAACGCAGGGTGACGGAGGAGCTTCTCCTCTCCGGAGTGGTGATCCCGGACCCGGACGGCGTCTGGATAGAGGACAGCGCGGTGGTTGAACCCGGGGCCTACATCGGAAGACACTGCAGGGTTTCCGGCCGGTCCCACATTTCCTCCTTGGCCCGGCTTCTGGACTTCTGCGTGGTGGAAAACGCCCGGGTTGACTGCGAACTGCCGGAAGGCTCGGTCAGGAGCGGTTCGTGAACCGGCTATGGGCCCCCTGGAGGTACGGCTACGTGACCTCCCCCGGAACGCCCGGATGCCTCTTCTGCGGGATAGGGGCCGATGAGCCCGGGAGGGACCGTGACAACCTTGTGCTGCTCCGGGGGGAAACCTGTTTCGCCCTCCTCAACCGCTTTCCCTATATCAACGGCCACCTGATGCTGGTTCCCTTCAGGCACGTGCCCGACTTCACCTCCGCCTCCCGGGAGGAGGTCGGGGAACTCATGGAAATGGTGCGCCTGGCCGAAAAGGCCTTTCACGACGTAATGAAGTGTCAGGGGATCAACGGCGGGTGGAACATCGGCTCGGCGGCGGGGGCGGGGGTTCCCGGGCACCTGCACCTCCACGTCCTTCCCAGGTGGAGCGGCGACACCAACTTCATGAGCGCCGTCGGCGGGGTGCGGGTTCTGTCCCAGTCGCTGGAGGAGACCTGGGAGCGCATCGCCCCGGTGTTCGGAGACCGGGGGTGACCTCCGCCCGGAGAAACCGGAGAACCGTCCGGCGGGAATCCGGCAGGATCTGGCGGGTGATCCTGGGAATCCTCACGGTGTGTGCAATCGTCCTGGTGGTGATCTACTCCCCGGAAGCCCCGGAACCCGTCCCGGCGCCGGAGCGTGAGACCGGGCCCGGGTATGCCGGACCGATGCCGGACACCGTTCGGGTCATGGTGTGCAACGGAAGCGGCATAAACGGGAAGGGCCGGGAGGTTCAGCGCCACCTGGAGGGCCGGAGCGGCGCCGTTTTTTTCGCGGCCCCGGTGAGTGCCAGGGATGCGGACCGGCAGGACTACCTCGAAACGGTGATCGTTTCCCATGTGCCCGGGGCGGGGGCCGCCACGGCGGTGGCGGACAGGCTCGGCGTTCCCGACAGCAGCATAGTATGGAGCCTGCCATGGTCCGGGCCGCCGGAAGTGGATGTTACGGTTTATATAGGTCGGGATCTGGCGGGCAGAACGTTCATGCCCGTCACGTCCAACTGAAACCGGAGGTCGGTTTGACGGCGACAACCGAGGGCGACGACATCCTCAGAACCGTGGTGGAGGCCATACACCAGCGCCACGGTCGCGGGGTGAGGGCGATGGACATGTCCGAGTTTCCGCTCACCATGGACGTGTTTGTCCTGGCCACCGCGGATACCAGGATACAGGCGAGGTCCATAGCGGATCACGTGGAGCGGGAGGTCCGGAAGCTGGGAAGAAGGGTCCACCACATCGAGGGTTACGACCAGGGGAGCTGGATTCTCCTTGACTTCGTGGACTTCGTGGTACACGTGTTCCTTCCGGAAACCCGGCTCTACTACTCCCTGGAAACCCTCTGGAGCGATGCTCCTTACCGGGATTACCCCGACGCCGTCGGGGGGGACGAAGATGAATTCCCCGTTCTCCGTCAGGAATAGCCTTGCGGGAGGGATGACCGAGGCCCTCGCCGGGGAACTGGGCTACCAGGGAGCCGATGTCGTGGTCGCCGAGCCCGCCGACGCCGCCTTCGGAGACCTGTCGTGCAGCTCGGCGATGGGGCTGGCGAAGGTCCTCCGCAGGCCGCCGGCGGCCATCGCCCGGATCATGGCCCGGGGGGCCGAGGGTTTCGATTTCGTCTCATCCGTGACGGTGGACGGGCCCGGGTTCGTGAACATCACCCTGACCCCGGACTACCTGGTCTCGGTGGCGGGCAGGCTCGCCCGGGAGGGCATGGCCGGCATGCTTGGCGAGGGGGGGCGGAAGGGCAGGGCCATTGTGGAGTTCGTCAGCTCCAACCCCACCGGCCCCCTCACCGTCGGTCACTGCCGTCAGGCGGTTCTGGGCGACGCCATAAGCAGGCTTCTGGAAGCGGTGGGATGGACGGTCCACAGGGAGTACTACTTCAACGACGCGGGCAGGCAGATGGACCGGCTGGCGGAGTCCCTGGCGGCCCGCTACGACCAGGTGTCCGGAGGGGCCACCCCGGTGCCCGAAGACGGTTATCATGGTGACTACATCACGGGCTGGGCCCGGGACCTGTCGGCCCGGAAAGGGGGCCTGACATGGCCCGCCGACCGGGACGTTTTCCGCAGGGAAGCGGTGGACAGGGCCTTCCGTCTCATCCGGGACGACCTGGAGCTGCTTGGAATCCGCTTCGACAGGTATTTCGCCGAAAGCGAACTCATACCGGACGCGGTGGAGGAGGCGCTGAAGGCACTCGAGGCCAGGGGGCTGGCCTGGTCCGACCCGGACGGTTCCGGCAGAACATGGCTGAGACTTACGGCTCTCGGCCGCCCCGAGGACCGGGTCGTG
>JAKPTG010000036.1 GCA_029571005.1 Candidatus Fermentibacterota bacterium
TACGACACCGCGGTGAACACCGCCCTTTCGGCCCTGGACAAGGTGCGCGACACCGCCGCCGCCCACGACAGGCTTTTCATCGTGGAGGTCATGGGCAGGCGCGCCGGGTTCATAGCCCTGGAGGTGGCCATAGGCAGCGGCGCCGAAGCGGTTTTCCTCCCGGAGACGAAGAACGACATCCCAGCCGTCTGCGAGCTGGTGAAGAGGCGGGCGGCCCAGGGGCGGACCTCCAACATCCTGGTGGTGGCGGAGGGGGACGAGGACGGCAACGCCTACGACATAGCCCGGAAGATCAAGGAGCACTCCGGCCTGAAGAGCCGGGTTGCGGTTCTCGGGCATGTCCAGAGGGGCGGGAGCCCCACCACCAGCGACCGGGTCCTGGCCACCAAACTGGGGTGGGCGGCGGTGGATGCGCTGGCCGAGGGGCTGGCTCCCTGCATGGTGGGTATAGAAAACGGAGCGGTCGTTCACCATCCCCTGCCCGTCTCGTGGAGCGCCGAAAAACCCTTGGATCCCCTCCTGCTGAGAATAATGAGGGAAATGTAGCCTTGCTCGGGGTGCTGTGTTACCTTCGGCGGCCCGGCGAGACCCTCATGATACACCGGCGAAGGGAACCCGGCGATACCCGCCCCGGTCGCTGGAACACCCTGGGCGGGAAGATGGAACCCGGAGAAACCCCGGAGGAATGCGCCGTCCGGGAGGTGAGGGAGGAGAGCGGTCTGCTGGCGTCGGCCCCCCGTATGAGGGGAGTGATAACCTTCCCCGGGTTCGGCGGCGAACAGGACTGGCTGGTTTTCGTCTTCACCTGTGTCGAGTTCTCGGGTCGCCTGAACAAGACCTGTCCGGAGGGAAGCCTTCACTGGGTGGAGAACGACCGTATTCCGGAGCTGAACCTGTGGGAAGGGGACCGGGTCTTCATGAGGTGGCTGGACTCGGACGCCTTCTGGAGCGCAAAGTTCACCTACGGACCGGAAGGGCTGGAGAGCCACTCCGTGGTGTTCCACCGCTGACCGGGGCGGGGAATCCTCACCTGAGTTGAGGCCATCCCTTATTGTCGCGTCCCAGATGGAGTACGCCGACAAGGATGAGGGCCGAAACCGTCAGCCCCGCGAGCACCGTGGAGTTCGCTCCGCCGGACACCAGCTCGAGGGCGATCTTGACGACGCTCACCAGAAGGAACCCCCAGAACCCCATTTCTTCCAGCGGAACAGGGCCAGGACAAAAAACGCACTGAGCGCGGAAAGACCTATCATGATGGGCTCCCCTGCGGGGGACCTGAAAAGGTACCCTTCATGCACCGGCACCAGCCCCGTGACTTCCCTTTGCCTGTACTGCCCTTCTCTGTGCGACACCCTGTTCAGGATGGAGCCGAAGGACATTGACGGGCAGTTCTTATTCGACCTTGAAAGCCCTCTGGCGTACATCTCTGTAACCAGTTTCTCCAACTGGTCAGTCCGAGTACCAAGCTTATCGAGTACAGCGCTGTTGAAGGGCTCGGAGGTGTTTCTTACTCGAGGGACCGGAATGTTTACCACTCCGGAACCAGTCTGGAACTTACGGTCTCTGTAACCGTTCCGGTATCCTTCAACCTCTGATTCCGGACCCCTGCGCTCGTAGTACCCTCGGCCGCCAAGGAATTCGGTTACCTCAGCCTCGACCATCTCAGTCACCATCTTACGCAAACCGTCCTGAAGAACGATCTGGAGGAGCTTGCCGCCATGCTCGTTCTGAAAGTGCTCCATGATCCTCTGTACAATCTGCTCGCTCATGGGTATCTTTGTCACGGTGCAGGTTCCTTTCTGAATTAAGAGTTTGGGTTGATTCTTAATTCTAACGAAAGGAACTTGCACCTCAAACCTATTTACACCAATCTAAGGACGGCACCGAGGAGCAGTATGGAATATCATAGAATAATGCGGATTGGATTGCTCCTCGCTGTGCATTGTCTCGTTGGGTGCAATGGGAATGACGCACCGATAGCCATTCCAGATTATTCTTGTGTGATAGATCAGGATACCATCCTTAATGTATGCTCTGATCTGATGTCCTCAGATGATGCTCTGTGGGAGGATTCCCTTCATAGAAGGCTGTTTGTTGGAGATGGTGATCCTGTACTTCAACTCAATGATGCCCTTGCTGCAAACATGGTATTCGTGAAGACCTTTTCTATTCATGAAGATAAGGTTGTTGTTTACGATGCCTATCAGCATCAGATCGCGATGTTCAGCCTTAACGGAGAGCTTGCCTGGATCTATGGAGCCCCCGGGGAGGGGCCTGAGCATTACTCAGGCAATATTGAGGGAGTCCTTAACCGCTATGGATTGACGATAAGGGACAGCTCGCTCTCCAAGCTGGATCTTCTTGGGCTTGATGGAGAACTAAGCACATCCCTGGTCGTGAGTGGTGTTCATACAGGAATTGCCCTTCCAGATGGCAGGCTATGCGCCATCTCCTCCTGGGACAGCTCCGCCGGTATCGTGAAGGTATATGATTCCACAGGGAACATCACGGCTTCCTTCGGAGATGATCATCTTATGTACGAAATGCCCAGCATGCCGTACTATCACTTCTGTGCCCTGAATGATAACGAGGAGCTCGTCGCCTTCGCATCTTCCAAGCACACTTACATTTGCATTGCGGACATATCAAGTCGGACCGTTGAATTCTTCAGCAGGGACTATCCGTTCAGGCATCCTGCTTTCGACGAAGTTGCAAATGAATCAGGCACAACTGGCATTCGTGTCTATCCTAACATAAACAGCGTGTTCGTCGGCCCGGATGGCATGATCAATGTTCAAGTGCTTGTTCCCAATCAAGATGGCGAGTTCGTATCAGCTCTTGTGAGTTACGACAGGGATTACACAGCAGTTGACCGTTTCAATTGGTATGGGCAATACCTTGACACGTATCTGATTCCCATGCCAAGAATAGGATCACTATCGTACAGCGATGGGTTTTTCTACGCCAGGAGCTATGACGATGATCTAATCTACCGGTTTCCATTTTTCAGATATGGCTGAACTGGGCATGTTGAGAACTAATACCCGCGTTTGACACGGGAGGGCACACATTCGATCCCCCTGCGTGCGTATCAGGGCTCATGTTTATCTCTGCACCCTGGGACTGCTCATTGAGCGTGTTGCTGAGAAGGCAGCCGGAGATACCTGGCGGAACATCAGGAATACTCTCCGCAGACAAAAGATTGGTCAATTGTTGACTCCCAATGGCAGGGTATTCCAGAGCTCGAATCCTGACTCTGAATGCCGTAACCTCTATAATTTACTTGAGATAGAGCCTCCCGGACGGATCATCAGCGTCGAGTAGCGCCACTCAGAAACATGGGTACACGGCACATTTCAGCGGTGTCGCTGCAAGTATCCATATGCCGGTAGGTTACGAGCGTGTTGTGTTACCAGCCGTGTCAAACACGGGTCTGGCTTTCCGGTAACGGGAGCCTGGTGATACTACTCTACGAAGGCGGCCCGCTCACCTTTTCCTGCAGGAACCATTCACTGGACGAAGCCATTCGCCGCTTGGAGATGAAGAGGCTGCATCTCCGACGATCAGGTAAACTGTGAACAGCAGCATCGCCGGCCGGAGAGATTCAAGAATGATGAGGAGCAGCTCGTCCTGAACCAGGGTGTTCCAGGAGGGAATGACAGCCCAGTAAACGAAAGCTGAAATAACCAGAGCCAGGATCCGCCGGGATGGGGAATGAAGGATGGTATGGATCAGCAGAGGAAGAAGGAACAGCCCGTAATGATCATATGCAAGTGGTGAGATCACAGGAGACAGCCAGCAGAGTAACGGCGCGAACAGTTCTGAATCATACAGTCTTCTCAAAGCGGGAACTCCGGCTTTTCGGAAGAACAGATAGATACAGCCGGCCGCGATCACAAGGCAGATGCCGTTACTCAGGTTTCTCAGCATTACTGCCCGTTCTATCCTTTCTGCATGGTCATTGGAGACTTCCCGCATGTACCCATCGGTGACATGGGTCATTGCTCTGTAAACATTCCCTGCAAGGCTTCTGTTGCCTGGGATGCCAAGGTCCCATTCCGAACTGACCGACTCAATTCCATCGATGTACTGCTTCCAGGGCACAAGTCCCGTAAAAAGCATCGAAGTGCCGGTGATCAGTATGATGGATCCAGCCAGGTAGAGCCATGATCTGCCCCTGAGCTGAAGAACGGGCAGCATCAGGGCCGGCTTCACGAAGGGAATCAAAGAGAGTGAAACGCTGGACAGGAATGCCTTCCCCCGATGTTTCAAGGCAATTGTTGCCAGGAGGAAAAGGAGTGGAGTGGCCTGTCCCCACTGCACAGCTGACCTGTAAGGACCTGTGAACAGCAGAGCGGTTCCCGTTTGTCGCCGGCAGGATCAAGCGCTTCAGCGGCGGTTCCTTCCCCGAGAAAAGCAAAAAGAATCCCAGCCAGAAAGACGTGTGTATGGTCATGAACCAAATCCTTCTTACCCAGACCGCTCCGATGTACTTTACTGAGGAGAATGGAAGGGCGAACGCCGGAGAGTAAAGATAAGGCAGGTTCTCCATTTCGCCCTGGCCGAGTTCAGCCAGGCATCTTGATACTGCAGCGTCGTCATAGGGATTCGCCCCTGAGGCCAGGGCAGCGCCGGCTCCCAGATAGGCTGCGAAATCCCCGGGCCAGGCTGGAGTATAGGTTCTGCTGTAGATCAGGCTTGCTGATAAGAGCAACAGTGTGATTGCTGTCATGGAGACTTGAGAGCGTTTTGAAGATCTATCCCCTGGGCGCATGATTCTGCCAGATCCACATGAATGTGCTCAGGAAGGATATGAACACGAAGGGCATCAGCCATCCTTTCTTGATATCCTGTTGCTCAGTTATCACATACCAGACAAGAACCGACCCCGGAACGGCGACTATGGCGTACAGGTTCCAGTCGTTAAGAACTCCCAGCGCCGCCTTCCATCCGAGTGGCAGCAGCAGAAGGGGGCATAACGCCACAGAGAGGAAAGAGACAATTGGCGCTCTGTTTCCTTCAGCGAGGGCGGGCACGAAAGGAAGCAGTACTACCGATGGGAACAGTAGAACCATAAGGTTAAGCATCTCAAGGTAGTAAGGTTTTGAAAGGGGAGGCAACACGGATCCTATGTCGCCTCCGTGGGCGGTGGCGTGGCTGTATATCCAGAGGTGTTCCAGGGGAAGAATTCCTGTAAGGTCAAGGATAAGCATGCAGAGACCTGTGATGAGGAACGGTATCAGAACGGGAGGAAGGATAGCCTTCCAGGAGCGTGGGCTGGTCCTGAAGGCGAGATAGACAAGCGAAGGAACCAGCAGCACTGCCTGGAGGTGGAAGCACATGGCTGTTCCCAGGAGAATGGAAGCGGAGTACAGGTGTCTGGCGGAACCGGAGGGTGCAGCGAGTGCCCGCGAAGAGACCAGGATGTACCACATGACCATTGCTGCGGTCATGGAGTAGTTCTCAACATCACCGAAGAACAGAAGGATGTAGCCCCCGCTCAGAACGGATACCATGAAGAAGAACCTGTGGGACTTGATATGTGTTCTACAGAAGTCAGCCAGCAGGTTTACGAAGACCACTCCCGACAGAACGCTCAGTATCCGGTAGCTCAGGCTTACCCCCGCAGACCCTTCAGCAAGAAGAAGCAACCTCCAGAAGAGCGAATGAATCACCAGTTCAAGCATCTCGTCATGGACCACATGAACTCCGATTCTCTCCACATCTGCCGGGATCTTCCATAGAAGGTCGCTGCCGTCCTGATTCAGGGTGTTCGTTCTCAGGAGGATGAATACCAATGCAAACATGCATACTGCTACAAAAGGGATTTCCCCGAGTTCGGCCACAGTGAGTCTGTTGAAGCCGAACCATTGGGAGTCCTCACCAGTGAAAGCGGGGTAGATGAAAGAGACAGCAACTAAGGAAATGGGGAACAGCGCTCCAGCAAGAATCAGTAGTTTCTTGTAAATCATGTAATCCTAACAGAAAACGGTAGACATTTCATAAGGACTGATGATCTCACAAGACCATTGCCATACTCGGGGCCCTACCCCCCGGGGCTCTCCGGGCGCCGCCCGACAGCGGCCCCTTCACGGGCAGATATACTTCCCGGGGGTCCGGAAGCCAATGCAGGTCCGCCCCTTGCCGTCACCGGGTGTTCCCCCCGGCTTTTCCGTTTTCTCTCCTTGAGTATGTTATTCGTCAGGGTAGGTGGAGAAAGGGCGAAGCCATGAGTTAACCATCCACCCCTCATCCCGCCGATGGCGTCAGTCATATTCATTCCATTTTCAAAGAAGGGAACATCATGGGCATGCTGAAGGAATTCAAGGCGTTCGCCGTGCGGGGGAACGTGATGGATATGGCCGTGGGTATCATCATCGGCGCGGCCTTCGGGAAAATCGTCTCCTCCCTGGTTGCAGACATGGTGATGCCTCCCCTGGGGCTTCTTCTGGGAGGCATCGATTTCTCGGCCTTCTCCCTGGTGCTCAAGGCCGCCGAAGGTGATGTTCCGGCGGTTACCCTGAACTATGGGCTGTTCATCCAGAGCCTGGTTGACTTCTTGATAATAGCCTTTGCAGTCTTCATGATGATAAAGGGAGTGAACAAACTTCACAGGAAGCGCGAGGAGACTCCCCCGGCCCCTCCGGCTCCCTCCCCGGAAGAAACGCTTCTCACGGAGATAAGGGACATTCTCAAGCAGCAGGGGTGAGGCAGCAAAGGTGAAACCCGCAAAGGGTTCACATCGGAGAAGTTCATGAGCGCCTGGTTCCTGATCGCCGCCGTTGCGTCCACGACAGTGAGGGTCGGTTACGAGGAGAACCCGCCCATGGCCTTCACCGGCTCTTCCGGCAGGCCCGACGGGTTCTTCGTGGAACTGATCGCCGCCATCGCCGGGGAAGAGGGCTGGGAGCCGGAGTTCGTTTCCGGGGAGTGGCCCCTGCTCATGCAGATGCTGGAGGAGGGAAGCATAGACCTGCTTCTGGGCACCGCCGTCTCCCCCGCCCGGCGTGAACAGTTCCTGTTCCCGGAGAACGGAATCTATTCCGGATGGTCCGTACTGGCGGTGAAGAGGTCGGACCGTTTCGCCGCGGTGACCGATCTGGAGGGCGCCGGAATCGCCATGGTCCGCGATGATATCCACTCCGTAACGTTCCTTGAGCTGACGGATCGCCTTGGCGTGTCGGTGGAGCCGGTCTGGGCGTCCGATTTTCAGTCGGCGATGGAATCGGTGAACCGGGGAGAAGCCGACGGGGCGGCGGTCCCCTGGCACTCTCTGGCGTACTTCGGCCACAGCCTCAATCTGCACGGTTCCCCGGTGGTTTGGAACCCGGTGCAGACCAGCATCGCCGGCAACGTTCACACCGCCCCCGTCCTGATCCGGGCTATAGACCGGTGCCTTACAGAGATGAAGGACGACCGGAACTCGCCCTACTACAGGCTGAGGGCGAAGTGGTTGTACCGGGAGCACACGCTTCTCCGGAGGATAAGCCCCTACGTCCTGGGTTTTCTGGTGGGGGCGGTGGTCATTTCCATAGTCGTAGGGAACCTCAGGCTCATGAGGGAGGTCAGACGGAAGAACCGAATACTCAGGATCAACTCCACCCTGGCCGCCGTAGCCGGCACCGTCAATGAGGCGGGAGGCCTGGATGAGCTGTGCTCCCGGGTGGTGGAGGCTCTGGCGGGGCTTCTGGAGACCGCAAATCTGTATGTGGCCGTCCATGTGCCCGAGCGGGACGAATTCATCGTTCCTAAGTGCATGGACCTGTACGACAAAGACAACAGGATAAGCAACCCCGGCTCACTGACACACCTGGTCTTTCACGGTAATCGTTCAATAATGTGGAACAAGACCGAAATTCAGGCCCATTACCGTGAAAGCGGCGGATCGGCTGAGGGGACCCCGGCGGAGCAGTGGCTGGGGGTGCCCATCAGGGCGGGCCGGGAGCCGGTGGGGGTAGTGGCGGTTCAGAGCTACGACAATCCGGAACAATTCGGTCCCGGCGACCTGGAACTTCTTGAAGCGGTGGGCGCCCAGTTGGGAGGGGCCATACTGCGCCTTAAGGCGATAGAGGATCTTACGGTCTCCCGCCGGAGACTTGCCAGGCTTATGAACGCCGACCCCTCGGCGGTGGTCCTCTTGGACGCATCGGGAACGGTGCAGGACTGCACCCCCAGGGCCCTGGAACTGCTTGACCGCACCGAAGACGGGCTTGTCGGGATGAACTTCTTCAGCCTGCTGAAGGA
Organism: Candidatus Fermentibacterota bacterium; assembly: GCA_029571005.1. Lineage (GTDB taxonomy): Bacteria > Fermentibacterota > Fermentibacteria > Fermentibacterales > JCC-6 > UBA6080. The sequence continues at coordinate 8,245 of JAKPTG010000036.1, forward strand.
AGGGGCCGAGAGGCTCAGGCAGTTCCTGGGGTCCGCTCCTGCGGACGGCTGTTTCCGGTTCATCGGTCGGCTTTCCAGGCGGGACGGATCGGACTTTCCCTTCGAAGCCAGGGCGTCGGTGTTCGAGGAAGCCGGCGGAAAGTTTTTCTTCCTGGGGATTCAGGACGCCACCCGCAGGCTGGCCCTGGAGGCGGAGGCCGCCAGGAACGAACGGCTCGAATCGCTGGGCATTCTGGCGGGGGGGATAGCCCACGATTTCAACAATATTCTCACCGGGATACTGGCTAATCTGAGTCTTCTGAAGCGGGAGAAACCCGGTTCCGCAAGGTTTGCCGCCCTCGCCGCCGATACGGAGAAGGCCGCAGTCAACGCCAGGCATCTGACCAGCCAGCTTCTGACCTTTTCCATGGGGGGAGCCCCGGTGAAGCGGGTGGTTCCGACGGCGGAACTCCTGGAACAGGCCGCCAGATTCATGCTTCGGGGCTCCGGGGTTTCCTTCTCCGTCAAGGCGGAACCGGGCCTTTGGAATCTGGAGGCGAATCCGGAGCAGTTCTCCCAGATGGTCGGGAACCTGGTGCTCAACTCGAAACAGGCCATGAACGACAAGGGAAGCATCAACGTAACCGCCTCCAACATGACCCTGGACCTGTCGGGGGAAGAGGGGCTGGCGGCGGGCAGGTACGTCAGGCTGTTGTTTCAGGACTCGGGGCCGGGGATTCCCGGCGACATCGCGGACCGGGTCTTCGATCCGTACTTCACCACCCGGGAGAAGGGGCACGGCCTGGGGCTCACCACCAGCCATTCCATAGTGGCGAGGCACGGCGGTATCATCCGGATCCTCCCATCCCGGAAGGGGGCTCTGTTCGAGGTTGTGATGCCCGCCGCCGGTTCCGAAGCCCCCGAACCCCCGGAGTCGGAAAAGCCCGGGCTGGAGCGGCCGGGAAGGGTACTGGTGCTGGATGACGAGGAGATCGTCAGGACCGCGGCGAAGAACCTGCTCGAAGCCTTGGGATGCGAGGCGGACCTGGCGGCGGACGGCGAGTCCGCGGTCGCCATGTACCGAAGGGCGTTCCGGGAGGACCGTCCCTATGACGCGGTGATCATGGACCTGACCCTTCCCGGCGGGATCGGCGGGGAACAGGCGGTGAAGGAGGTGCTCGCCGTGGACCCCGCCGCCCGGGTCATCGTTTCCAGCGGATACTCCGGGAACAGCATCATGGCTAATTATTCCGATCATGGATTCAGCGGCGTGCTCGGCAAGCCCTACACCCTCTCGGAACTGTCCGAGGTGATCCGCAGGGTGTTGAAGGACTGATACATCGCTCGCCGTTTCGGTTGAACCCATTGTGATGGAACACAATGGCGGCCCGGGTTGTATATTCCCCGGGAAACGTTAAGGAGGCTTCATGACCAAGAACTGCATCACGACCGAAGGCGCTCCTAAGCCAGTGGGCCCCTACAGTCAGGCGGTTTCCGCCGGCGGTTTTGTTTTCACCGCCGGGCAGTTGGGGGTGGACCCCTCCACCGGCGCCATGCCACCGACGGTGGAGGCGCAGGCTGAACAGGCCCTGAAAAACCTCAGAGCGGTATTGGAAGCCGGCGGCTCATCCATGGACCGGGTGCTGAAAACCACCGTACTTCTTGCTGATATGAAGGATTTCGCCGTGGTGAACCGGGTTTACGCAGATTTCTTCCGGGAGCCCTTCCCGGCCAGGTCCGCTTTCCAGGTGGCGGGGCTTCCCCTGGGTGCCCTGGTGGAGATAGAGGCCGTGGCTTTTTCCGGAAGGAAATGACATGCTGGGACTGGTGTGGGCTACAGTTGCCGAATCCGACGGCTTCACGATATTCATCCTGCTTCTGATCCTCGTGCTGTCCCTGGGGGCGTGGGCCGTGGCCGTTTCCAAGCTTCGGGAGCTGTCCCGCATAAAGGGAGCCTCCAGGGTCTTCATGGAAGCCCTGAGGACCACCGGCCGTCCTCCCGGCGGCGACTTCCTCAAGAACACCTCCGACATGGGCCCCCTGGCCAGGATGTACACCGAAGCGGGCCGGTATCTGCGCCGCAGGGCGGACCTGGGCCATGACGGCCCCCTCTCCCCGGAAGAGGTGGCCGTCCTTCGGGGGGCTCTGGAGAGGGAGGCGAGTGAAGACCTTGCCCAGCGGAGCAGGAACATCGGCTTTCTGGCCACGGTGACCAGTATCAGCCCGCTGCTGGGGCTTCTGGGAACGGTATGGGGGGTTCTGATCAGTTTCATTGACATGCGGGAGATGGGTACCACGGACATCAGCGCGGTGGGTTCCGGCATCTCCGCGGCCCTGACCACTACCGTGGCCGGGCTTCTGGCGGCGATCCCGGCGAATGTCTTCCACAATTACGCCGTTGGCAGGGTTGACGGCCTGGCGGGGGAGATAGACCGTTTCCTTTCTGAACTGGTGGACGTGTGCAGGAGGGGCAGCATCACATGATACGGCCCCGTTACCAGCGATTCTCCACCATCAATGTCACCAATCTCGTGGACGTGACCTTCGTGCTGCTGGTCATCTTCATGCTCAGCGCCCCGGTGATCCACCGGAGTTCCGATATCCGTCCTCCCGCCACGGATCAGGGACGAATCATCGAACGGCTTGATCCGGGCGTCTCTATGCTGGTGGAGATTGACGCCCTGGGAAACATCACCGTAGCCGGTGAACCGGTTGCCATGGCGGATCTGTCGGGCCTCGCGGCGGAAGCCATTTCCCGGGGGCGCACCGAGGCCTTCGTCAGGGCCGACGGGGAGGCCCGCTACGCGGTTCTGGCCCAGGCTCTCACGGAGTTGAGGAGGGGGGGCTACCAGAACGTGGGTCTGGTTCAGGAGTCGGTCGGTGAACGGCCCTGATGCCTTCCGCAGAACGACGTCCCCCCCTCCGCAGGGTTTTGACGGACGGTCCATGGCCTTGTCCCTGGGCGTCCACGCCGGGGCTATCCTGCTTCTGGTGTTGGCGGGGGCTTTGGAGGGGACCCGACGGCCCCCGCTGATGACCGGCGGAGGGTCGTCGCTTTCTGTGGAGATGGTGGTTCTGGACCAGCTTCCCGATCGGGGGCCGGTTCCCGGAGAGGCGGAGGTGCAGAGCAGGGAGGAACAGGTCTCCCCGCCCGCGGAGGAATCCGTTCAGGTGCAGGAAACGCTGGAGCCGCCTGAACCGGCGGAGGTGGAGGAGGTCCAGGAACAGGTCCGTGAGCCCGTTCAGGAACCGGTTCAGGAACAGGTGGAAACCGGAACGGACCCCGCCGGGGCGGCGGAGCAGACCGGTGATGGTGGATTCATCGCCGTCGGGGCGTCCGGAGAGGCCGGCGCCGGCGCCCCCGGCCCCGCGAGCTACGAGGGGCGGGTCTTCGCCGCCATCCGCAGGAACTTCGTCACTTCGATGACCCCATCCCAGACCTACAGGATTCATTTTACCGTAAACACCGACGGCACGCATAGGTACGAGGTGGTCAGGCGCAGCGGGAACCAGGCCTTCGATCGGGCCGTGGAACACGCGCTGGAAACCGCAAGTATCCCCCCCATGCCCCCGGGGCGCACCGTACCGGCCACACTCAGCATAGAGTTCATGGGCCCCTGAAGGCCGTGCGAGGGGAGTTCGCTTGAAAAACCTGTTTTTCATCCTTCTTTTTTCGTTGTCGGCGTTTGCGTCGGAGTTCATACCCATGACGCCCATCAGCGCCTCGTGCCTTCCGGTGAGCGTCCGGGTGGAGGGCGACGGCGAAGGGGCCCGGACGGTAAGGGAGCAACTGGTCTTCGACATAGACTTCTCCGGGCTCCTGGAGACGGTTCCCGAAAACGAGGCCTACGTGAGGCTCGTTGTGAGGGTTTCCGGGCGGGACGGCGCCTGGATAGTCTCCGCCCGGGCGGATGCCGACGGTGAAGTCGTACTGGCCAGGGAGTACCGGGGAAACATCCTTCACGACATGGTCCACTCCCTGGCGGACGACCTTGTGTTCGATCTCACGGGTGAACAGGGGATCGCCTCCACCCGGCTGGCCTACATAAGCCGGAGAGAGAATGACTGGAGGCTCGTTATCAAGACCCTGGACCCAAGGCCCGGCACGACGGCCATGAGGGACAGCCGGGTCATCACCACCCCTGCCTGGAGCCCCCTTGGGGACAGGATAGCCTTCACGTCCTACCGTTCGGGAACCGGCGAGATCTACACTTATTCCTTCGATTCCGGCTCCGCCTCCCGGATCATTTCCGGGGGGCTGAACACCGCTCCGGCCTGGAGCCCCGACGGCGGAACCCTGGCCTTCACCCGGTCTGAGAGCGGAGGCTCCGACATCTGGCTTTACAGCATGGCCTCGGGAACCAGCACGCAGATAACCGCCAGATCCGGTATAGAGACCTCCGCCAGTTTCTCGCCCAACGGAATGCAGATCATCTTCACCAGTGACCGGGTGGGGTTCCCTCAACTTTACTGGATGAGTTCTTCCGGCGGAAGCGCCGAAAGGGCCGGTTTCGCCCACGGTTACTGCGACAGCCCCGCCTGGAGCCCCCAGGGGGACATGATCGCCTACTGTGCCAGAACCGGCGGCGGTTTCCACGTCTTCGTGATGAACTCCGACGGTACCGGGATAAGGCAGGTGACCACCCGGGGGAGCATGAACGAGGATCCGGTCTGGTCCCCCACGGGGAGGCACCTGGCCTTCTCCAGCGACATGGACGGTGTGAAGAGCATATACATTCTCGAGTTGAACGGAATGAGAATACATCGCCTCTCCTCCGGAGGGGAGAGCTATTGCCCGGCCTGGTCGCCGGCGCGATGAGAAGGGAAGTGGTGGAATGAAGAGATTGATTGCGATCACCGGGGTGCTCCTGGCGATGGTCATCACCGCCGGTTGCCGGGAGAGGATAGACGAAAACGGCGGAGACATTGTATCGGCGGATAGCCTGATCAGTGGAGTCTGGGAGGAAGACCCCGCCACCGTTCAGAGCGCCGCCCTGGCCAGACATCAGGAATCCCTGCGGGACGTGTTCTTCGAATACGATTCCAACGAACTCGGCAGCGCCGCTCTGGAGACCCTGATGTTCGACGCCGGCTACATTATGAGCAATTCCGGGTTCAAGGTGCTTCTCGAGGGGCATTGCGACGAACGGGGCACCGTTGACTACAACCTTGCCCTGGGTGAGAGAAGGGCACAGTCGGTGTACACTTACCTGGTGAACTACGGTATTCCCGCCTCCAGGCTGTCCACCGTGAGCTACGGCAAGGAGAACCCCTTTGTGATCGGCACCGACGAGTACGCCTACTCCCAGAACCGCCGGGTTCACTTCAGGGTTCTTCCGGAATGAGACGGCTTCGTCGGGGGCTCTGGACGTGTTTTCTGGCGCCGCTTTTCTGTGGCTGCTGGCTTGCCGCCTGGTCCAAGGCCCCGGGAAGGGTGGAGAAGCTCTCGGTCTCCCACGAGGAGATGAGGGCGGAGGTGGATTCCATTTCGGTTCTCGTGGAAGGGAACCAGCGTCTTCTCAGGGCCATCCAGGCCCAGGCCGGCATGCGTGACGCCGGAAGCGCCGATCACCTGGCGGAGCTGGTGAATCAGATGGAGGCGGCCCTGGCGCGGTTTTCCCAGGCCAGAATCGGTCAGGACGAGGAGGCCGGCGGGGAGCGGACGATTTATGAGGACGCCTTCCGGCAGTACCAGCAGGGCGGGTACGCCCGGGCGGCGGAAGGGTTCAGACAGGTCTTCACGGAACATCCCAGGAGTTCCCTGGCGGATGACGCCCTGTATTACGCGGCACTGTGCAGCCAGGCCGCCGGATTCCCGCACCGTGCCATAGAGGAGCTGGTGGCGGTGTACTTCATCTACCCCGCCGGCGACAGGGCCGCTTCCGCCCTGGCCCGGGCCGCGTCCATCTACGCCCTCCACGCCGCTGATGCGGACCGGGACCGGCTGGAGGAGATCGTCCTGTCGGAGTACCCCCAGAGCGATGAAGCCAGGCTGATCCGTCAGCGCACCGGAAGGTAGCGCCGGAACCGGGAATCGGGCATATTACATGATCAACAGCGGAGCTGTCCGGGTTCGCCCGGGCAGCTCCGGTCGTTCGGCAACCTAACCAATACCCGAGAGCGGAAACCAAATGGCCTACACGATAGAAACGGACGAGTCCGGCAGGAAAGCCGTCAGCTTCCATATGGACGCCGACAGGATCGATGCCCTGTTCAAAGAGGTTCGGAGGGAAATTCAGAAGGACGTATCCATTCCCGGATTCAGGAAAGGCAAGATTCCCGCTTCGATCCTCAACAACAGATTCGGTAACCTCATCGTCTCGGAAGTGGCCGAAAAGGCCCACCGGGAGCTTTCCGACCAGTTGTTCGAAGAGAACGACTGGATTCTGTCGGATACCGAGCCGGAGTTCGATCCGGTTCTGCCTTCCGAGGGCAGGGATTACGACTATACCGTGGTTTACGATCTTTTCGACACTCCGGAGCCCAGGGATTACTCGGGAATAGAGGTTCCCATGCCGGAGTTCGACCAGGAGAAGGCCCTGGAGGAAGCCCTGGAGGAGATCGTGAACCGCTTCGTCTCCTATGACCCGGTGGAAAGGGCCGCCGACGACGGCGACCTGGTTGTGCTGGAGTACAGTTCCGGGGAAAACGGGGAACCCCGGCGGGCCGTGGTGGTCATCGGCCGGGAGAACATGGGCCCCGGCTTCGACGAGATGCTCCCCGGCCTTTCCTCGGGAGACTCGTTCTCCGCGGCCATGGAGTTTCCCGGGATGGAGGAGCCCCCGAAGGCCACCTCCTTTCGGGTCGTGGAGGTCAGGGAACCCAAACGGCCGGACCTCAACGACGAGTTCGCCAGGTCCGCCGGCGGTTTCGACAGCATGGAGCAGCTCAGGGAGAAGGTTCTGGAGAACATCCTGGAGAAGTACCGGGCGGAGCGTCGGGCCTACGCCGAGGCTTCCGTAATAGACAGCATTTTGGCGGCCAACGTTTTCGAGGTTCCCAAGTTCATGGTGGACAACCTGTCGAGTGATTACGTGAAGAGGCTTGAGGAGGACGATCCCTCCCCGGAGACCCTCGAGGGCATCCGTGAGCTGGCGGAGCGGAAGGTCAGGGAATTCCTTCTGTTGCGTCAGATAGCCATCAAGGAGGCAATCGAGGTGAACGGGGAGGAGCTGGACAAGGTTGCGGCCGGCGGTTCCAGGTCCTCCGCGCTGGACAGGGTACGGAACGAAAAGGCCCTGGACCTGGTGGTATCCCGGATGGTGGAAACCAAGGCGGAACCTCCGGCCCCGCATGAGGATAAACAGGATGGGCAGGGTTGGAAATGGGTGCCCGCCGGGGACGTGGCGGCAGGGGAGGTATGATGTCTTCCGTTATACCCTTCGTGGTGGAGAGGGACGGCAACTACGAGAGGTCCTACGACATATACTCGAGGCTTCTCAAAGACCGCATAGTGTTCATCGGCGACGTGATCACCCCCCAGACCGCCGGGCTGGTGGTGGCGCAGCTTCTGTTCCTCGAGGGGCAGGACCCCAAGAAGGACATCAACATGTACATCCACAGCCCCGGCGGCTCCGTTTCGGCGGGGCTGGCCATCTACGACACCATGCGGTTCATCAGGCCCGATGTGGCCACCTTCTGCATGGGCAGCGCCGCCAGCATGGGCGCTCTGCTCCTGGCCGCCGGCACCCGGGGCAAGAGGAACATCCTCCCTCACGCCCGGGTGATGATCCATCAGCCCAGCGGCGGGGTCAGCGGGCAGGCCAGCGACATCGAGATCGAGGCCCGGGAGATACTCAAGATCCGGGAGGAAATGAACGGGATTCTGGCGGAATGCACCGGTCAGCCCGTGGAGCGGATAGCCCGGGACACGGACAGGAACTTCTGGATGAACGCCGGCGAATCGGTGGAGTACGGCCTGGTGGACAATATATTGGACAAGAGGCTCTGAGATGTCCAAGGAGAATCGCTGTTCATTCTGCAACCGGGCCTCCGGGGAGGTTAACCAGCTTATACAGGGCCCCGGGGTGTGCATCTGCGACGACTGCGTGCGCTACTGCGGCGAGATCATCGCCGAAAGTCCCGGCGGAGCCAGGGACGAGAAGAAGTCCACCGGTTTTCTGAGCAAGGGGCTGCCTTCGCCGCGGGAGATAAAGGAACAACTGGACCGGTACGTCGTGGGGCAGGAAAAGGCCAAGAAGGTCCTTTCCGTGGCCGTTTACAACCACTACAAAAAACTGATGGCCGGGCGCCGGGGTGAAAGCGACGTGGAGCTGGAGAAGAGCAACATTCTTCTGCTGGGCCCCACCGGGGTGGGCAAGACCCTGCT
>JAKPTG010000046.1 GCA_029571005.1 Candidatus Fermentibacterota bacterium
CATGTGCTGCCGGCTGCGGCTGGATCTGCGCGAACTGAGGAAAAAGTCGGGCGGCTTCTTCGGCAGCGGCGAATCCACCGGCTCCGTCGGCGTGGTCACAATCAACATGCCGCGTATCGCCTTCATGGCCGCGGACGAGGCGGACTTCTACCGCCGCCTGGACCGGATGATGGACATCTCCGCCCGTTCGCTCAACGTAAAGCGCACCATCATCACCAAGCTGCTGGAGGAGGGCCTGTACCCCTACACCAGGCACTACCTCGCACAGGTGAAGGAAACCTCCGGAAGCTACTGGGCCAACCATTTCAGCACCATAGGGCTCATCGGCATGAACGAGGCCTGCCAAAACTTCCTCGGCTTGGGCATCTCCGTGGAGGAGTCGAGGCAATGGGCCCTGGGGGTGCTCGACTTCATGAGGAACCGGCTGGAGGAATTCCAGGAAAACACAGGGCACTTCTACAACCTGGAAGCCTCGCCCGCGGAGGGGGCCAGCTACAGCCTGGCCGGCAAGGACCTGAAGGAGTTCCCGGACATATACACCCAGGGTTGCTCAAGTCCGTTCTACACCAACTCGGTTCATCTGCCGGTGAACACCCCCACCGACGTGTTCAGCCTTCTGGAACACCAGGACCCCCTTCAGACGAAATTCACCGGGGGGACGGTGGTGCACATCTTCATGGGGGAGGCGGTGAAGGACTGGCGAATGGTGAGAACCCTCGCCCGGCGGATAGTCACACGGTTCCATCTCCCCTACTTCAGCTTCACCCCCACCTTCAGCATCTGCCCGGTGCACGGATACATCTCCGGCGAGCACCATGTCTGCCCTTACCCGCACACCAGCCGGGAGATCGAACTGTTCGGCGAGGAGATGGAACTGGCCGAGCCCCTCCCGGAAGGAAGCTACCAACTCGTTGACACCGATGAACAATCGTCGAGACAGGGGAGCCTGTTTCTAAACATGGACAAGGTGGATCTGTGATGGAAAAGGTCAAGGCCGTAAAGACAGAGGTTTACTCCAGGGTCGTAGGCTACTACAGACCGGTGCAGGACTGGAACCGCGGCAAGCAGGAGGAGTTCTCCCTTCGGGAGTACGTCCAGATGGAAGAGGAAGAGAAGGAAGAGAAGGCTTGATACGTTCCATCTTCGGAACCAGCCTCATAGAGTACCCGGGAAGGATATGCGCGGTTCTCTTTTCCGGGGGTTGCAATCTGGCCTGTCCCTTCTGCCACAATCCGGAACTGGTGCTGCCCGACCTGCTGGACAGGCAGTTTTCCATCAGCGACGATGAAGTCCTGGAGTCTCTGCAAAAACGCAAGGGATTCATAGACGCGGTAACCGTCACCGGGGGCGAGCCCCTGCTCCACCCGGACACCGTTGATTTCATAGCCAGGATCAAGACGGAAACCGGCCTCATGGTAAAGCTCGATACCAACGGCACCTACCCTGACAGGCTCCGGGAGTGCCTTCCCTACGTGGACTACGTGGCCATGGACTTCAAGACGTCTCCCGCCAAGTACCCCTCGGCCACCGGAGGCGGAGCGGTCTTTGAAGACGTCATGGAAAGCCTTGATATCATCAGGACCATGGACGACTACGAGATAAGAACCACCATGGTTCCGGAGCTGGTGACCCCCGAGGATGTTCTTGAAATAGCGGCGGTTCTGGGCCCGGTGAAAAGGTTCGTCCTTCAGCAGTTCCGCCCCGGGAAAACCCTGTCCCGGAGCATGGCCGACCTGAAGCCGTACCCCGCGATCCTCCTGGAGGACGCGGCCGATGAAATCCGGAAGACGGCCCTGGAAGTCGTCGTCAGAGTCTGACGGGAAAGATGTATGAGGCGCCACGGGCTCATCTTCCCCGTACGGGTTCATTGACATCGTGAGACCATTTCCCGCGGCGGTCATCCCGGACTCCGTTAAAGAGAATGACCATCCCGGTTCCGCCCCGGGACGGGGCCGTCGTGGGGGCTCCGATCTCCGCTGGCACCGAGGGGAACTTCCCGCTCCCGCCCGGGGCGCCATGAGCTGAACGGGCGGCGATGACAACGGAAAAAAACGCTTCATCCTACTCGGTCTTCGGCGTGGCCGCATTCAGAAGCCTTCTTCTGGGGAACACCCTGATCCAGATCGGGGCCGCCGCCCAGGGTCTGGCCATCGGCTGGGAGATGTACCAGCGCACGGACCAGGCTCTTTTTCTTGGGTTGATAGGACTCACCCAGGCCGTTCCCATGTTCCTTCTCACCCTGCCCGCCGGGTACCTGGCGGACGCCTACGACCGGCGCAAGGTGATAATGGTGGGCATACTGGGCACCACCCTCACCTCCCTGGCCCTGGCGGTATTCAGCATCGTCGAGGGATCCATCGGCTGGATGATGGTGCTGCTCTTCTTCGATGCGGCCTTCCACCGGCTGGCCAACCCGGCGTGGTCGGCGCTACTCCCGGTGATCGTCCCGGAACACATGTTCGAAAACGCCGTGAAATGGAGAACCACCGCATTACAGCTGGCGGCGGTGGCGGGCCCGGCGGTCGGGGGAATCATCATCACCTGGAGTGTGCCGGCGGCCTACCTCTTCAGCGCCTCCACCACAATCGTGTTCATGGTGCTGTTGCTGCGGATGAGGATCCCGGTGACCCGGAAAATACCCAGGGGAAGAGTCGTCCGGCAGATAGTCGAGGGAATCGAATTCGTGTGGCAAAGGAAGACCATCCTTGGCGCCGTATCCCTGGACATGTTCGCGGTGCTCCTTGGCGGCGCGGTTTACCTGCTTCCGGTGTTCGCCCGGGACATCATTTCCAATCCGCCCCTGGGCACCAGCCCGGAAGAGGTGCTTGGATGGCTCAGGGCCGCCCCCGCCGTCGGCGCCATCGTAATGGCCCTGATACTGGCCCACACCCCGCCCCTGAAACGGGCCGGAAGAACCCTCTTCTTCTGCGTGTCCGCCTTCGGAGCGGCCACCGTTGTCTTCGGGTTGTCACGGAATTTCTGGCTCTCCTGGGCGATGCTCTTCCTGACCGGCTTCTTCGACAACGTCAGCGTGGTCATAAGACAGACCCTGGTTCAGTTGCGGACCCCTGACGAGATACGGGGAAGGGTTTCCGCGGTGAACTCCGTCTTCATCGGCTCCTCCAACGAACTCGGAGGGTTCAGGTCGGGGCTTGTGGCCCACCTGTCCTCCCCGGTGACCTCCGTGGTGAGCGGAGGGATCGGCACCCTCCTGGTGGTGGCGGTCTGGAGCGGGTTGTTCCCCGGGCTTCGCAGGGTGAACCGGCTTCAGGAATCAGATTCGGGGTTTTCTGCCCCAGACGGTTCCGGCCCAGGCCATTCCCCGTAGGACGGGGACCCTTGTCATCAGAAAGGCGTCCAGGCGCTCCACGGCCCGATCGAATCTCTCCGCCGGGGAGGATCGTGGGGCGGCGAATCGAAGCCCCAGGCTCAACGGCCTGAGAAAGTGCTGAAAACAGCACCCGCCCCCGTACAGCCCTGCCTGCACCCTTCTCAGAAGCCTTGCGGAGATGTAGCCCCTGATGACGCCCGCCTTGTTCCCGGCGTATGGGCCGAGCCTCAGCCTGTTGCCGGTCAGGCCGCGAAATGCCCTGAACAACAGCAGGAAAGGATTGTGGGCCAGGTTTTCCACAAGGATCAGCGCGCCGCCGGGTTTCAGCACCCGGTGAAACTCCGCCAGGGCATCAGGGATCCGGGTGTACTGCAGGGTGCTCCGGGAGAGCACCAGGTCAAAGATACCGTCGGGAAAGGGCAAAGCTTCGGACATTCCCCGGACGCACTGCACTGCGACTCCCATTCCGACGCTCTGGTCCCGGGCGAAGACCAGCCGGTCCATCTGCACGTCCAGGGCTGCGGGGAACCCTCCTTCGCCGGCCGCGTACACGGAAAAAGCCCCGCGACCGCACCCGGCGTCCAGTATTGAAAGCCCTTTGAGGCTTCCGAGCCAATGGAAAGCCTCCCTCATCCCTCCGCCCTCAAAGGGCGAATCGAAGAGATAAGCCCTTACATCAGCCTTACCCATGGGTTGCCTCCCGAGCCTGTCGGCATCTCGAACGACGTGACATCATCTGTGGAACATACCCGGAACCGTACACCCCCGCTATGTCAGAACCGCCTTCTTCGGTTTCCCGGAGACGGCACTCCCCGCATGGCACGGAACCCTCCCAGGCAACAGCAAAGGAATGGAGGAAAGCGGCGCTCGATGTGTCGCACTCAAACCGGTGAATCTGTCGCGTCTGTGACCGGCGTTGACACTTAAGGAATCACGGAATAACCCTCGGTGGTACTCATCGGTCCACCCCTCCGCACTCTCCCGAACACCATCCTGCCCTCGAACAGGTATGCGTCCGGAGTATCGCGCCGGGGACAAAAAAAGCCCCCGAAGTTTTCGCTTCGGGGGCTTCCAGGGATATTGCCCGGCGGCGTCCTACTCTCCCAGCAAGTCTCCCTGCTAGTACCATCGGCGCAGGAGGTCTTAACTTCCGTGTTCGGAATGGGAACGGGTGTGGCCCCTCCGCTATGGCCGCCAGGCAAAACCGGGGGCGCGGCAATCGCGCTTAGTTGACATCCATGTCAGGATAAACCCGCACTCGTAACGCATGTGATGAGATGATGAAGCCTCACGGCCGATTAGTACTGCTCGGCTGAACATGTTACCATGCTTACACCTGCAGCCTATCAAACTTGTAGTCTCCAAGTGGCCTTGAGGATCTTACGATCGGGAAGCCTAATCTCGAGGCAGGTTTCGCACTTAGATGCTTTCAGCGCTTATCCTGTTCCCAACATAGCTACCCAGCGGTGCCCCTGGCGGGACAACTGGTACACTAGAGGTTAGTCCATCTCGGTCCTCTCGTACTAAAGACAGAGCCTCTCAAGCTTCCTACGCCCGCGGAGGATAGAGACCGAACTGTCTCGCGACGTTCTAAACCCAGCTCGCGTAGCGCTTTAATGGGCGAACAGCCCAACCCTTGGGACCCTATCCAGCCCCAGGATGCGCTGAGCCGACATCGAGGTGCCAACCCGCCACGTCGATACGAACTCTCGGTGGCGATAAGCCTGTTATCCCCGGA
>JAKPTG010000053.1 GCA_029571005.1 Candidatus Fermentibacterota bacterium
AGTACCTCTCGCCGGAGGTGGTGGCCCAGGTGGTGAAAAAACCCTCCATCCTGACCCTCGGCGGAGAGCGCCGGGTGATGACCGCCTTCTTCAGCGACGTGGGCGGGTTCACCGGCATCAGCGAGAAACTGGAGCCGGAGAGGCTCGTTGCACTGCTCAACATTTACCTCACCGCCCTGACGGACATCATCCTCAAGTGGGGCGGCACCGTGGACAAGTTCCAGGGCGACGCCATAGTGGCGTTCTGGGGAGCCCCCCTTCCCATGGAGGACCATGCCCTCAGGGCGTGCCGGGCGGCGATCGAGTGCCAGCGGATCCACGGCGAACTGAACGCGGGGCTGGAAACCGAAGGATTCCCCCCCCTGAAAACGAGGATCGGCCTGGCCACGGGCCCCATGGTGGTGGGAAACATGGGCAGCGAGAAACGCTTCGACTACACCGTCATGGGCGATACCGTGAACCTGGCCAGCAGGCTGGAGGGAACGAACAAGGTTTACGGCACACCCATCATCGTACCGAAAAGCACAGTGGAACAGGCCTCCGGAATCCCTTTCCTGGAACTGGACACCGTAATGGTGGTGGGCCAGTCGAGGCCGGTGGACCTTTACACCCCCTTCGAGGAGGGATTGCCGGAGTGGAGCGTCCGGTTCGCGGAGGCCCTGGAACTGTACAGGGGCGGAAGGCCGGCGGAAGCCCGGGAACTGTTCGGGGCCCTGGACCATCCCGCCGCGGCGGCCCTGCGAAGCCGCTGTGAGGAAATGATCGAGAAGGGCGTGCCGACGGACTGGAACGGCGTATGGAGGTTATCGTCCAAATGAGACCGGGAGGAAAGATGAAGCTGATTCTGATCCTGCTGACGGCGGCCGTTTCACTTGCCGCCGCCGACATAAGTGTAGGGGACACGGCCACGGTGAAAACCCGCGACCAGAGCCTGTTCCCCAGACCGGTACACTACGCCGGCCCCATCGCCACGGTGGACTTCGGCACGGAGGTGAGCATCATCGGAGAGCAGGGCGCCTGGTTCCAGGTGCAGCTTCCCGGAGGAACCCAGGGATGGCTCCACTCCACCTCCCTCACCGGTGCCGTGCTGAGCCGCGGCAGTTCCGGAGGCGAACAGGACCCGGACATGATAATGCTGGCCGGCAGGGGGTTCAACGCCGATGTGGAAGCCTCCTACGCCCAGGAGGCGAACCTCAGGTTCGACCTGGTGGATAGGATGGAACAACTGAAGACCTCCCCGGAGGCGGTAGGCGCATTCCTGGCCGCCGTGGGCCTCATCGAGGGGGAAGCGGCTCCCGCCTCCTCCCCGGCGGAAGGGAGAACCCGATGAGCATCCTCCTCTGCGCACTGACGGCCTTCGGGCCGGACATCATCCCCACCATCACGGACATCATCGAGAGTGAAGAGGTCGCCAGCGCCGTCACCGTGGTCCAGGCCTTCCAGGATGCCGACCGGGAGATAACCGAGACCGACGAGTACTACCTGGGACGCTCCGTGGCGGCCTACGTGCTTACCAACTACACCCCCGACTGGCACTCCGGCAGGAACCTCTACCTCAACCTCCTGGGAACGGCCCTGGCGGGCTACTCCCCGAGGCCCTTCACCTACGGCGGATACCGTTTTCTTCTGCTGGACTCCCCGGAGGTCAACGCCATGGCCTGCCCCGGCGGGCTGATCTTCATCACCCGCGGGCTCTCCGACCTGGCCCTGAACGAGGACGAGATGGCCGCGATTCTGGCCCACGAGATAGCCCATGTGGCGCTGTCCCACGGGACGGGCGCCGTGAGCCGGGCCAAGATGACCGCCGCCTGGACCACCCTTGGAACCGAGGGCGCCAGGCACCTTGGAGGGAGCGAGGTCAGGGAGCTGGCGAGGAATTACGGAGACATCGTCTCGGAGATCACCGAGACAATCGTAACCACCGGATACGGCCGGAATGCGGAACGGAGCGCCGACAGTCTGGCGGTCCGCATACTGGCGGAGGCGGGCTACAGCCCCGGGGCGCTGGCGCAGGTGCTCGACAGGATGGCCCGGCAGGGAGGAACCCAGGGCTTCTGGAAGACCCACCCCGCCCCGTCCGACCGGGCCGCGTGGGTCAGGAGCATCGTACAGGCCTGCGGTTACCCTGAACCCGACGCCGCCGCCCTGGCCCGCAGAACCCAGCGGTTCACCGCGGAATACACCAACGCATCCGGCTCACCGGAGGCCGGGCGGCAGCCCGCCGAACAACGGCCGCGGGGCGACAGGGGGAGCGCCTCCGGGGGCGGTGCCTCCGGCCGCAGGTAGGTAGTGATACCCCATATCCTGGCGACCATAGCGGGAGCCTGGAGCCTGATCGGAATCATCGGGCACGATCCGGGTGCATACACCCAGGGGTTCGAGCTTCACGACGGCGTACTCTACGAAAGCACCGGGATCTACGGTCGGTCCTCCCTCCGGAGGACCGACCCCTCCACCGGCGAGGTCCTTCAGCTCAGGAGGCTGCCGGACAGCCTCTTCGCGGAGGGGATAACCTTCGTATCGCCGGACAGGATGCTGGTGCTCACCTGGAGGGAAGGGCTGGTTCTTGCGGTTGACCCCGCGACACTGGAAACCGTGGACACCTTCACCATCCGGGGGGAGGGCTGGGGGCTCTGCTTCGACGGGGAGAGGGTTATCCGAAGCGACGGCACCGAGATGCTGCGCTTCCACGATCCGCGGAACATGCGGGTGACCGACAGTCTCATGGTCACCCTGGCGGGCGTTCCCCAGCGGAATCTCAACGAGCTGGAGTTCGCCAGAGGAGTGATCTGGGCCAACCAGTGGCAGTCGAACAGGATACTGGCGATAGACCCGGCCTCCGGCGCCGTGCTGAGGGTGTATGACATGAGCGCCCTAAATCCAGGACGCGGTTCCGAACTCAACGGCATCGCCTACGACAGCGACCGGGACCTTTTCCTCGTCACGGGAAAGAACTGGCCCCTGACCTACAGCATTGACATCAAGCTGTGAAGAGTGTAGCAATTATCTGTGTTTTTTCGGGCAGGCAACGGCATTGACGGTGGAGGTACCATGAAACGTGTTCTCCTGCTTCTGATGATCCCGGCGGGGCTGCTTTACGCCCATTCCGTGGTTCTGACCCTGGACGCCCCGGACACCAACATCAGCGGTCTCGCATGGGGCAACGACAACCTCTGGGCGCTGGACGCGACCACCCGGTTCATACATCAGTTCAGCCCCACCACCGGCGACATCGTCAGCACCTTCTATTTCGACTACGTCGAATCCATGAACCCGACCGGCCTCGCCTACAGCACCACCCTCGACAGGGTCGTCGCCGGAGGCTGGCTGGGCACCAACGGTTACGTCTATCAGTACACCCCCGATGGAACCTTCATAACAAAAACATCCATGTGCGGTGGTTGAGGCAACCCTGTCTCGTCGGTGACGGGACTGGAAATCAGCGGCTCATACCTCTACCTCTCCTCCGTAAACCAGAACGCCTGCTACCGTTACTCCATGCCGGGCGTCAGCGGTAGAACCATCTACAGAACCTACGTCGGCTATTCCCAGACCAAGGATATCGCCATCAACTCCGAAAACCACATCTGGGTAGCCGCCAACCACGCCACCCACACCCTGAGGCTGTACAACGCCTCCAACCAGATGATCGACTTCATCGAACCATCCCTGGTTCCCTACGCCACCGGCGTGACCATGGATCCGGAGGGCTACCTCTGGGTGGCCGACCCGGTGAACGACAAGATCTACAAGATAGAACTCTTGACCTCCATCGAGGGCGAAGAGACCGCGGGCATTCCCGGTTTCTCGATCCGGGCCGGAGCCAACCCCTTCGTCGGAGCCGTGACTCTCTTCATCGAAGGCATGTCCACCGCAGAGGTGGAAATCCTTGACATCAGCGGCAGAACCGTGGCATCCGGAACCGCCCGGGGCGCCTTCATCTGGGACGGCACCTGCCAGGGCGTCCCCGCCCCCTCCGGCGGCTACATCGCCCTGGTCAGAGGTGAATCGGGGAACGTCAGAACCCTCAGCCTGATAAAACTCTGACGCCCCGAATCAAGGGCCCCCGGAACACCGGGGGCCCTTTTCCTTGACACAACGGCACCAAAGGCCATATTAGCAGTGCTTCGGCGCCTCGTTAGCTCAGCTGGTAGAGCGGGTGGCTGTTAACCACTAGGTCGGAGGTTCGAGCCCTTCACGAGGCGCCAGATTAAAGGCCCCATGTTTCATGTATGGGGCCTCTTCTTATCTATACTCATCTCATTGTTATATTACTAAGATATATTTACCATTTTGCGGTTAAATATTCTTTCTATCAGGGAATTGTTAATCACTATACGGTCTTGATACATCTACAATTTAATAATCTGGAGAGAAGAACTTTCGCCTCCGGATTCTGCTCTAATCACATATGCTCCTGCCGGCAGTTCATTCCCGTCGCCCCTTCGCCGGAGCCCCAGCCGGCGGAGGGTCGCGCCCCGCGTGGGCGCATGGATTGAAACCAGTTGCGGAATACGCCTCCGGCGCAGCGTCCTTGGAGGCGTCTCCGGGCGCGTGGCTCTACACTCTTCTATCCGGCAGGAAGGCCAGGATCAGGCGCCTGTTCGCACGAATCCTTCCATTTTCGCGCTCAATGAGATGCATCGCCTGCAGGGAGTTCAGGTCACGCGCAAGGGTCTTGTCAGTCCTGACTGAATACGCCCTTGCCGTTTCCGCGGACAGGTCGGTTATAGAAGCTGCGTCAACCCAGCCGTCATCCTCGGTTCGCCCGGAAAGAGCCAGAACGAGCATTTTCTGCCGATCCCTCGATTGAGAACCCTTTCGGAACTGTTCATGCACATAGTCCCGCCAGGTGATCTCCATCTGAAGCGCCCTGATCTGATCCAACTGCTCGCTGAGCTGATCGACCAGACCTTTCACTGCATAGGCAACGAACTCCTCCGTCTTGCCGCCGTTGCTGCCTGCCTTGTCGAGCATCCTGTAGTATTCGGTCCTCGTCCTGTTGTAGTGATTGCTGAGCAGGTGGGCGGTCGGGGTCGGGAAACCAGCCTGAAGAAGATATCTGAACTCAAGCAGCCTTGCCGTCCTGCCGTTCCCGTCACCGAATGGATGGATCCAGACGAAGTAGAGGTGGGCGATGATGGCGATGAGGATGGAGAAAGCCATCTCGAAGCCTTCCGGGGGCACAAGCGAGCCGAGCCAATTGCAGAACTCCGTCAACAGATACTCGC
>JAKPTG010000071.1 GCA_029571005.1 Candidatus Fermentibacterota bacterium
CAGGGCAACAACTACGTCAGCGACTCCCTGATCGTGAGGAGCCTGGGGCTCAGAATCGGGGAAGAGGTGAACCGAGCGGCCCTCAGCGCCGGCATCAGAACCCTGTTCGAACTCGGTTACTTCCGGGACGTGGAGGTCCTGTCCGACTCCCTCTCTCCGGAGGCGTCGGTTGTCACGGTGTTGGTGGCGGAAAACCCCATCGTGGGGCAGGTCCGTTTCGAGAACCCGGGCAACCTGGACGTGTCCAAGGCCCGTGACAGTCTGATGATCTTCCCGGGGCAGACCGTTTCCATGGGCAGGGTGGCGGAGGCGGTGGCCGTGATCGAGAGGATGTACGCCCTGAAGAACCGCCATCTGGCCGCCGTGGAGACGGCTTGGGGTGAGCCGGACCTCCAGGGCCGGCGGGACCTGATCTTCATCTGCGACCAGGGTCCGGACGTCCGGGTGGGGGAAATAGTCTTCGAGGGCAACGAAGCCTTCAGCGACAGGGAACTCCGGGGAAAGATGAACACCCGGCAGGACAGTTTCTGGAGGAGCGGAAAGCTGAAGGAGGATGTGTTCGCCCAGGACCCCGGGCGCATCGAGGAACACTACCACAGAAACGGCTATCCCGATGCCAGGGTTCTGGGAAGCACCAGGGAGCTGATGGATGACGGCAGACACCTCAGGATAACTATCACGGTCTCCGAAGGCCCCTTCAGGACCTTCGGGGAAGTGAGCTGCTCCGGGGGCGCCTCCATCCCCGACTCCATCCTTGTCCGCGCCGTCTCGGGAATCAAGCCCGGGGCCCCCTACGATGTGAGGAAGATGGACGGGGCCATCGAGAATCTCTACACCCTGTACCAGGACAAGGGCTACTTCTACGCCGTGGTGCAGCCGGAGACCGCGTTGGGTCCCGGAGAAACCATGGACGTGTCGTTCCGCATCACCGAGGGTGAGAGGGCCCATATCCGGCGCATAGACATAACGGGAAACACCCGTACCTGCGACAACGTCATACGGCGGGAACTCACGGTGTACCCCGGGGACCTGTTCCAGAGAACCGCCCTTCTACGGAGCATGAGGAATGTTTACTATCTAAATTATTTCGATAATGTAATGCCTGATTTCAGGCCCGTTCCCGAATCCCAGGACGTTGACCTGATAATGCAGGTGGAGGAAAAGACCACCGGTCGCGCCGGGCTCGGGGCGGGGTACAGCGGCTCCGAGGGTATGAGCGGCTACCTGGAGTACGATGAGGTGAACTTTCGGGGAAGGGGGCAGCACATCGGCGCCGCCTACCAGTTCTCGAAGAAAACCCAGAATGTGCAGCTCAGCTTCACCGAGCCGTGGTTCATGGACACCCCGCTGACCCTGGGAGCCCAGCTTTACCGTACCTCCAGCAACTATGAGGAGTACAACCGGCTCAAGACCGGCGGTTCGGTGATGGCGGGAAGGCCGATACCGGGCCTGGATTACGTCCGGGCCTCGGTGAGGTACACCCTCGAGAGGGTGGATGTTTTCAATATCACAAGCGACTCCACCAGCTTTTACTACGACCTCAGACGGACGGACTGGCCCAGGTGGGAGAGCCAGGTCCGCTTCTCCTTCTCCCGGGACAGCCGGGACCGGCA
This sequence comes from Candidatus Fermentibacterota bacterium, assembly GCA_029571005.1. Lineage (GTDB taxonomy): Bacteria > Fermentibacterota > Fermentibacteria > Fermentibacterales > JCC-6 > UBA6080. Next base: position 1,614 of record JAKPTG010000071.1, read on the forward strand.
GAACTTCCCCGGGGAGGGCTCCCTCAACAGCATCACCATGCAGTACGCCGGCGGCCCCCTGGGGGGAGACCTGGGCTACCAGAAGTACCTCCTTGACTCCCAGTGGTTTATTCCCCTCTGGTGGAAGTTCTTCCTCACTCTCCGGGCCAGGGCCGGCTACGTGACCGGCTTTGGCGGCGAGACACCCCCCTCCTGGGAATACTTCGAGCTGGGGGGGACGGGCTTTTATGGTCTGAGGGGCTACGGTGAGCGCACCATCGCCGCCTCGGAGGGCTACGAGACCATAGGCGGCAGGAGTATGCTCATATTCACGGCGGAGTACAGGCTGAGGATAATAGACCAGCTTCAGCTCTCGCTTTTCGCCGACGCCGGGAACGCCTGGAGCCGGTGGGCGACGATGGACCTCACGGACATGAACCGGGGCGCCGGTATGGGGGTCAGGGTGGAGGTTCCCATGCTGGGCATCCTGGGGTTGGATTACGCCTACGGTTTCGACGGGCCCGACAGGGGATGGGAGCCCCATTTCCAGATCGGCACCAGTTTCTGATCAGGAGGTCTTTCTTGAGGATCGTTGCTTTCTGCGCCGTCTTCCTCTGCACTGCGGTCTTCGCCCGGGAGATAGCCGTGGTGGATTCGGAGAAAATATTCTCGACCCTTGGCTCGGTGACCGACGCCAGGGAGCTGCTGGAGGAGGAACTGGAGAAATGGCAGGCCCACGCCGACTCGCTTCAGGAGGAGGTTGACCGGATAAGGTCCGACCTGGAGCGCACCCTGGTGATGAGCCCCGAACGGAGGATGGAGAGGGAGGCTCTCCTGGAGGAGAAGGAGCTGGGTCTGGAGGAGTATCTCACCGGGGTGTTCGGCCCCGGCGGTCTTCTCGAACGCCGCAACGAGGAGCTGGTGGCGCCGATTGTGGCCGCCATCAACGAGGCGGTCAGAGAGGTGGCCGTGGAGGAGGGCTTGGCCGTTGTCTTCGATACCGCCGCGGGTCAGGTGGTCTTCGCCGACCCGACCCTGGATATAACCGACCTGGTGATGGACAGGGTGGTCTCCGGTGGCAGAAGGTGAGATAAGCCTTGGTGAGCTGGCGCACCGGCTGGAGGCCAGGCTGGTGGGGGAAGGCGGCGACAGGCCCGTAAAGGGGGTCGGGACCCTGGAGAGCGCCGGCCCCGATCAGGTCTGCTACTACGGCAACCCCCGGTACGCCCGGCAACTGGGAACAACCGGGGCCCTGGCGGTGATAGCGGCCGGCGAGATCGAAACCTCGGCCCCGAACGTTCTTGTGGTGAAGAACCCCTACCTGGCTTTTCGGAACGCCCTGACCCTGTTTCAGCCGGATCGGGGGACCGGGTTCCCGGGGGTGCATCCGTCCTCAATCATCCACCCTTCGGCGATCCTTGGCCCCGGGGTGGAAATCGGCCCCCTGGCGGTGGTGGACAGGGACGCCCGGATAGGCGGCGGTTCCCGGATTGGAGCATCCTGTGTGATAGGTCCGGAGGCGGAGATCGGCGACGACTGCCTGCTCCATCCACTGGTTTCCGTTCTGGCGCAGTGCGTCCTGGGGGACCGGGTCATAGTTCATTCCGGAGCGGTGATAGGGTCCGACGGGTTCGGTTTCGTGCCCGACCCGGCGGGGGGCAGGCACGCCAAGATACCCCAGAACGGAAACGTGGTCGTCGGCGACGATGTGGAGATAGGGGCCGGGACCACGATAGACCGGGCGGTCATTGGAAGCACGGTGGTGGGAGCCGGTTCCAAACTCGACAACCTGGTGCAGGTGGCACATAATGTCCGGATTGGAAAGGGGTGCTTCCTGGCGGCCCATACCGGCATCGCGGGCAGCACCGTACTCGAGGATATGGTCACCTGCGCCGGGCAGGTGGGTATAGGCGGGCACCTGAGGATCGGCAGGGGAGCGGTCATCACCGGCAAGTGCGGGGTTACCAAGGACGTGAAACCCGGTGAGACGGTGAGCGGCATTCCCGCCCGGGAACACAGGGAAAACATGCGGGTCATGGCCGCCGCGGCGAGGCTTCCCGGGCTTCTCGAAAGGCTCGCCTGCAAGCATGAGGAACGGGGTTTTTGATGAACCGTTTTCAGACCACTCTCGACAGGGCTGTGTCCGTCACCGGCGTGGGCCTTCATCTGGGCAAGGAAACCACCATCACCTTCAAACCGGCTCCGCCCGACACCGGCTACGTCTTCGTGAGAACCGACGTGGAGAGCAGGCCGATGATCAAGGTGTGCGTGGAAAACGTCAGGATGATAGAGGAGCAGGCTCGCCGTACCACCTTGGGGGAGAACTATTTCGAGGTGCATACGGTGGAGCATGTCCTCAGCGCCCTTTACGGCCTGGAGATAGACAACGCCATCATCGAGATAGATTCGGACGAGCCGCCGGAGCCGGCGGGCGGGTCGGTGAGTTCCTTCGTGAAGGTACTCCGGGAGGCCGGGGTTGCCACCCTGAACCACCACCCCAGGAAGGTCTTCACCATAACCGAACCGGTGAGCCTCGAGTACTACGGGGCCACCCTGACGGTGGTTCCCTACAGCGGTCTCAAGGTGAGTTTCACCATAGACTACGACATCCCCGCCATCGGCACCCAGTATCTGAGCCTTGACATCACCCCTGACTCTTTCACCACCGAGATAGCCCCGGCCAGAACCTTCTGCCTGTACCGGGACGTGAAGGCCCTCCAGGAGAAGGGGCTCATCAAGGGGGGTTCCCTGGACAACGCGGTGGTGATCGGGGACGACGGCATCATGAACGAGGATCCCCTCAGGTTCCCTGACGAGTTCGTGAGGCACAAGATACTGGACCTGATAGGAGACCTCTCCCTGCTGGGGTTCAGGCTCGAGGGCCATGTGATAAGCGCCAAGAGCGGCCATGCGTCCAACGTGCAGTTCGTGAAGAAGATCAAGAGCGTTTACCAGGGCAGCGTCGCCAAGGCGCAGAAGCATCTGAAGGACAGGAAGTGGGACATACAGGACGTGATGAAGCTTCTGCCCCACCGGTACCCCTTCCTGCTGGTGGACAAGGTGCTGGAGATAGAGCCCGGGAAGAGGATCGTGGGGCTGAAGAACGTCACGATAAACGAACCCTTCTTCCAGGGGCACTTCCCGGGAAGCCCCATCATGCCCGGAGTGCTGGTGGTTGAGGCCATGGCTCAGGTGGGGGGGCTGATGCTCTTCGACAGCGTTGACGATCCTTCCAACTGGTTGGTTTACTTCGGCGGCATAGACAAGGTGAGGTTCCGCAAACCCATCATGCCCGGTGACCAGGTCAGGTTCGAACTGGAAATGCAGGGCATCAGGGGACGTCTCTGCCGGATGCGGGGGCTGGCCTTCGTGGAGGACCGGGTGGCGGCGGAGGCGGAACTCACGGCGATGCTGGTGGAAAGATCGTGATACACCCTGCCGCGGTGGTATCCTGCCCGGTGCCCGAATCGTCGGAGATAGGCCCCGGAGCGGTGCTCGGCCCGGAAGTCGTGCTGGGGGAAAACGTGACGGTGGGCGCCAACGCCGTGATAGACGGCGCCACCACCCTTTCCGACGGGGTGAAGGTCGGCCCCGGGGCGGTTCTGGGAACCATCCCCCAGGACCTCAAGTTCGAGGGGGAGAAAACCTCCCTCTTCATCGGCCCCGGAACCGTTATCCGGGAGATGGCCAACATCAACCTTGGGACCAAGGCTTCCGGCAGTACGGTGGTGGGGGCCCGGTGCTTCATCATGGCCTACGCCCATGTGGCCCACGACTGCCGGGTGGGCGACGGGGTCATTCTGGCCAACTCGGTGAACCTGGCGGGCCACGTCATCGTAGGGAACGATGCGGTGCTCGGCGGATTGGTGCCGGTGCACCAGTTCTCCAGGATCGGGGAACTGGCCATGGTAGGCGGCGGCTACAGGGTTCCCAAGGATGTTCCGCCCTTCGTACTTGCCGGGGGTGAGCCCCTGCGGGCGGTGGGAATCAATGTGCTGGGCCTCCGGAGGCACGGCTGGACCACGGAACAGGTGGAGGAGGCCAAGGAAGCCTTCCGCATCCTGTTCCGGACCCCCGGCGCGGTGGACCGGAAGATCGAAAGGCTCATGGCGGACACCCCTCCCGGGTCCCCGTTCCACAGGATGGCCAGGTTCATGGCCGAATCACAGCGGGGGGTAATCGTCTGAGGTGGGTCATCCTCACGGTGCTCGTCGCGGCGTTGTTGCCGGCGGACAGCACCGGGGTGGCGCAAATCCCCCGCAGAAACCCCACCGGAGCGCTGGTGAGAAGTGCAGTGATACCCGGATGGGGGCAGTTCTACAACCGGGAACCCTTGAAGGGGCTGGCCTACGGCTCGCTTCAGGCGGGGCTCCTTGGCTGGACCCTCTACGAGAACCATGCGGCTGACCACGCCCGGGACATGTTCCTGGCCACCGGCGATCCCTCCTGGGACCGGGACGCCGAAGATCACCGGAACACCTTTCGCAGCCTGATCTGGTACACCGCGGGGGCGTGGGTCCTCAGCATGCTCGACGCCTACGTTGACGCCTGGCTCTTCGGGTTCGAGCAGGAGAACGAGAACTTCGACAGGAACGCGGGTCTCGGGCTGATGGTGGGGATCGGGCTCTGAGGGAATGAAATGATCCTTTTCCTTGTACCACCTGCGGTCCCGGATGACGAGGAGACACGACTGGTCAGGCTCGCCTCCGGGGGAGACCGGGAAGCCTACGGGAGGCTGGTGGAGAAGTACCAGAAAAGGGTGTTCAGGGTGGCGAGAAGACTTTGCGGTTCCGACGACGACGCCTGGGATATCACACAGGAGTCCTTCATCCGGGCCATGAACGCCATGGAAAACTTCGATCCAGGGTTCAGGTTCTTCACCTGGATTTACAGGATAGTCACCAACACCGCTATCAATTTTTACCGCAGAAACAGTCGCAGGGCCGAGGTGGAGTACCGGGACGACTACGGTTACCAGGGGCTGACCGTAACCCCGGATCTGGCGGCGGTGAACGCCGAGGCCGGAGAGCTTGCCAGGGCGGTGGGCAGGGCGGTGGAATCCCTTTCAGACCCGCTGAAATCGGTTTTCGTACTGCGGGTGGACCAGGAACTCAGCTACGGCGAGATCGCCGAGACCCTGGGCATAGCCGTGGGCACCGTGATGTCCCGGCTGAACAGGGCCCGGAACCGGGTCAGAATCCTGGTCGCCCGGGAGCTGGGAAGGGAGGGGTCGTGGCCTGTCCCGACGGAATGAAACTCATGGCCTACCTCGACGGCGAACTCGAGGTCTCCGAACGGGAGTCGCTGAGACTGCACCTTCTGGAGTGCCCGGGCTGTTCCCGGCTGATGGAGAGTCAGCGCCGGCTGGAAGCCGCCTGGCGGGATTCCTGGCGGGACCCGCCGGATTCGAGGTTCAAGGCAATGCGGGAGTCCGTGGACCGCCGCCTCCGGAAGCCCCGGGGCATTCCCGGCTGGCTCATCGGGGCCGCCGCCGGGGCCGGTGCGGTCTTCCTGGGGGTAAGGGTGTTCCTTGGCCCCGGCCGAGGGCGCCTGGAGGATCGGATTCATGCCGAACCCCCGGTTCCGGCCGTTGCCGGGGAAAGGCCGGAGGAGGCGTTCTTCGGGGGGGCTCCGGCGGACGGTCCCTATGCGGAGCCCTCATCGGCGGCCATGGGGACGGCGGAACCGGAGGAGGCCGGGGTGAGCGCCGGCCTCGGCCCTTCGAGCCCGGTTACGGACGGCGCCGGGGCCTCGGAGGCTGAAGGGGCGAAAATAGTGAGCGGCCCGGATTCTCCGGACGGCTCGTCCCCCGGTCTCCTGTATCACCGCCCCTCCCATGCACCGGCCCTGGAACCGGAGGAGGCGGAGGAAACCCTGCTCCTGGGGCAGGCGGCCGACGGGGAAATGGGCGTAAGCCCGGCGCCCCGGGCCGTGATGGCGGTTCAGGATGCCGAGCCCTCCGGGGCGTTGTGCGAAGCGGTCGCCGTGACGGGAACCCTCTCCAGGGAGAACCGGGAGCCGGTACGGGCCGCCCCCTCCTTCACCCTGTCCTGCACCGGTCCCGGTGGAGCGGAGGTGCGGCCGTGGGAAGGGCTGACATCCTTCGTGCAAGGTCTGCTGGACTCCCTGGGCCGGACGCCGTCCGAGTTCCGTCTCGATTCCCTCGGATACACCGTCGAGCAGGATGGGGTTCCCAGAACCTACCTTGGGGTGGACGATCCCGCCATGGTGCCCATGACGGTTCGGGTCACCGCCTTCTGAGCCACTTTCCAATAGCCCTCTCCGCTGTTACATTCCCCGCATAAAAGGGAGAAGGAAGGTGCTCATGCTCATTCTGACGGCTGTCATCGCGATGCTGACCACGGGAAGCCGGCCCCTCCTTGGGGTGGTGCCCCTGTTCCCTGCCGGGGAATACGATGTCCCGGCCCTAACCGCCGGGGCCGGCGAGGCATTCCGGTCCTCCGGACGCTTCGAAGTCGTTGACCTGTCCGGTGAACCCGGATTCTCGGGGGAGGCCGGGACCCTTGCCTACCGTCTCAGAGAGATGGCGGCCGCCCGGGGGGTGGACTTCTTCATGGTTCTCGATGTCACCTCCTCGGACGGAGGCGTTGCACCCTCCCTTCCGACGGATTCCCTCCCGCCGGCCTTCCGGACGATGGTGGACTTGTCGGCCAGGTTCTACACCTCCGACGCCGCTCTGATCGGGACCCTGCGGGAGACCCTCTGGGCGGAGGGCTTCCCGGCGTCGCTTCAGTCAACGGCCCTCAGGGGTGTGGAGTCGCTGGTCGCCAGGAGCCTGCTGGAAATATTCCCAATGGAACTCACCTTCACCGTTTCCGACGGCCCGGTCTATGAACTGCCGGTCGGCTCCGACGACGGCGCCGTCCGGGGAATGGTCTTCTCGCTGGTGGCCAGATCCGACGGGGTCCCCCGGTCCCGGAGCGAGTACGAGTATCTCCGTAGCCGGGGAATAGTCCAGATAACCGGCGTCGGCCCCGGGCTGAGCCGGGGAAGACTCATCACCGGCAGGCTGGTGGAGGGCTCCACTGTGACCGCCGTGGAAACGTCCTCTCCGGCGAACATCTTCCTTCAGTATTCCATGGTTCCGGTGAAAATCGTTTCCGGAGACGGGCTCTCCGGAGACGACGCCCTGGAAAGACGGGTGATGAACCAGGTGGAGCTGGGGGGGCGGACCTCCCGCTGGGGGCTCTCCTTCGGTGGAGCCCTGACAAGCGGCGCCCTGCCCAGGATGAGCACCCTGGGAGTCAGGGGGAGCGTGGGCGTCAGAATCCCCGTTTCCTCGCCTTCCCTGGCCCTCAGGCTGGAGGCCGGGGCCGAGGCGGGCTTCCTCATCCAGGACACCAGGGCCGATTCGGTTTCCGCCTCCGCCAACGCGGCGGCTTTCACGGCTTCGGCGGACGCCGGAATCGAATGGCTCTTCAGCCGGCACCTGGGGGTGCAGGGAACCCTGTCGGCGGCCGTATCCTCCGGCACCGACCGGTGGACTGTTCAGGACTGGAGGGGCTACAACCGTAAAGCCCTGCCCGGCAAACTCCACTACGCCGAGGTGAAGCCGGGGGTTTTCAGCGGGCGGATCGGGCTTTTCTACATGGTCTTCTGATTCTTCCTCCAGGGGCCCTGGGCCATCTCCTGCTCCCAGATCACCTCCATGGCGTTCCATGCCGTCACCGCGAAGGCCAGGCCGGCGCTGGTGCCGCTGAAGGGGGTGCCGACGAAGGCCCCCAGAACCACCGCTCCCCCGGCCAGCATGCCCAGAAAGATCAGGAGCAGCGTGGAGGCGAGGGATAGGGCCCCCCATCGGCTCAATACCCTGGTCCGTCCCTGGTGAAGCCCCCACACCCAGGCGATGTACGCCAGACAGCCGGTTATAGCCATGGGCACCTGGGTGAAGACGAAGGCTACCAGAAGCCACACAAGGAATAAGCAGAGGAAGAACACAAGGGCTCTTCGGCTGGAGGGCGAGTACCACCCGCTCTGCTCGGGGATTTCCCCCAGGGCCGTCCAGAGAAGCGCTCCGCAGGTCATTCCCAGGAAGAGCTGAAGGTCGGTGTCGTTGATGAAGCTGAAGACCACGGTTCCCGCCGCCCCCAGGACGCCCAGTATCAGAAGGAACGTTATGGGGGTGTGGGGGTTGCGGGACTGGCTGAAACTGTAGTAACGTGCTCCGGCGAACTGGATTATCAGAAAGCTGGCTGCGGCGGCGCCGGACCAGAAAAGGGCCGTCAGGGCGCCGGAACCCCGGGCGGGGCGTGTTATCGCCTGGAAGAGGAGCTGAATCATTGAAACCTCCGAATTTCCGGGAAAACAGAATCCTAAACAAACGGCGGTACCGGTGTCCAGGCTTGCAGAACCGTGCTTTTGATGGTACACTACAGGCATGAAAAACCCGATGCCGTTCGGAATCGCCCTTGCCGTTCTGCTGGTGTCCGGGTGCGCCGGTGAACAGGCCCGGGAACCCGCGGTTACGCAGGTATGGAACTTCGTCTCCCTGGAGGAAGGGGGAAACACCGTCAGGGTGCCTATTGTCCCGGGAATGGACCCGGCGGCCTTCGATTTCAGGCTGGAGCTTCGGCGGGACGTTCCCCTGCCGGTCTCCGACCGGGTGACCCGGAGTTCCGATTCCCTTTCCCTCGTCAGAATGTTTCCCCTTGGGGGCGGAGCGGTGCTGGCCCTCACCGCGTCTCCCGCGGATCCGGGCCGCATGTCCTTGGCGGATTCCCTTCTGGAGCAGAGCGTCCTCGTGAGGTGGCACGGTCTGAGGTCCGTGAGGCTTTCGGATGTGTGGGGCGACTCCATTGACTCCATCAGGGAAGCTCCCCAAAAGATGCCTACCCTGGTGATAAACCACAGTCTGGAGATAGCCTTCACCCCGGCCGACCCTGATTCGTCGCTGGTGCTGACGGACACCATCTCGTTCTCCGGGGGCGATACCGTACTGCTGTCGGCTCACCCCGGCGTACCCGGGGACTTCGCGGCGCTCTCGGGAACCGTCGGGCGGTCCACCTCCGCTGCGGGGGCGTGGTTCTGCAAAGCACCGGAAGATTCGTCTTCCGGCGGCTTCCTGGGGGTCTTCTCCGCAGTGCTTCCCAGGAACTGGCACATATACGATTCCTCCGGAGGGGGCCTTCTGGGAAGGTGCAGGATGAACTCGCTTCTGCTGGGGGGCGGATACTTGCCGGTGGGGGGAGGCATGAACAGATTCCGCATCCGGGTGGACGCCCCGCACGGGATGGAGGTCTTCTGCCCCCTTCCCACGGTTTTCTCCGAAGACGGGGGCGCCCCTGCGGAGTTCTCCACCGGAGCCGGGCTGCACAGGGGGGTGGTGCCGGTGTTCATCGGCGACTTCGGTACCGCCCTTCTATCCGACGGCAGAACCGGCCTCGCGGTACAGGCCGGCCTGGACACCGCCGGTGTCGCCGCCGACTCCATGTGGGCCGACCACATGTCCAGCGTGCTGTGGTCTCACCTTGGTTTTCCGGGCGCCGTTTTCTCGATTCTTGTGGTGGACGGCGGCGGAGACGACTGTATGGCGCCCTACCACGGCTGCCTGGTGGTATCTCCCGGCGTTCTCTCCGAGCTTGCGGGGGTCTTCGTCTGGGGCGACAGTCTGGCCGCCGGCTCCCCTGCGGCGGGGGTCCGGGTTGCGGTCGCCGGGGCCGAGTGCTTCACTGCCCAGTCCATATTCCTGGACCCGGTCCTGGAGGATGTCATAAAGGCGTGGATGCCCTGCCGGTTCTTGGACTACATGAGCGACGACGAGAGTCTTTTCAGGATGCGAAGGGCCTACCGCAACTACTACCTCCACCAGACCGCCGTCATCGGCGGAGAGGAACGGGCCCTGGCGGACCCGGCCCTGGGGGACAGCCCCCTGAGCGACCCGGTCATCTGCGGCAAGGGGCCCCTGGTGATGGAGTACCTCTACACCCAGAACTGCCTGGGCAGGCTTTCCCTGGTGCTCGAGAGCTTCCGGCACTCCGGGAGCTACTGGAGCAAGATCAGGGCCAACCTTGGGCTCCAGGAGGGGGAGAGGCGCTCCCGGATACTCCGCCAGTTCCTCTATCAGCCCGGAATTCCCCAGGTTGAAACCGAGTGGTGGGAGGAAGGCGGGCAGGTAACCCTTTCTCCGAGACAGATGCAGTCCTCGGGCGACTTCGGGATTCTCTTCGGGTCCTGCAAGGTTTTCCTCGACGACGGAACCAGCCGGACGGTGCTTCTGAACGAGGGCAGAGAGGGAATCCTGAACGGCTTCCTCCCGCCGGAGGCCGCCGGACGGGTCGTCGCTGTGGACCTGAATCCGGATGAGAGCATCCCCGCGGACATCGTTTACAGAAGGCGGCCGCTTGGAAGCCGGTGATCCGGCCCGCGAAGCGGCCCGCATCAGGGCGCTCCTGAACCGCCACAACCTGCTGTACTACTCGGAGAACCGCTCCGAGATCACCGACACACAGTACGACTCGCTGATGGAGAGGCTCAGGCAACTGGAAGAACTCCATCCCGAGCTGCTGACCCCCGACTCACCGACCCTCCAGGTGGGGGCCGGGCCGAAGCAGGCCTTTGCACCCATGATTCACGAACCGCCCATGCTGAGCCTGGACAACGTGTTCGACCCCGGGGGGTTCCTTGCGTTCCACCAGCGGCTGGCCGGATTGCTGTCCCTGGAGGAGGAGCCGGAGTACTCCGTGGAGCCCAAGCTGGACGGGGTGTCCCTGAGCCTGGTGTACCGGAACGGGGTTCTGGAGGCGGCCGGCACCCGGGGCGACGGGGTCCGGGGGGAGAACGTCACCGAAAATGTGCGCACCATCCGGAGCGTTCCCCTGAGGCTTTCGGGGAGCGCTCCCTCGCCGCTCACGGTCCGGGGCGAGGTTTTCTTCATGCTGGAGGATTTCCGGGAGTGGAACCGGTGCCGGGCCGAGCGGGGGGAACAGGTCTTCAAGAACCCCAGGAACGCCGCCAGCGGCTCCCTCCGGCAGCTCGACAGCCGGGTGACGGCGGAAAGACCCCTGAGTTTCTGCGCCTACGCAGCCGGTGCCCCCCCTCCGGGGATAGGGGATCAGAGGGAACTCCTGGCGGCTCTGGAGGACTGGGGTTTTCCGGTCAGAAGGGAGACCGTCTTCACCCGGGGGGCCCGGGAGACCGAGGAGGCCTGCATGTCCATGGAGCGGCGAAAGGAAACGCTGCCCATGGAGATAGACGGGGCGGTGGTCAAACTCCTCTCCATGGAACTCCGGCGCCTGGCGGGAGAACTGTCGAGAAGCCCAAGGTGGGCGGTGGCCTGGAAGTTCCACGCCCGGGAGGTGGCCTCCAGGGTTCTGAACATCAGGGTTCAGGTGGGCAGAACCGGCAAGCTCACCCCGGTGGCGGAACTCTCCCCGGTGCAGGTTGGGGGTGTCACCGTGACCAGCGCCACCCTCCACAACCTGGACGAGGTGCACCGCAAGGACGTGAGGGTGGGCGACCTGGTGTCGGTCAGAAGGGCCGGGGACGTCATTCCCGAGGTAACCTCCAGCCTTACCCGCGGGGACGAGGGGAGGGGGGAACCCTTCGATATGCCCTCCCGGTGCCCGGTGTGCGCCGGCCCCGTGGCCAGACCCGAGGGGGAGGCGGCCCATCGGTGCATCAACCCGGACTGTCCGGCCAGGCTCAGGGAGAGCCTGAAGCACTGGGCTTCCCGGAAGGCCATGGACATCCAGGGGCTGGGCGACTCCCTGGCGGAGAGGCTCGTTGCCCTGGGAATGGTCCGCACCCTGTCGGACCTCTACCGGCTGGAGCCGGAAGCCCTGGCCGGGGTGGAGCGGATGGGACGGAAGAGCGCGGAAAACCTGCTGGAACAGATAGATGCCAGCCGCCGTTCCCCCCTGTCACGGTTTCTGCACGGCCTCGGCATCCCCGGGGTGGGGGCCGTCACCGCCCGGGACCTGGCCCGGGCTTTCCCGACGCTGGACGCCCTGGAGGAGGCCTCTCCCGAGATGCTTCAGAAGGTGGACGGGGTCGGCCCGGTGACGGCGGCGGAGATCCGTGAGTTCTTCCTGGACCCGGTGACCCGGGCGGTGGTGGACGGCCTCAGGAACGCAGGTTTTTCTCCGGTGGAGGAGGAGTCCGCCGTCGGCGCCGCCCTCGAAGGCCACACCGTAGTGTTCACCGGGGCACTGACGATGCCCAGGGACGAGGCCGGGGCCCTGGCGGAAAAGGCCGGCGCGAAGGTCACCGGTTCGGTCTCCCCCAGGACCACCCTGGTGGTGGCGGGCCCCGGCGCCGGTTCAAAGCTGGACAAGGCCCGGGAGTTGGGCATTCGGATTATAAGTGAAAATGAGTTATTAAATATTATATATAAAGAATAGGCATACAATAAGCGAGGCGGCAAACCCGGAAATCACCAGAAAAATCGCGACGCCTGCAAACGGCGCTGTGGTTTTCCCCTTGCCGGCCGCGGCAGGGGTGAGGAGCGGTGATCGGCGCGCCGCCGGCCAACCGGCGCATCCGTAACCGGCGGTGACACCACGGAAGCGTCATTGCCAGGGTTTACAGCGGTAAGCGAAACCCCTTTCATCCGAGGCGGCTCTTTTCGGAAAAGCCCTTTCGCTGAATCGAAAAGTGGTTCCGCTAACTCAGGGCCTTCTCCAGTTCGGGAACCTGGCGGCGGACCTGAAGCCTCACATTGCCGAGGTTGGCATCCTTTTCGGCGACCACCGCAAGGAGAGCTTCACGGCCGAGGGCCGTCATCATCACGATGCCGTCCTGGTACTCCATCATGGCCTGGTCCATCTCGGCAAGGCCGATTTCATGCCCCACATTTTCCGCGGAACCCATCACGGCGGAAACCATGGCGCCGATGGCTTCGATGTCGGCCTCCTTGGTTGAAGCGGCGTCTATCACGAATCCGTCTCGGCCTACGCATATCGCCACGTTTACGCCGGCTACCTCCACGAGCCGGCTGAGTATTACGTTCAATTCCTTCATCGGGGAAACTCCTTTCAGGAGAAGAAATTCTCCAGTATTTTTTCCTTCCCTACGCAATCAACCATGGGCACCTGGGCTGTCATACCGGAAGTCGGCCGGGGGAAAAATGCCTCGTCCAGAGCCGTGAGCGAAGATGGGGATTCGTCGGAAGCGACGGCTAAACCATGTCTTTCCCTTGGCATTCTGTTCAGGGGTGCCGACGAAAGCCTCTGAAAGGCATGGTAGCCCCGGCGGAACCGTATATCACCCGGAAGGAGAGAATCATGCCCCGACAGCCGCTCCATGGGCTGGCGTTCTTTATGGGTGTCGCTGCGGTTCCGGAATTCGGTGTGCAGGTCCACGGCGTTTATGAGGGCGGTTCTGCTAACCGAGGGCCTTTTCCAGCTCGGGAACCCGACGGCGGCCCTGAAGCCTCATATTGCCGAGGTTGGCATCCTTTTCGGCGACCACCGCAAGGAGTGCTTCACGGCTGAGGGCCGTCATCATCACGATGCCGTCCCGGTACTCCATCATGGCCTGGTCCATCCCGGCGAGGCCGAGTTCACGCCCCACTCTTTCCGCGGGACCCATTACGGTGGAAACCATGGCGCCGATGGCTTCGATGTCGGCCTCCCTGGTGGAAGCGGCGTCTATCACGAATCCGTCTCGGCCTACGCATACCGCCACCTCCACACCGGCAATTTCCAAGAACTGGTTGAGTATTCTATTTAGTTCTAACATACGAAGTTAAAACTCCCTCCACCAAGGACAAAAACACTCGGGCGATGCCCTCACGGAAGTTGGGCCTTCAATATCGTAACATGGTTGTCGTTGTCAAGGAACCCCCGGATTCCCGCACCGGGGGGAGCGTCCCCGTTTTTCATCGGGTACATTTTTCGGACCGTTCCCTTGACTTGATGGTCTGACTCACGTGTCTCAGGCGGCAGGAACTTCCACCCTCGGCATTGGCCGGCGACGCATCCAATTCCCGCCCCACGGCCGCGATTACGCCAACGAAGGATTCCTGAAGCATCCGGATTACGACCGCACTTTCAGAACCCGTCCACCGGTTGGATTTCGGTCTGGGGCGCACCTCCCGGGCGGGCCTGAGGGCGCGGGTTTCTGGAACACGGCGCAAAAAAGCGGCCCGCGCCTTCCGGTGCGGGCCGCCGTTGTTTTCTGCCCTACCGGAGCAGGGTCATCCGGCTGATCGCCTGACCGCCCGGGCCCTCGGCCCGGATGAAGTACAGGCCGTTGCTCATGGCTTCGGGCACGTTCCAGAGGAAGCTGTGGGAACCCAAGGTCAGCTCTCCGCCGTGCACCGACGCGACCGTTCTTCCGGTGATGTCCAGGATACTCACCGTCACGCTTCCCGATGCGGGTATGTAGAGGGAGAACCGGGCATGGGAGCCGGCAGGGTTGGGGGATACTCCGGAAAGCACCATTGCGGCGGGCTCCGCCGGGGCTCCGGATTCCTCTTCCCCTATCGGCACAAGGGCGGCGAGAACCGCCTGGTAGATGTCCACCCTTCCGGCGCCGAAGATGTTGTCCTTGCCTGCGGCGCCCCGGTCAACCGCGGTCATCTCCAGCAGCGAGTCAACCTGGGCGCAGGTGAGGTTCGGGTTGGCGCTGAGCAGCAGCGCCACGCAGCCGGCGATGTGGGGAGTGGCCATGGAGGTGCCGTCCATTTCGGTATAGCCCGAGGGGTTGCTGTAGGAACAACTCAATATGTCAACGCCCGGGGCGGAAATATCCGGGTCTATAAGGCCGATCTGGGGGGCGGTGTCGGGGTAGTCGAACCAGGGGGAGTCGAACATCCAGGTCGAGTAGCCTACACTGGAAAAACTGGCGATGTTGTCGTTGCTGTCCGTTGCGCCCACGGTGATGACCGAACTGAGACCGCCGGTCGTGGTCTGATCGGGATGGAGCCACGGAGGCGGGCAATCGCCGGGGGTGCGGATGTCGCCGTAGGTTCCGGGGTTGCCCCCCTCGTTGCCCGCCGCGATGCAGTGGTTGACCCCTGCGGCCAGGCTGTTCTCAAGGGCTTCGCGCCAGGTCTGGCGGGCTGGATTCCAGCTCTGTCTCCACCCGAAGGACGAGGAGACCACGCTTGCTCCATGTTCGGTGGCGAATTCGTAGGCGTCCCAGCACTGCTGTTCGTCGGACAGTTGCATGCTTATCTTGAGGGCCATAATGGTGGCCTGGGGAGCGACGCCGGTATTGGTGCCCGAGGTGCCGTCACCCGCCACGGTTCCCGCACAGTGGGTTCCATGGCCGTGGGTGTCCATGGGATTCGGGTTGCCGCTGGCGAAGTTCCAGCCGTAGTGAAAACCGGCGTCGGTGTCGTGCCACATGTTGTTGTGCAGATCGTTGTGGTTGTAGTTCACGCCGGTGTCCACCACCGCTACGATGACGCCCTGGCCCTCGTAGCCCAGGTTCCATACGTCGGGAGCGTTTATCTTATCCACACCCCAGGCGTTGGCCAGATCGAGTTCGCCACGGCCGGGCTCGCGGGTGTTCACCGGCTCTATGAGTATGTCGGGCCGGGTCTTCAGGTGAACCCACTCCACGTCTCCCCGGAGGGCGATCCGGCGGATGACTTCCGGGGTGGCCCAGCAACCGACTGCGCTCACGATCCAGTTGGTCTGGATATCGGAGACGCTGCCGGCGGGCATCGCTTCCAGGGTTTCGACGAGGGGCCTCTGAGCCGCCTCGGCGAAGTCCTTGAGAACGGTGACGACGAACTCACGACGTTCCGAATTGTTCATTCCGGCCGCCACGGAATTGATGTAGTCGAGATCCGCCCTGCCGACGGGCTTGATCAGCACCGGGATCAGTTGCTCCGGGGCCGCCTGGGCCATTTCCAGTTGCAGGGGGTCGCTTATGACCCCGGCGTAACCCGCGGCGACAAGAAGCACAAGAGCTGTTAGGAGACCTTTCATCACTTACCTTTCCTCATTAGAGGGAAACCTGCGGAGAACCCGCTTCTGCCTTGGCAAAAACGAAACCAGCCCTTTCCGGCCCGATTCCGCCTCGGAAAACATCCTGCTCATTGTCGTGCAGGCAGGAAAAGCATAATCACCGATACAAACCTGTGCAAGCGTGTTCACGGGACGATCCTCACGGCGGACACGAAGCGCCTTACGTAATTGGACTGATCCACGGGAGTCACTATCACGCCGGTGTCCCGGTAGGAGGAACAGTGCACAAAACTTCCCTCGCCGATGTATATGCCCACGTGTCCGGGATTCCGGAATATCAGGAGGTCGCCTGGGACGAGGCTGTCCCGTGATACGGGGGTTCCGGCCTCCGCCATGGCGCCGGCGGTCCGGGGGAGGGGGATGCCGTGGTCTCCGAACACCCTGTAAACCAGCCCGCTGCAATCGTAACCCGAGGGGCCGGTTCCGCCGTACACGTACGGGGCGCCGAGGCGCGAGAGGGCGTCGGCGACTATGGCTTCGGCAACCCCTGGAGTATTGAGGGAGTCGCCGGCGTCGGCTTCCGTGAAGAGAAACAGCAGAAACACCGTAATCATGATACCGGAACAACCCCGTTCTTCTGCCTGTGCCGGCTCCGTTCTTCCGGGCGGAAACGAAAGACGCGCCCGGCTGTTTCATGGATGTACCGCCGACGGGGTGCGGCGGTTCCCGTGAGCGGGCAGCCCGGCGGAGCCGTCCGCGCTTTTTCGGGGTTTTTCCAAGCGGAACCCTATCCGGGCCGGGCGTAATCTGAGAGCCGGAGATTCCGCAGGCAGCCGGGAAAGGCCCGTGGAAGGCCCGCTTTTCCGTTTACGGGCCGCCGGTGTAATATTTCGGTGTCGTGTTTCGATGGAAGGAGGTTCTGCATGAACTGCCCCTTGATGCTTCTCGTCCTGGCGTGCGGGTTTTATCCTGCTTTCCCGGAAAGCACCGTTCCCGGGCCGGGGTACGACGGTTCCGCCGGTTCAGTATGGCTGGATCGGTTTCTGGCCCTCGATGGGATGGAGTACGGGGAGTTCCTGACGGAACTGGGCCTTTTCGAGCAGCGCACCGGCCCGGGATGGGGGAGGCGCCCCTCCACCTGGCGGTGGATACACAGAGTCGGGGAGTGGGAGCGGGAGTTTCCCGAGATGAGCGGTCTTGGAGCCCTGCTGTGCCGGCTCGATCTGGATTGGTCCCAGCACGCATACCTTGACGCCCTCACCGCCTGGACGAACTACCGCCTGGAGGCCGCAGCCTCCACCTACGGCGGGGAAAGCCGCAGGGACGCTTTTTTCCGGGACTTCACCGGGGGAGGGGCCTGGGTTCCCTCCGCGGACCTTTTCGCCGGGGAGAACCTGTTCCACGGCGAGGCGGGGGACATGGTGGCGGAGGCGGTGGCCCTGATTAGGGAGATGCTCACCCCGGATCAGATGGAGACGGCATCCTCCCTGGTCCGCGACGGCGGCTTCGACCGGGGAAGGCGTCGCTACTGAGAAGGCCGAAGACGTTCACGTTTCTGTGGGCTCCGTGAAGCAGGAGGGCGTCCCTCAGGGTTCCCTCGAGCCTGAAGCCGACTCTGTACAGCAGCCTTTCGGCCCTCCGGTTGCCCTCCGCTACCCGGGCCTCGATCCGGTGGAGCCCCAGGGCGTCGAACCCGTACTCCACCGCCGCGGAGAGGGCGCTGGTCATGAGGCCCTTTCCCCTGTGCTCCGTAAGAAGCTCGAAGGCGGTCTCCGCCGAGCCGTCATGAAAGCTGAACTCCTGCAGGGAGACGCTGCCGGCGTAAAGGCCGGTGCCCTTCTCGACCACGGCCCAGTTCAGGGCCGTGCCGCTTTCGTGCCCGTGGATGAACTCCTCCAGTACTCCTTCGAGGGCTTCGGGCCTGTCCACCGGGTCCGTGATGAACTCGGTGGCGTCCGGGTCCGAGAAACACCGGAAAAGGCCGTCCAGATCCTCCGGCGTGAAACGGCGGAGGATCGCGTTCCCGGCTTTCAGCACCGGAAACGCCTCCGGCCATGTGATACTTGGACATTCCGGCACTCGGCGACCTCCAAGGTTATGGGGCTGCCTTCGGGAGCGGTATGCAGCGCTCCCTCGGCCCCATGCCTGTCACGGCCGGGGGATCCCGGGCTGAAGTTCCGCGCCGGGTTCTCCGAAGGAAGGGGCCGGCCTTCGGCCTCTTCCCTCCGGCCGCCGGTACTGTAACGGAAGGTCGGGCCGGGGGAAAGGGGCATGCCGCATCGTTTCCGCCCGGGGGGCGGCCTCCCCGGGGAACCTTGACCTTCCCCCGCCCGGGGCCGCACCCTGAAGCCGCGGACGCACCGTTCCGGAACGTTTCCGGCATCTCCCGGCCCCTCCGTACCCAGCCGTGGGTTTCACGCCGCAGGGCCGAATTCCCGCATCACGCTCCGGGAAGCCCCTCCGCACGCCTTGTGTCCCGCGGCCTTGCCGTGGTTGCCCCCGACTGGCCGTGAGCGGATATTCACACATCGTCGAGCCAAAAACGAAGGGGAGAAGCCATGGGACGGATTCCGTACCTTTTGTTTCCGGTCTGCCTGCTTTTCGCTGCGGGGCTTTTCATCGCCTGCGGCAAGAGCCCCTCCGGGCCGGAGAACGCCCCCACCCCCTCGGTTCTCACCGCGGTCGCCGGCGCGACCGGGGTCGCCCTGTCATGGACCCGGTGCCCCGATCCGGACTTTTCCCACTACACCCTCTACCGCTCCTACGTCGGCGGGATAGCCGAAGATACCCTTTCTGCGGAGAAGCTCGGCGTATTCACCGATCCCGGCGTGCTTGCCTTCAACGATTCAACCCTCGCGCAACCCACCGCCTGCTACGCCCTGCGCACCACCAACGACGCGGGCCTGTCCTCCTGGAGCAACGAGGGGACCGCCGTTCTCCGGGGCTACACCATATCCGCCTGGGGTTGGAATAGCGACGGCCAGTGTGATGTTCCATATCCCAACACCGGTTTCATCGCTGTAGCGGGGGGAGGATGGCACAGCCTCGGCCTGAAGTCGAATGGCTCCATAGTCGCGTGGGGTCGGAACGACTACGGCCAGTGCGATGTTCCATATCCCGACAGCGGTTTCATCGCGGTTGCGGCTGGAGGATGTCACAGCCTCGGCCTGAGGAACGACGGCTCGATAGCCGCGCGGGGTCGGAACGACTACGGCCAGTGCACGGTTCCCTATCCCAACAGCGGTTTCATCGCGGTTGCGGGCGGATGGAGGCACAACCTCGGCCTGAGGAACGACAGTTCCATATCCGCCTGGGGGAGGAACAACTACGGCCAGTGTAATGTTCCCTCGCCCAACAGCGGTTTCATCGCCGTCTCGGCGGGGAGCTATCACAGCCTCGGCCTGAGGAACGACGGCTCCATATCCGCCTGGGGGAGGAACAACTACGGCCAGTGTAATGTTCCCTCGCCCAACAGCGGTTTCATCGCGGTTGCGGGCGGATGGGGGCACAGCCTCGGCCTGAGGCCCGACGGCTCAATAGTCGCGTGGGGTTCGGACGACTACGGCCAGTGCGATGTTCCCTATCCCAACAGCGGTTTCATCGCAGTTGCGGCGGGGAGCTATCACAGCCTCGGCCTGAGGGACGACGGCTCAATAGCCGCGTGGGGAAGGAACGACGGTGGCCAGTGCGATGTTCCCTCGCCCAACACCGGTTTCATCGCGGTCGCCGCAGGAGTCCAGCACAGCCTCGGCCTGAGGGAGGAGTGACCCGGGGCGGAGGGCTCGCATTTTTTGAGGTTCCTGCACCTTACCTCTGGAGGATGACCGGATTTTGACAGTACTTGAAAACCCGCAGCGGCGGTTTCCTCCGCCGCCCGGAAGCTTCGCCGGCGCCGTCTTCGATCTCGACGGCACACTGCTGGACACCCTGGACGACATCACCAGGGTGGGAAACTCGATCCTGTCCCGGCGGGGGTTCCCCGTCAGGGACCGGGAAACCTTCAGAGCGGCGACGGGAATGGGGATCGAAGCGCTTTACAGAAAACTTTTGGGGGACGATTCCGACCCGGCCCTTGTGGCGGACATGGCGAGGGAGGCCGCTCTGGCCTATTCCAGGGTGGAGGAGAGCATCGCCCGGCCCTTTCCCGGAGTCCCGGAATTGTTGAGCAGGCTGGAATCGGAAGGGATTCCGATGGCGGTTCTGTCCAACAAGCCGCAGGAAGCGGTTACGGCCCTCCTTGCCGTGTTGCTGCCCGGGGTGCGGTTCCATGCGGCCATAGGGGCTGCGCCCGGAAGAACGGTGAAACCCTGCGGGGAAGCGGCGGTGAAACTGATGGGCTCCATGGGAGTCGTCCCGGAAAAAACCGCCATGGTCGGCGATGGGGAACCGGATATGAAAACGGCCCTGGCCGCCGGTATGGTGCCGGTGGGGTGCTCCTGGGGGTTCACCCCTCCCGGGAGGCTCCTTGAAATGGGGGCGGTGTACCTGGTGCACAGCCTGAAGGAGCTGGAGGACATCCTCATCCCTCCGGCGCTATGACCGTCAGACCCGGGCCGGTGCGGAAGAGTATCTCCGACGGAGGCGAAGAAAAGACCTGGAATTCCCCGTCCAGCTCCATGAGCAGATCTCCCTTGGGTTCGACCCGAAAGGCGGCGGCCCTGTGGCCCCGGGCCTGGGGGAGTTCCAGGAGGGTTCCGTCGAAGACCCGGGGAATGTTGGCCGCTATGGTGAAAAAGCCTACCGGAAGAATCCAGGCCGCGTCCAGCAGGCCGTCGTCCGGAAGGGCGGCGGGGGAGAGGCTCATGCCGCCGCCGCTGTAGCGGCCGACCCCCAGGGTGAGGGTGAAGTACGCTCCGGAATGGAGCAGGTCGCCGCCGGAAGAAATATCGGCTCTCCAGACCGGAGGGAAGAGGGCCGACGCCACGAGGGATGCCAGGTAGCCGCTCTTGCCCAGGGGGAGGACCCTCCTCAGCCTCAGCGCCCTGTGGAGGACGAAGGCGTCGAAGCCCATCCCCGCCGAATTGAGAAAAAACCTGGGTTCGCCGTCGGCAAGGCAGACTCCGGTGTCAACCCGGCGGGAGAATCCTTTCTTCATCAGCTCTACCGCTCCGGGTACCGACCGGGGTATGCCGAGGCTTCTCACCCAGTCGTTGCCGGTTCCCGAGGGTATGTGGGCCAGGACCGGCGGAACCTCCATGCCGCAGAGAGCCGAGGCCGCGGTGGAAAGGGTTCCGTCGCCGCCGTAAACCGCGAGGCCGTCGAAGCCGTCTCTGACGGATGATTCGGCCAGTTCGGCGGTTCTGCCGGGACAGGTGGTGAAGACGGGTGCAAAGGGAATGCCCCGGGAGGAGAGCAAATCGGCGACGGAGGGCCAGCGGCGCCCCGCCCGGCCCACGGCGGCGGCCGGGTTCACTATGACACGCCAAGTCCCCTGGAAAGCCATGGCCGGAATATGTAAAAAGGCACCGGGGTTGACGACGACGAAAAGAGGTGTAGAATACTGAAGTTGTGAAAACAGTAACAATGTTACAAAATATACAACAGCTTACGATTCACGAGGCGCATGAAGTCAGAGATTCCGCCGAACACCGTGGCAAGGCTGAGCCTTTACAGAAGGCTGCTGGAAGCGTGGCTGGAAAAGGGGACCACCCACCTCTACTCCCATGAGATAGCCTCCATGGCCTGCGTCACTCCCGCCCAGGTCCGCAGGGACCTGATGGCGATAGGCTACAGTGGGAGCCCCAGCCGGGGCTACTCGGTGGATGCCCTGGAGGACAGTATAGGCCGTTTCCTGGGCAGCGACACCGTCAGGAAAATCGCGCTGGTGGGCATGGGCAACCTGGGGAGGGCCCTCGCCACGTACTTCGTTTCCAGAGCGCCAAGGTTCAGGATGACGGCGGCTTTCGACAACGACCCCCGAAAGACCGGCAGGGTGATAGCCGGTTGCATGGTTCATCCGGTGGAAGCCATACCCGGGATCATTCCGGCGGAGGGCATAAGGACGGCCGTCCTCGCCCTTCCCCCGGAGAGCGCCCAGGAAATGGCCGACACCCTGGTAAAGGCAGGAGTGAAAGGAATACTTAATTTCGCCCCGGTGCCCTTGAGGCTTCCGGGAGATGTTTTCCTCGAAAACCGGGATGTGACCGCCTCCTTGGAGAAGGTGGCGTTCTTTTCCGGACAGCCCCGGGAGGGTAACTGATCCATGGGCTCGACAAAAATTCTCAAAGTTCTCGAGAGGTATCCAGGTGTCGGGAAGGATAAACTGATTCCAATCCTGCAGGAAGTGCAGGAGGCCGAGGGGTTCCTGGGCAGGGAAGCGGTGATCCTCATCGGAAAGCATCTCGACGTTCCGGCCAGCAAGATCTACGGTGTCGCGACATTCTACAACCAGTTCCGGTTCGAACCCGTGGGCAGGTTCCACATACAGATCTGCCGGGGAACCGCCTGCCATGTGAAGGGTTCGGCGAAGCTCCTTGAGACCCTGAAGCGGGAGCTGGGTGTTGAGCCGGGCAGGACCACCAGGGACGGCATGTTCAGCATCGAGGTGGTGGCCTGCATCGGGGCCTGCGGCCTTGCCCCGGCGATTTCCATCAACGGCGAGTTCCACGCCAGGGTCACCCCCGAGGAGATTCCCGTGATTCTGGGAAACTGCCGGAAGTCCGCTCAGGAGGTGAGCTGATGCCCTCGATAAAGTTCCGCTGCTGTGACAAGTGCACCGATTCCAAGGACACGCCCTGCGCCAAGAGCGTGGAGTGCCTCACCGAAGGCCCGCTCTGTCATGAGGACCAGGCTTGCCGGGACAAGAGACTCGGGTGGAAGGAATCGGTGGCGAGGAAGAATACGAACACACCCATAATCTTCATCGGGGCCGGCACCTGCGGTCTCGGCGCCGGGGCCGGCGCCACCATCGGGGCGATCCGCGAGTATCTGAAGGCCAAGTCAATCGAGTGCACCCTGGTGGAGGTCGGCTGCATCGGTCTTTGCGCCGTGGAGCCCATAGTGGACATCAAGCTGCCGGGGAAGAACAGAATATCCTTCCACGGCGTGACCCATGACCGGGTGGGAGTGCTCCTGGAAAGCATGCTGCACGACGGAAAGGCCCCGGAAAACATGGCGCTGATGCAGTTCCCCGGGGAGGAGAAGGCCTGGGAGGGGGTGCCTGGAATCGGCGAGCACCCGTTCTTCGCTTCTCAGACCAGAAGGGTGCTGGAAAGCTGCGGAGTGATGGACCCGGAGAGCCTGGAAGAGTACATGGCCGGCGGCGGGTACCGGGCCTTTGCCCGGGCCCTGCGGACCATGACCCCGGAACAGGTCTGCGATACGGTCGAGAGCAGCGGCCTTCGGGGCAGGGGAGGCGCCGGGTTCTCCACGGGAAAGAAGTGGCGTTTTGCCCTGAACACTCCCTCCAGCGTGAAGTACGTGATCTGCAACGCCGACGAGGGCGACCCCGGTGCGTTCATGGACAGGGCCGTCATCGAGGGCGACCCCCACAGGCTCATAGAGGGTATCGCCACGGCGGCCTACGCAGTGGGGGCGAACCACGCCTACATCTACATCAGGGCCGAGTATCCCCTGGCGATCAAGAGGCTCAGGAACGCCCTGCAGCAGGCCGAGGCGGCGGGCCTTCTCGGAACGAACATACTGGACAGCGGCTTCGATCTGCACGTGACCATCAAGACTGGCGCCGGAGCCTTCGTGTGCGGCGAGGAAACGGCCCTTATCAAAAGCGTAGAGGGGCAGAGGGGGATGCCTTCACCCAGACCGCCCTTCCCCGCCGTCAGCGGCCTGTTCGGCAAGCCCACGATAATCAACAACGTGGAAACCTTCGCCAACGTGTCCGGAATCATCGATCGGGGACCGGAATGGTTCCGCTCCAAGGGCACCGAGGGAAGCCCGGGCACCAAGGTGTTCGCCCTTTCGGGAAAGATCACCAACACCGGGCTTATCGAGGTCGCCATGGGGACCAGCCTGGATGAGATACTCTTCGGCATGGGCGGCGGCATCCCCGGAGGAAAGGCCTTTAAGGCGGTCCAGATCGGAGGGCCTTCGGGGGGCTGCATACCCGCGGGTCATACCGACCTCCGGATAGACTACGAGTCCCTGTTGTCCTTCGGCGCCATGATGGGCTCCGGAGGTCTGGTGGTGATGGATGAGGACACCTGCATGGTGGACGTGGCCAAGTTCTTCATGGACTTCATCCAGAGGGAAAGCTGCGGAAAGTGCATTCCCTGCCGGGAGGGGACCAAGAGGATGCTCGAAATCCTCAAGGCCATAACCAGGGGTTACCGCGACGAAACCAAGGAGCAGACCCTGGAGCGATTCCGGGGGATAGTGACCCTGGAGAGGCTGGGGCAGACCGTCAAGAAGACGAGCCTCTGCGGCCTGGGACAGACCGCCCCGAACCCCGTGCTCAGCACTCTCCGGTGGTTCAGGAACGAGTACGAGGCCCACGTCTTCGACAGGAAGTGTCCGGCCGGGGTTTGCACCGGGCTGCTCACCTACTCCATTGATCCGGACAGTTGCCGTGGATGCACCCTCTGTGTCCGCAAGTGCCCCTCCGGCGCCATAAAGGGTGCCCAGAAGAGCCCCCACTACATCGTTTCCCAGGAATGCGTCGGCTGCGGCGCTTGTCTGGAAGTCTGCCCCTTCGGCGCCGTCAGGGTTCAGTAAGGAAGGTCGCGAGATGAGAATCACTCTGAACGGAAAAACCATGGAGGCCAGGGAGGGCGAGACCATCCTCTCCGCGGCGAGAAGAATGGGCTTGAATATCCCCACTCTGTGTCACATGGAGGGCCTTCCCCCGACGGGTGCCTGCCGGGTGTGTCTGGTGGAGGATGTGAAAACCGGCAGGCTGATCCCCTCCTGCTCCTTCCCGGTATCGGAGGGAATGGACATCGCCACCCACTCCAGCCAGGTGGTGGCCGCCAGGAAGACCATCATAGAACTCCTCCTGGCATCCCATCCGGACGACTGCCTGTACTGTGCGAGCAACGGAACCTGCGAACTGCAGAAGTACGCCCAGGAGCTGGGGGTGCGGCAGCGAAGCTACTCCGGCGACAGGAACCGGATTGATCTGGACATGTCCAGCCCCTCCATAATCCGTGATCCGGAGAAGTGCATCCTCTGCGGCAGATGCGTGAGAGTCTGCTCCGAGGTGCAGGGAGTCAGCGCCATTGACTTCGCCGGCCGGGGAAGCAACGCCCAGGTGAGTTGCGCCTTCGACGAAGGGCTCAACGTGTCCAGCTGTGTGAACTGCGGTCAGTGCGTGATGGTTTGCCCCACCGGGGCCCTCACGGAACGCCGGGACGTGGACCGGGTGCTCGCCGCCCTGGACGACCCCAAAAAGACCGTTGTTGTTCAGCATGCTCCGGCGGTGTCGGTCTCCCTGGCCGAGGAATTCGGCATCAAGCCCGGAAGCGACGTGGTGGACAAGATGAACGCCGCCTTCCGGCGAATGGGCTTCGACAAGATTTTCCCCACCAGCTTCAGCGCAGACCTTACGGTCATGGAGGAGGCCCATGAACTGGTGGAGAGAGTCAAGAAGGGCGGCCCGTTCCCCATGTTCACAAGCTGCTCGCCGGGCTGGATCAAGTACCTCGAGGAGTTCCACCCGGACCTGCTGGGCAACGTTTCCACGTGCAAGAGCCCTCAGCAGATGATGGGAGCGGTGGTCAAGAGGCTCTGGGCCCCGGCCCAGGGGCTGGAAAGCGGACAGGTGTTCAATGTCTCGGTGATGCCGTGCACCGCCAAGAAGTTCGAGGCCGCAAGGCCGGAAATGGGCGGGGAGGTGCCGGATGTTGACGCCGTTATAACCACCCGGGAGCTGGCCGAGATGATCCGGATGTTCGGCATAGACATCACCTCGCTGGAAGGTGAGCAGGCGGACAGCCCCTTCGGGGACCGCAGCTCCGCCGGAAAGCTCTTCGGGGCCACCGGCGGCGTCATGGAGGCGGCGGCCAGAACCGCTTACCACATGATCACCGGCAAGGAGCTTCCCGAGCTGAAGATAGACGCCGTGCGCGGGCTGCAGGATGTGAAGGAGGCCGTCGTCAACATAGACGGGCTGGAGCTGAAGCTGGCGGTGGTCAGCGGCCTTGGGAACGCCGGGCGGCTTCTGAAGGACATCATTGATGGCAAGAGGACCTACCACTTCGTAGAGGTCATGACCTGCCGGGGTGGATGCATCAGCGGAGGGGGCCAGCCCCTCGTCACGAACCCCGAGCGGGTGAAGGCCAGGATGCAGGTGCTCTACGAGATAGACCGGGACGCAAGCCTGCGGGTATCCCATGAGAACCCTTCCATAAAGGCCTTGTACAGGGATTTCCTGAAGGAGCCCGGCAGCCACAAATCCCACGAACTCCTGCACACCGAGTACTCCCCGCGGGAGGTACTCAAGTAGATGGCCGAGTGCCTCGAGCCCCTGGTGCGGACCGTTCCCGGGAAGGGCAAGGTGCGTTGCACCTGCGTGAGGGAATGTCCCGCCGAAGCCATCCGTACCCTGGAGGGCCGGGCGGAGGTTGTCACCGAAAGGTGCATAGCCTGCGGAAACCGCGTTAGAGTCTGTACCAGGGGCGCCGAAAAGGCACGGGTCAATGTCTCCGATGTGAAGAATCTTCCTGCGTCGGGCCGCAGGGTGGCGGCCGTCGTTGCCCCCGGCCGCTCCGGCGGAGTTTCCAGGAATTTCTTCCCGCAAGTTCGTGGGAATGATGAACGGGCTGAGTATGAAGGTTTCCGATACCGGAACCGGAATCGGCCCGGAAAACATGAAGAAGCTGTTCGAGCCGTTTTTCACCATCAAGCCCGGGGGAAAGGGACCGGCCCGGGGCCTGTGGTGACGTACGGCATTGTGAAAATGCACAGAGGCGTAACCGCGGTTTCAAACCCGACCCGGTGAAGGGGCCTGCGGGCACTACCTTCACGGTGTGACCCGCCCCGGAGGGTGAGCGAGGATGGAGGAAGGAACTCCAATGAAGGATCACCTGACAGTACTTCTGGTGGATGATGACCAGGACTTCCTGGAACAAACTGAAATAATGCTGAAAAACGCCGGGCACCGGGTTCTGCCCGCTACGGGAAGGGCTCGGGCCGAGGAAATCCTGGAGGAGACCCGGCCGGACATTGCGCTGGTGGACCTGATTATGGATCGGGGCGACGACGGTTTCGTGCTCGCCCACCGGATCAAGGGTAAGTACCCGGAAGTCCCGGTGATCATAATCACCGCCGCAGCCAGCAAAACCGGGATAGACTTCGCCTCGCTCCCGGATACCGGGGGGTGGATAAAGGCGGATGCCATGCTTCAGAAGCCCGTCAGGTTCGAACAGTTGGAAACGCAGATAAAAAGACTGTGTGGGTGACGAAACCGTCCTGAAGCTCCTGGTGGTGGGTGACTAAGCGGGGATGCGCATGGGTTATCCGCAGTCCCCGCGGGGGCTCACCGCGGAGCCGGACGGTGCCGGGCGGGTCGTGAGGCTTTCGGCGGACGAGGCGGAAAGCGGGATCCCCGCCGAAAAACTCCGCATAGTAATCCACGCCGCCGTAAAACCGTGAATATCGTTGGATGGAACCCCGTGCCCGCGACGGGGTTTTCCGCCGTCAGGTCAGGGCCTTTATGCAGCCGATGTTCCTGGCCTGAAGCTTGCCTGGTTCGATGCCGTCGGATATCTGGAACTCAAAGACCAGGTTTCTGTCGGGCAGACGAAAATAGTCAACGTTGTCAGGCAGGTTCGAGTCGTGGAAGAAAATGTTGGCGTAGGGCGAAAGGGGATCCCGGTTGTCTATCCTCCAGAGTTCGTCGTTGGTCTTCACCATGTAGCGGAAGAAACCGAACCCCTTGTCGTGGCTGACGCACATGCCCCTGACCCAGGAGTTCACCTCCCCCCATGTGCCGGGATCGTCCAGCCCCTTGAACGGGAGCAGGTTGGGGATGAGGTATCCCGATACGAAGAGGTCCGCCTCCCGCCGCAGTTCATGGGCTATGTTGTCGAAGGCCGTGACCTCCACCCGGCACCCCCGGCTCTGCAGGGCGTGGACCACCCTGACGAAATCGCCGTCGCCGCTGGCCAGGAGAACACGATCGAGCCTTTCCGACTGGAGTATCGCGTCTATTCCCATTTCCAGGTCAACGTTCGACTTGGCGTACCTGTTGCCTGAATCGTCGCTGTACCATTTAACCGTCTTGGGGATGACCTTGTAGCCGATATCCCGCAGGGCGGTGTGAAACCGGTTCTGACCGTCCTTGTACTCCCGGTCCGTGCGGGCTCTGACTTCATCGAAGCTGACGTAGGCGTTCAGGCGCACGGGGAACCCTCCCCCCCGGCAGGCGAACTGCCGGAGCACCTCGTAACGCATGCCGAATCCGCCGTTCATGGTGAGATTGCTCACGTCAACGTAAACGCCGACCTTGTTTCCATTGCTCTGCGAAGACATTGTCCCCTCCACAAGAAGTGCCGTGGGAAAGCAAACAGCATCGTAAAAGGATTATACTCATGGCCGCATCACGGGACAAACCGGTTTACTCCCGATGGCTCGAGAAGCAGGGGGTGCCCCGGGGGGCCTACCCGGAGGAGGTCTGCCGGAAAGCGGCGGTTCCGCCGGACAGCCGGAACTGCCCGGCCCTGGAGGCGGTGAAGGCGGTGGTGCTGCACCATTCGGCCACCGAATCCGGCGGGGCGGGAGCCTTCAGGGTCTTCCACCGGCTGGTCAGGGGATGGGATGACCTGGGGTACCACTTCGTGATAGGCAACGGCACCCATACCGGCGACGGCGTACTGGAGGAGGGGAGGCCCCTCCGCTGCCGGGGGGCGCACGCCCGGGGGGCCAACGAGTTTTCCCTGGGAGTCTGCCTTGTGGGGGACTTCAATAAGGGAAAACCCACCCTCCGGCAGATGAACACCCTTGGGCTCCTCCTCGGAAGGCTGATGAAGGAGTATGGGCTTTCCGAAAGCGCGATTATGCTTCACAGTCAGGTCATGGGGAGCAAAACGGAGTGCCCCGGAAGAAACCTTACACTGGCGATGGCGCTTCAGTCAATCGGGCTCCTTGAAGAAAGAGAAGGATAGTCATGAAGGGGGCTGGAGTTGCATCCCACGGCACCGTTTGCTATATACCCCCCTCACTGAAGGGGTGAAACAGATGGTATTCGCGCTTACGATTCTCCATGTGGTAGTATGCGTGTTGCTGGTCGGGGTTGTTCTGCTCCAGAAGTCCAAGGGCGACGGTCTTTCCGGCGCCTTCGGGGGTGGCGGAGCCCTGACGGCCTCCTTCGGAAACGTGGGAGCCGTCACCTTCCTCAGCAGGGCCACCAGCGTACTGGCGATTCTTTTTATGGTGCTGTCCTTCCTTCTGGCCATCATCTGAGGTTGTGCCGGGGTGGTGGAATTGGCAGACACGCTAGGCTAAGGACCTAGTGGGCGAATAGCCTGTGCGGGTTCAAGTCCCGCCCCCGGTACCAGAAAAGAGAACCCCGCTTCGGCGGGGTTTTCCTGTACATGTAAAAAGGGGGCCGGCGGATGCCGGCCCCCTGCGGCGAAACGGGTTTACCAGCTGGCCTTGATCCTGCCCCAGGTGGTCTGTCCGAAGGCGTAGGAGGGTTCCAGAAGCAGGTCGTCCCAGTAGATGGGAGTGGCGTTGTTGCCGAAGAGGTCCAGGGCCGCCAGGTTCTTGGTGCCGTTCTGGCTCCAGGCGATGGTTCCCAGTTCGATGCCGTTGTAGAAGATGGTCTGGGTGTTGTCATCAAGGTTGATGACGACTTCGGTCATCACCCACTGGTCGAAGACCAGGGTGGCGGAGCCGCCGCCCTCAGTTGCGCTGACGACGCCGGTGTTGCTGTTGAATCTGAACTGGAGGCTCCATTCATTCTCGGAACTGCCGTGGGCGTACTGGCTCATGAGGATGAAGTACTGGGTTCCGACCGAACCCGCGGGAACGTAGTTGTAGCCGCTGATGGACCAGATGCCCGTGGTGTAATCGGTGAACTGGTGGATGATATCGGTGGTCTGGATGATCTTGATCGAGTTGGCGGGACTCTGAGAGTACTCGGAGCTGACCAGGGCGTCAACGCCGGGGTTCTCGTCCCAGCCCTCCCATCCGCCCTGCCCGATGATTCCGGCGCCTGCGGTGTAGGAGTCGAAGTTTTCGGACCAGTCCGCCCAGGCGGCACCGGCGGTCAGAATAAGGCAGACGGCCATGCAGAAGAAAGCTTTCATCTGTTCACCCTCCCTTTCAGTGCTGATACGTGAACTCACCCCGGGCCGGCGGCCCGTACCGTAAGTATATCGTTCTTATCTTAAATTTGGAAACCCTTGTCAAGGAATCCCCCCGGCGCCTTTTCCCCGGCAAGGAACCGAAAACGTCGGAAACCTCAATTCCGGGAGAGGGCTGCAACCCTGTCGTCCGGTGTTCTCCCCCGGATTCAAGTCGCAGGTGCAACCACGGGCCATCCGTCGGGATGGCGGACCGCGGCAGGCGGAAGTACCGCCGATTCCCGCCCAGAAGGAGTGCCTGCGCCGTTCCGCACACAACGGACCGGGGGGAACGGTACAGGGCTTATGCTCTTCGGCCGGCGGGTCGGAGATTGACAATGCCGGAAAAGCCGTATATTCCAGACTGACCGTTCGGTCAGGAAGGAGCAGCCATGAGTTCCAGACAGGCGATCCTGGATTCAGCCGGAACTGTATTCAGGGAGAAAGGCTTCTCGGGCTCCTCGATAAAGGAGATTTCGGCCAGGGCCGGGGTGTCTAAGAGCCTCATATACCACCACTTTAAGTCGAAAAGAGAGATATGGCATGCGGCGGTGAAGGATTACCTGCAGCGCTCGGGCCTTGTTGAGAAATTTTTCGATGTCGCGGCCGGGGGCGGAGCCGGCCTTCTGGAAGACTTCGCGGGGGGGGAGGAGGGGTTCTTCTACTTCCTTCAGAGGAACCCCGGCCTCGTGAGGATGCTGGACTGGCTCAACCTTGAGGGCGGAGCCGGCATGGGGCTCCCGGACCCGGAGCAGCGGAAGGCGATTCTCGACCGGATGCGGGAGCTGGTCAAAAAGGGTGTCTTCCGGGCGAACGTTGATCCGGTGGTCCTCCCGATACTCTACATGTCAATCTGCACCGGCTGGTTCAGTTCCAGGCGGAGGTACGCGGACTGGTTCGGCCCGGGAGTGACCTGTGAAGAGATGGACGACAGGTTCATCGGAGCCGCCATGGATATCATCATGAGGGGGGCGCTTCCCGATGAGAAGCGTTAGTCTGGGCGTGATGCTCCTCATCGCGGCCTGCGCCCCCCCATCCCGGGAATGGCGTGAGAGGGTGGTTCCGGTCACGGTCATCGTCGTGGAACCCACGGTGTTTTCGCGGACGGTGATGGCCGCCGGATGGCTGGAGGGGGGGGCCGAGGCGGTTCTGTACGTCCCGGAGCCGGGGCGGATCACCGGTGTGCGGGTTTCCGAAGGTGATTCCGTGGAGCCCGGGGATACGCTGGTGCTCATATCCACCGACAGGGCGTGGACGGCGGGCCTGACCTGCGCCGCAGCCGCGGTCTCCGCGGCCTCGGCCGCCGAGGCCGCCGCCCGCGAGAACCTGGAAAGTTTGGAACTCCTGACGGAGTCCGGCGCCGCGAGCCCCCGGGAGTACGAAGAAGCCCTGGCCCAGGCCCGGGAAGCCTCGGCGGCCCTGGCTTCCGCCAGGGCCGGATACGCCTCTGCCCGGGACGGGGCCGCCCGCGGGGTCATGCTGGCCCCCTTCCGGGGAACGGTGACCAGGGTCTGGGCCAGAACCGGCTGTCCGGCGGCGGGTCCCCTGGCGGCCTTGGCGGGGGAAGGGACCCTGAAGTGCCGGGTCGGCCTTTCGGTCGGCGCCCTTCCCTGGATACGTCCGGGCCTTCCCGCTTTCTTTGCCACGGAACACAGGCCGGGGATGTTGTTTCCCGGGTGGGTGGTCTCCGCCGGCGACCGGGTGGATCCCGTCACCGGTCTGGTTTCCGCGGTGCTCCAGTTTCCCGATTCCACGGGTCTCCTTTCGCCCGGAATGTCCGGAATGGCCTCCATCGCCCTGGAAACGGTGAGCGACGCCGTGGTTTTGCCCGAAAACGCCTTTGTCATCGGGCCTGACGGGGAAAGAACCGTCATGGTGGTCAGGCGGGGCAGGGCGGTGGAGCTGACGCCGGATACGGGCCTGGAGTGTGGTTTCATGGTGCAGGTGCTGGATCGGGTGACTCCCGGGGACAGCGTCATTCTGCTGGGCAACACCCTGGTGTCTCCGGGCGACAGCGTGGCGGCAGTGGCGAGATGAACCTTCCGGGGATGGCCGTCCGCCGCAGAACGGCATTCGCGATGCTTTTCATCCTGATGGTGGGTTCGGGGGTGTTCGCCTTTCTCCGGATGGGGCTGGACTACTTTCCCGCCGTTGACATTGGAACCGTGGTGATAATGACGGCGCTGCCCGGGGCCGGCCCCGAGGAGGTGGAAACCCTGGTCACCAAGGTGATCGAGGATGCCGTGGGCGGTGTCGAGGCGGTCAGGGTGGTGGAATCCACGAGTTCCGCCTCGATGAGCGGAATCACGGTGAAGCTGGCGCCCGGGGCGGACATCGAAACCGTGGAGGGGGATGTCAGAAAGGCGGTTGAAAGGATAAAGGCATCACTCCCGAAAAACGCTTCGGATCCTATGATAGTTGCCCTGGAGTCAAACTTTAAACCCCTTGTGCTGGTCAGCTTCGTGAGCGGTGCGTTGTCCAGCCATGAACTCCGCACGCTGGTCGAGGATGAGATAGTGCCGGTTTTGAGCAGGGTTCAGGGCATATCCGACGCCACGGTCAGCGGCGGCGAAGAGAGGATAATCCTCGTTGAACCGGACCCGGTGCTGATGTTCCGCAGGGGGATACCCCTGGCCCGGATATACGGGGCGCTTTCGGCGGCGGGTTCCGACCAGCCCGGCGGGACCCTCGAGTTCGGGAACCTGGAAGTACCGGTCGGGGTGAGAACCGGGTTCAGAAGCGTTGATCAGATCATGGACCTGGCGATCGGGGCTTGGGGGGGTGTGCCCGTAAGGCTCAGGGATGTCGCCAAGGTGGAGGCCGGTTACAGGGAGCAGTCGAACAGGGTGACCTTGGACGGCAGCAACACGGTTACGGTGGTGTTCCGGAAGACCCCCGACGCCAATGCGGTCCAGACCTGCCGCGCCCTGGAGGCGGAGCTGGAAAGGATCGGGGGGG
>JAKPTG010000091.1 GCA_029571005.1 Candidatus Fermentibacterota bacterium
CACCTTCCCCGCCAGGGCGGCGGCCATGGAACCGGCCTCCTTCGCCATCTGATAGGCCATGGCCCGGCAGGCCAGGTCGGCGCCGGAGTCCCCCGCCTCGACCCTCGCCCGGATGTCCGGGAGGTGCTCCTCTCCCAGGTAGGCCAGAAGCCCGCCGCGCTTCAGAAGCATGGCCCTGAGTTCCGAGGCCGAATACTCGCCGCTGAAGCACAGGTTCATGAGGCCGGTCAAGGGCAGCCCGCCGGTGCGGGTACTGCTGAAGGGCCCCTCGTCGTTGGCGTTGTTGGTGTCTATCATCCGCCCCTTCCTGAGGGCGTTCACGCTGACTCCGCTACCCAGGTGCATAACGACCATGTTCAGCTCCGACAAGGGCCTCCGTAGCTGCTCCGCCGCCTTGTACGCCACCATGCGGATGTTCAGGGCATGGCTCAGGCTCACCCTGGGAAGCAGGGGGTGGCCGCTGAACCTTGCCTCGTCAATCATCTCGTCCACGCACACCGGGTCCACGAAATAGGCGGGGATGCCCTCGGGACGGGCCAGGGACCAGGCTATGGGGGCGCCCAGGTTGGAAGGGTGGTCCGCCTGGAGGGTGGATCCTTCCCTGATGTCGGACAGGAGTTTTTCCGTGACCCGGTAGGTTCCGCTTACCAGCGGTTTGAAGGTGCCTCCCCGGCCCACCACCGCCGCAAGCCCGGGAATCCCGAGCCCGGCACCCTTCAGCGAGGCCAGAATCAGGTCCCGGCGGTATTCCAGCTGGCCGAAGGTTGACCCCAGGGAAGCCAGATGCCCGGGGTCGTGACGGATGTTGTCCTCGAACACCGGTTCGGTCTCCCGGAAGAGCCCTATCTTTGTGGAGGTTCCCCCGGGATTCACCGCAAGGATCAGCCGGTCAGCCATTCCGATCCCTCGATACCACAGCTCCCAGGGCCAGGGAGTTCAACTTGGTCGCCGGCGCATCGGAACGGCTGAGCATGACCACCGGAGCCGTTGCCCCCGCCACGATGCCCCCCACCCGGGCGTTGGTCATGTACATGAAGGCTTTGGCGAAGATGTTGCCGCTGGCGATGTCGGGGGTGATGAGGATGTTGGCCCTGCCCGCCACCTCCCCGGACATTCCTTTCACCGCCGCGGCTTCGGGATCCATGGCGCCGTCCACCGCCATGGGCCCATCAACGAAGACGCCGGGCACTCCCTTCTCCGCCAGCCGGCTCCAGAGAAGCGTCTCGGGCATCTTGTCGCTGGGCGATTCGATGGCGGCAAGAAGAGCGGCCCTGGGAACGGCTCCCAGCTTCCGCATGACCTCGGCGGCGTTCAGGATTATCTGTTCCGCCTGGTCCAGGTCCGGCCTGACGATCATTCCGCCGTCGCTGATGGCCACCAGGCGGTTCTGCTTGGGAACCTGCACCACGGCGATATGACTCAGCACCCGACCCGACCTGAGACCCAGGCTCTCGTCCAGAACCGCCTTCAGGAAGGTCGAGGTCTTCAGGAGCCCCTTCATCAGTATGCCGGCACGGCCTTCCCTGACAAGGGAGACCGCCCTCAGGGCGGTTTCCTTTTCCCCGGACAGATCCTCCAACTCGACCCCCCGGGGGAGCCTCAGCCCCAGGCTCTTCAGGTTTTTCTCCACCTCCCGGACCGGCGCTATGATCAGCGACTCGGCCAGCCCTTCCCCGGCGGCGGTGATGACCGCCTCGAGGGATGCCGGATCGCATCCCATGGGAACCGCCACCCGGACATCACTCATTCCCCTGGCGGCCTCCCGGATCTCTTCGAAGCTGCTGAACAAACGATACCTCCCTGAAGTGAAGGAGCCGACAAACGAGAAAAGCTATTATGTTTCCTGTCTTCCGTTCATGTAAAGACGAAAGGAGCCCGCCTTGCAGTCCCCCGGTAGCCTGTGGAGCCGTGTCGGCGGAGTTCTCTTCGATTTCGACGGGGTTCTGGCGGACAGTGAGTCGCTCTTCAGAAAAACCTGGAACGAGGCGATAAAGCCCCGGAGCCCCATTCCAGAGGACGAATACTTCCGGCGATGGTCATTCCTGGGGGAGGGCATGAACCATCTGACGGAGATGGGCTTTTCCGACCGGGACGTCCCGATCCTCAGGCAGAGACAGCGGGCCCTCTATGCGAAGCTCTGCGCCGAAGGCGCCGTGACGCTCTTTCCGGAAACCCGGGAACTGCTGGAATGGGTGAGCCGCAGAAAACCTTGCGCCATCGCTTCCAACACCGATTCGGATCTGGTGATTTCGGTGCTCTCCGCGGCGGGGGTTCCGGCGCCCGTGGTGGTAGGCGGCGAGGGCCTGAGGCCCAAACCCCACCCCGATATATTCCTTCGGGCTTCCTCCATTCTGGGGGTGCCTCCGGAAGGGTGCCTGGTGGTGGAGGACGCCTGGAAAGGCGTCGAGGCGGCCCGGCGGGGAGGCTTTCAGGCTTTGCTGGTGAGAACCCCTTACAACGCAGGAATGGACGCCGGAAACGTTCCGGAGGCGGCGGGCCTTTCCGGGTTGTCGGCGGCGTGGCGCCGGGAGGACGGAAAATGATCGGCGAAATAGTGATGATAAATCCACTATTAGTTCCGGCCCTTCTGACGGCCGCCGGTCTGGTCTGCGCCTTCTTCGGCCGACGGCTGACGATTCCGGTTCTGATGCTGGCAGGGCTCTGCCTCGGGCTGGTTTACGGCTCCCGGATCGCCGGGCTCCTTTCGGACAACCCCGGATTCATCCGTCTGGGGCCATGGATTTTCGGATGCGTCCTGGCGATACTCTCCGGGCTTCTCCTGAAAATCGCCCTCTTCCTCGCCGGCGCGGTCGACCTTCACCGCCGTGAACATCGCCTTCTCCCCGGTGTCCCCCGTTGTCTCGGTAGTGGCGGCGGTGCTGGGCGGCGGGCTGGTGTGCGCTTATCGAAACACTTTCTTCGCGGTTTTCACCGCCGCTTTCGGCGGGCTTCTCACATCTTCCGGAGCGGTGAACCTGGCCGCCGTCTTCGGCGTCTCCATAGGAATCGCCGGGTACTACCTCATACTCGCCGTTGTGTTCATCTCCGGGCTCGCGGTGCAGCTCCGGGACCTGCGCCGCAGACCTGCCGGCAGACGAAGACGGAGGTGACGCCTTCATGAACCAAAGGATTCACGACGCACTGATGGTGGCTCTGGTTCTGGCGGTGCTGAAGGGCCTTTTCGAACTGACAAAGCTGCTGATGCGCCGTTTTTCGAGCTTCCTTGAGTCCAGGGGAAAGCCCCTGAACCGGGACACCGCCATTCAGTGGGGCATGGGAGCCCTTCTGGGAGGACTGCTCCTGCTTCCATTCCTCACCGCGGTTCTGGCCCTCTTCGATAACAGAAGGCTTCCCGGAGGGATAGTGCTTCACCTGTTCTTGGTGGCCGTTTCAATAGTTCTGTTCAGCATGGCGGAGGATCTCATCCGTATGTTCAACTCCTTTCCCAAGGGCCGGAACGGGCTTCTTCCGGTGAAGAGCCACGTCTCCAGAATGCTTCCCTTCATCGCGGTCTTCTGGTTGACGGGGGTGCTGTTTCTGAGCCCGATATTCTACACAGCCCTCACGGTGCTGATATGTGTTTTCTACCTCGCCGTACTGCGGGGCCGAAGTGGAGACTGATCCCTTGGAACACGGCGTTTCCGTCCTTCACGTGATAACAAAACTCGCCGTCGGCGGGGCCGGGATGAACACGTTGATAAGCTGCCGGGACCTGATGAACGACGGCTTCCCCTCGGAGATAGCCGCCGGCCCTGAAAGGCCTCCGGAGGGGGATTACTTCGATCTCGCCCGGGACTGGGGCATCAGGGTCCTGGAGGTTCCGCACCTGGTACGCCCTATATCGCCGGTTAACGATTTCATCGCTCTGTGTGAACTCACACGCATCATACGTCGAGGCGGGTATTCCATAGTTCACACCCACGGCTCCAAGGCAAGGTTTCTGGGAAGAGCCGCCGCAAGGCTCTCCGGCGGATCGCCCGCGGTGGTGCAGACCTTTCACGGATGGCCCTTCGATACCGGCATGAGCCTGGCCTCCCAGGCGTTCTGCACCCTCGTGGAGAGAATCGGCTTTCGACTCGCCGACGCATCGGTGGTGGTAACCCCTGAAGATATCTTCAAAGGCACGGTCTGGGGGGTCGGAAAGCCTCACGATTACACCCTCATCAGAAGCGGGGTGGAGCTGGAGCGTTTCTCCGGACGGCGGGGTCTCGGGGGCGAAGCCAGGGCGCTTCTTGGAATTCCCGGGGACTGCCCCCTGGTGGGAACCGTGGCCAGGCTGGCCCCGGTCAAGGATCCGGAGACCTTCCTGTCCGTAGCGGCGCTTCTTCTGAAGGACTTCCCGGACTGCCGGTTCCTCTTCATCGGCGACGGACCCATGCGCCCCGCGATGGAGGCAAGGGTAAGGGAGATGGGAATCGGGGATTCGGTGATCCTGGCGGGAAACCGGGACGACGTTCACCTCCTGCTGCCCGGACTCGACGTGTTCCTTCTCACCTCCAGAAGCGAGGGCATGCCCAGGGCGATTCTGGAAGCCCTGGCTGCGGGGGTGCCCGTGGTTTCCACCGATGTGGGCGGGGTATGCGAACTCCTCACCGGAGAAAGGAACGGCTTCATCCGCCCGGTCGGCGATTCGAAGGGCCTTGCCGGGGACGTGGGCAGGATCCTCTCCACCCCGGGGCTTTCGGAGAAGCTGCTCGGGAATGTGGATTCAGACCTGGAGCCCTATTCGGCGGCGGGGATGGTCGAGGATCTCAGGGAACTCTATCGCTGGTGCAGCGGCGGGCCGGAAAGCGGCCCGCCGCCGGTGTGATGCAAAAGGACGAAGTCAGGGGGCTTCGATAGCCTCCACGGGGCAGACCGCCGCGCATGCGCCGCAGTCTATGCAGGTGCCGGGATCAATGGAGTACTTGTCTCCCTCACTGATGGCATCCACGGGGCATTCCCCCTTGCAGGTGCCGCAGGCGATACATGCGTCGGAAATCTTGTAGGCCATTTGAAAAACCTCCTGTTTGAAGCGTCCGATACGATATGACAACCCCGAAGGTTGTCAACAGCCCGGTTTCCTGAAAATCGAGAGGAGCCGGTCCAGCTCGTCCAGGGAGGCGTACTCGATTTCGATGGTGCCTCTGCCGCCCCGGTCCTTCAGCCGCACCCTGGTTCCCAGGGAACGCTGAAGGCTCTCCTCCAGGCTCGCTATCTCCGGAGTGACCCTGCCGGCTTTTTTCTTTGCCCGGACCGAGGGATCCCTGTGAACCCTGACGTACTCCTCCAGAGCCCTCACACTCATCCCCCGGTAAGCCGCCGTCTGCGCCGCCCGGAGTATTCTCCCCTCGTCGCCGAGGCCGAGGAGGGCCCTGCCGTGCCCCATGGAAAGGGTGCCCGCCCGAAGCATGGACCGGACCTTCTCCGGCAGTTCCAGAAGCCTCTGAAAATTGGCCACCGTCGCCCTGTTGAGCCCCACCCGCCGCCCCAGTTCATCCTGGGTCAGATCGAATTCGTCACAGAACCGGGAGAAGGCCTCCGCCTTCTCCATCGGGTTCAGGTCGGCCCTGTGAATGTTCTCCACCAGGGCCAGAGCCAGCATCTGGTTGTCGTCCGCATCCCGGACGAAGCACGGTACCTCCGTGAGCCCCGCCATCGCCGCGGCCCTGAACCTGCGCTCCCCTGCGATGATCTGATACCTGTCGCCGGCCCGACGGAGCAGAATGGGCTGAATGATGCCCTGGGCCCTGATTGAGTCGCAGAGGGACTGCAGGTTGTCCTGACTCCAGTCCTGCCTGGGCTGAAATGGGTTTGGATCAATGAGTTCCAGGGGAAGCGACGTAGGCGTCCCCTCCGCCTCACCGCCCACCTGCGGCAGCAGCGCATCCAAACCCCTGCCCAGGGCCTTCTTTCCTTTGTCCCTCATCGTTCGATCACCTCCCTGGCCAGGCTGAGGTAGCTGCCGGCCCCCTTGGAAAACGGGTCGTACAGTATGGCCGGTTTCCCATGGCTCGGAGCTTCACTCAATTTCACGTTTCTCGGGATGGTTGTCTTGAACAGGGCTTCTCCCAGATGGGCCCTGGCTTCTTCGAAGACCTCTCTGTTCAGCTTGAGCCTGGAGTCGTACATGGTGACAACCACCCCGAAAAGAAGCAGCCTCCTGTTCCATGCGGACCGGACCCGGGCGATGGTCTGAAGCAGGTGGGAAAGCCCCTCCAGTGCGTAATACTCACTCTGAACCGTAAGCATGACCCCGTCTGCGGCCACCAGGCCGTTCACCGTGAGAAGCCCCAGGGACGGGGGGCAGTCAATGAGAACGTAGGAGTATTTCTCCACCCTGCCCCTCAGGGCCTTGTCGAGGAAGTACTCCCTCCCGTCCTGGACGGCCAGTTCCGTCTCCAGCCCCGCCAGGTCCGTGGATCCGGGCACCAGGTCCAGCCCTTCAACCTCCGTCTTCACCACCAGCTCGTCCAGAGGTCTGCTGCCGGACATGAGGGCGTACATGCCCCCCAACCCCGCCTGGGAACGCCCAAGACCGCTGGTGGCGTTGGCCTGGGGGTCGAGATCCACCACCAGCACATCCTTGTCGTGGACCGCCAGGCTGGCGCCCAGGTTGACCACCGTAGTGGTCTTCCCGACCCCGCCCTTCTGGTTTGCAACCGCTATTATCCGGGTCATCCCCCCACGCTTTCTTCTTTGGTGCCCGTTCCGGGATGGCGAAACTGCACCATGAATCCCGGACGGTCAAGAGGCGGTGAGGGCAATTCCGCGATAAGGTCATACCGGGGGAGGGATTCCGGGTTTCCGGCCCGCACCGTCAAACTGTAACCGAAGGGCGCCGCCAGCGCCAGGGCCGCCGGAAGCTCGCTCATCCGCTCCACCGCCCTGGCGGTGAAGACCGTGCCTTCGGGGAAGGGGCCGCTGTCCTCCACCCTTCCGTTGATGATGCGCAATCCTTGGAGCCCCATGGTCTCCCTCACCCTGAGCAGGAAAAGAAACCGTTTTCTCCGGCTCTCCAGCAGGGTTACGCTCCTGCCCAGAATAGCCAGCACGACACCGGGAAAGCCGGCCCCGCTCCCTACGTCCACCACCCTGGCCCCCTCCCTGAGGAAGGGGAGGTATGCGGCGGACTCGAGGATGTGGCGGCTCCATACCCTTGGCATTTCCCCGGGGCCGAGCAGGTTTCCGAACCGCTTCCCCCTGAGCGCCTCCTCCAGAAGGTCCGTGAACCGTCCGAGGCGGACGAGCGTATCGGGCTCCGCCGCGACCCCCAGGGCGGCCAGGCTTTCCAGGGCGTCCCCGGGGATGTGTTTCACGTGGAACACCTCCTCCCCAGGGCGAGCAACAGCAGCGCCTCCATGTCCGACGCCCTCACGCCGGAAAGCAGCGCCGCCTCTCCCAGGGTCCGGGGACGGTTCTTCTCTATCGCCTGCCGGGCCTCCGTCGAGACGCCCCCGCCCCCCTCGGGAAGGGGGGGCACGGCCAGGGCCCACTGTTCCCTGGCGGCGGACCTCCTTCGCCGGTGCCGCGCCAGGTATCCGCTGTACCTCACGTCGTAGAAAGCCGTTCTGAGGCTGTCCGGGTCGAATCCCGTTTTCAGGATGCCGGCGATCTCCTCAACCCGGGTTTCCGGGCGGCGGCAAAGCGGCTCAAGGCCCTGCTCCCTGATTCCGGCGGCGACGCTTGTCCACGCCGTGCGGAAATCGGCGGCCAGTTCCAGCCGAACCCCCTTCAGCACCCCCAGCCCGGTTCCGAAATCCATCAATCTGAGATGGGCGTTGTCCTGCCTGAGGTGAAGGCGGTTTTCGGCCCTGCCGGAGAAGAGCCGGTAGGGCTCGTCGATCCCCTTTCCCACCAGATCCTGGACCATCACACCAAGGTAGCCCTCTTCCGGATCGGGAGCCAGCGGCCCGTCGCCCCGGGCGACCCTGCCCGCATTGGCCCCCGCCAGCAGGCCCAGGGCCGCCGCCTCCTCGTACCCTGAGGTGCCCAGAATCTGCCCGGCGGCGAAGAGGTTTTCCGTCCCCGTGAGTTTCAGGGTCCCGTCGAAGGTCCCCCAGGAAAGCCTCGTGTACTCCACCGCGTAGCCGAACAGTGCGATTTCCGCCTTCTCGAAGCCCGGGATGCTCCTTACCATCCTGTACTGAACGTCCTGGGGCAGGCTGGTGGACAGGCCGTTCAGGTACGAAAGCCTGGAACGTCTGGATATCGGCTCGAGATGAATCGGATGGTCGGACCGGTCGGGGAACCGCAGCACCTTGTCCTCGAAGCTGGGGCAGTATCTGGGCCCCCTGCCCTCTATCGCCCTCCGGTGCAGGGGGGAGCGGTGGAGGTTCTCCCGGACCGCCGCGGTCGTGTCGCTGTTGGTCCTGGCCAGGTAGCACTTCATGGCGCTCCTTATGGGACGCCGACTCTCGATACTGAACCTGAAGCCGGCATCATGGCTCTCCTGGGCCTCCAGGGCCTTCAGGTCGAGGGATGAAGTCACCACCCTCGGGGAAGTGCCGGTCTTGAAGCGTTCCACGTGGAACATTCCGGAGATGAAGCGGTTCAACCCCGTGGAAGTGAGGCCCCCCGCCCTTCCCCCCGGCCATCTCTCCTCCCCGCGGTACAGAATACCCCCAAGGTAGGTTCCCGTGGCGATCACGAAGGCGTCTCCGGGAACAACGGTCCTATCCTCCAGGACAACTCCCGTAAACCGGGCCGGCCCCCCCTCCAGGGCCGTGACCATTCCCGGGACGATCCTCACCCGGGAACGGTTCAGGGTCTCCGTCATGATTCCCGGGTAGATGTCCGAATCGGCCTGAACCCGGGGACCCCATACGGCGGGGCCCTTTCCAAGGTTCAGCATCCTGAACTGAACCGCGGCGGCATCCGCCGCCATGGCCATGGCGCCCCCGAGGGCATCGATCTCCCGAACCAGGCATCCCTTCGCAACTCCGCCTATCGCGGGGTTGCAGGGCATCATCGCTATCCTGTCCGGCTCCGGAGTCACCAGCACCGCCTCGGCTCCGGTTCTCGAGGCCGCCAGGGCGGCCTCCACCCCGGCGTGGCCCCCCCCTACCACCACCACCGTCCTACTTGCCGACACAGAGAACCTTCAGGGCCCTTTCCACCGCGATCCGCCCGGGACGGATTCCGCTCATGCCCCCTGCGATGGATTCGACCTGCCTGAGAAGTTCCGATGCGATCTCAGGGGCTTCCTCGACCCATCGAACCGCTTCTCTGAGCATGGAGACCATCTCGAGCACCTCCTGCTCCCCGGGGGCCTGCACCAGCCCGACGAGTTCACGTTTCAGCAGATCCACCCCCTCACCCGTGAAGGATGAGACCCTCAGTCCCTCGAGACGGTGGGTATCGCTCCTGGACAGAACCGGGAGCAGCCTCGCCCCGGTGGCCTTCAGAACCCCGGGAGGCTCTTCGCCCCGGTCGCTCAGCCACAGGGCGACATCCTCCCCATCCATTTCGTCCAGAACAAGCTGAAACGCCTTTCCATCCAGTCCTTCGCCGTCGAACCCCGGGGTGTCCGCCAGAAGAAATCTTTTCCCGGCCATGGTAACCTCCCGGCGGGCGCCGTCCCTGGTGGTTCCGGGCTCCGGGTCAACCAATGCCGCCCGCTCCCCGCACAGAAGGTTCATCAAGGTGGATTTTCCCGTGTTCACCCTGCCTGTGATGAATACCCTGACCGACCTCTGCAGTCTCCGTGCCATGAGCAGTACCCTTTCGGCGGCTCCGACGGACTCCTCGATCCGGCTGCGGCAATCCTCCAGTTCCAGGAACCCCTCCTCCTGGAACTCGATGGCTCCCTCCAGGGTTTCCAGTGCACCGGACACACGCTCCAGCAGTTCCGAAACCGCCCGGTCCATGGGCTCGACCCTTCCCCCCGTCTCCGTAGCCGCCGCCAGTTCGATTATCCG
Organism: Candidatus Fermentibacterota bacterium; assembly: GCA_029571005.1. Classification (GTDB taxonomy): domain Bacteria; phylum Fermentibacterota; class Fermentibacteria; order Fermentibacterales; family JCC-6; genus UBA6080. The sequence continues at coordinate 9,900 of JAKPTG010000091.1, forward strand.
GTCCGCGGAGATTCTGCCGTTTCTCCATGCCCTTCCGGTGAACTCTCCGGGCAACGCACTCCTGGCCCCGGCTCCAAGAAGGGTTTCCAGCAGGGCCGCCACCCCCTCCGGAATCCCGTGGCAGATCAGCTCCACCATCTCTTCGCCGGTGTAGCTCCTGTCCGGCGGCCACCCGAGGGCCACCATGTCCCCGGAGCCGGGGATCGTTATCAGAGCCCTGCGCATTCCTGAAAGTCTTCCCCGGGGCGCCTGCGCCAGACCCTCCACGAGGGCGGCGCACCCCGGGCCGGACAGCCTGACCACCGCCAGGGCGGACAGCCCCGGCGGAGTGGCCCGGGCGACGATTACGTCCCCTTCCCGGCTCACCGGGGTTCCTCGGCCTCCAGTTGCTTCTTTATGATCTGCTGGTGACCCATGGTGAGCAGGTTGTAAACCATCCAGTAGAGGTTCAGCCCGGCGGCGAGTTTCATGAAGATGTAGCTCATGAACAACGGCATTACGTACATCATGCCCTTCTGCTGCTGCTGCACCGAGGCGGAACTCATTTTTTGCTGGACTATCATGAGGGCCCCGGTCACGAGGGCCAGCAGTCCTATTCCGTGAAGACCCAGGATCGGTGACTGGAAGGGAACGAGTATCTCCGGCCTGGAAAGGTCCGTTATCCACAGGATAAAGGGGGCGCCCCTGAATTCAACGGCGTTGCCGAGAACCCTGTACATCGCGAAAAAGACCGGCATCTGGAGGAGCATCGGAAGGCATCCGCCCAGCGGGTTGGCCCCCGCTTCCTTGTAAAGCTTCTGCATCGCCTGCTGCTGCTTTTGTGGATCCGTGGCGTACTTCTGCTGGATTTCCTTTATCGCCGGCGACAATTTCTGCATTTTCTGCATGGCCACAAAGCTCTTCTTCGTCAGGGGCATCAGGAGGAGCTTCAGGGTGACCGCCAGGACAATGATCCGAAGCCCCCAGTTGTCCATGAAGGCCAGAATCCGATCAAGGTACAGGAAAATCAGTTGCGCCAACTGACGGATGAGGGGGAAGCCGAAGTCAACCATCTTCTCGGTTCCGCTTCCCAGCTCGGACAGCACGGTGTAGCTCACGGGGCCGGCGTATACCGTCACATGGGAGGTCTCCAGAGACACTCCGGGGGACCCCCCTTCCCCGGGGGCCACAAAACCGTTCACCCTCTCCCGGTCACCGGGAAGGAGGATTATCGTGAAGTAACGGCTCGCCGCGGCCACCCAGCGGCTGTTGCCGGTGCCGTTCAGGGTTTCCACATCCGACGATTTCTTTTTGATCGGCTTGTTCGTGTACCAGTGCGCACTGAAGTAATGACGGAGGGCGGCGCCGGCCTCGGTCACCGGGAGAACGCCGGGTTGAACCCCGATCATCCCGTAAAGCCCTTCCTCCCTGAGATCGAAGGAGTAGGATCCCTCCCGGAAGGTGTACACCCTTTCGGCGGGCCCGGCGGTGAACAGGATTTCCGTCTCCCCGTCCACGACCACGGTGTCCGGTGATTCACACAGGAAAACCGGAACACCGGCGTTTCCCCCTTCGACGGACAGCCACGGCTTCTCCGCCAGATTCACCGTCCTCCCGGGATCCCCGAAGAAATCCGGGTATCCCGTAAGACTCCATCTCGTCACCGCTCCGCCCAGGGTCGAGATCACCGCTTCCACCATCACCGAATCGCCGTTCATTATCAGCACCGTTATGTCTCTGGGCGGGACATCATCGGGCAACACCGGAATTTCCGCGACGGGGTCCTCCCGGGGGACGACCGGGGCGGGAACCGCTTCCTGCCGCGTTGCTTCCGCCGGTGCAACGCCGCCGGTATTTCTCGCGGGGGTCGCGAGCATCCAGCTCACCACGAGAACCGCCATCATCAGTACCGCCGCCAGGATCATTCTCGACTGGTCACTCATCGCCATCGTGTCCATCCTCCGGCACGGGGTCGTACCCGCCCCTGTTCCATGGATTGCATCTGACAATCCGCTTCACCGCCAGCCACGAACCCCTGGCCGCGCCGAACCTTTCCACTGCGGCTCTGGCGTAGCTGCTGCAGGGGGGATCGAACCTGCAGGCCGGGGGAAAAAGCGGCGACAGAAATCTTTTGTACAGGTCAATGAGGAAAATTATTCCCCGCTTCATCGGATTGCTTCCGATACGAGATGATAAAAATCCTTCTGTAGGAGGCTCCAAGGGATTTCCGCCAGTTTCAGCGACGGACCGATCACCGCGTCGAATCCCCTTTCGGGAACGGTTTCCCTGGCCAGCTGCCGCAACCGCCTGCGGAACAGGTTTCTCTCCACGGCGCCGCCGGTCTTCCTTGATACGGAAAACCCCAGGCGTACTACGCCCAGGGTGTTTTCGCAGTACCTTGCCCTGATCACTGCACCCCTGAACCGGCGGCCGGTTCTGAGGAGCCTCACAAAATCCGGGGTTCTTTTCAGGAAGAAGGCCGAGTCGCCCGCCTTACGGCACCAGTCTCTTCCGGCCCTTCCTTCTTCTGGCATTCAGAACCTTTCTGCCGCCCAGGGTGGCCATCCTGGCCCTGAACCCGTGTCTCCGCACTCTGGAGATTTTGCTGGGTTGGTAGGTTCTCTTCATATGTAACCCGTTCCCTCTCGCCCCCCGGCACCGAACAGGTTCCGAAGGGAAAACAAAGCCCGTATCCAAATGGGAAGCGGAATTTTACTACTGCCGCTCCGGCATGTCAACCTTTTTCCGGGCCTTGTCTTCCCGGAAGAATTCAACATGTTCTGGCTTGCCCGGAAACGGTTGTTTTTGTATTCGTTTGTATTTCAATCACTTGTCTGTGCGGCGGGGGTGTGGATAACCATGTTGATTCCTTCGGACGGTATTGCGGTCATTCATCTTACGAACCAGGCTCCATGTTCCCGCTGAGCGAATCTCCGGAGTCCGCCTGGGCCGAGTGCCTCGCCAGGGCCAAGGATGGATTCGGGCTGGACACCTACAATTCCTGGCTCGCCGGCTCCCGTTTCCTGACCTTCGAGGACGACACCTTCACCGTGGAGTTCAAGGATGAATTCAGCGCCGGGTTCGTCTCCACCCACTACTCGGATCGGTTGAGGGACATACTCGCCGGCCTCATGAACCGCCCGGACCTGCATTTCCGGGCCGTATCGGCTCCGAGGCCCGCCCCGCCCACCCGCAGGGACGACCTCATCCCTACCATGCTGCGGCCGTCCTTCACCTTCGAGCGGTTCATAGTGGACGACAACAACCGGCTTGCGTACGCCGCAGCCAAGGCCGCGGCGGAGAACATGGGCTCGGACCTCGCCAACCCCCTGTTCATATACGGAGGTGTCGGGCTCGGAAAGACGCACCTGATCCAGTCCGTGGCGCACCATGTCATCACCCGCAACCCCGAGATGTCGGTTATGTACATTTCCGCCAACGAGTTCATATATAAGTACGCCGCGGCTTTGAATAACAAAAGCGCCGAGGCCTTCGACAACAGATTCAGAAACATCCACTACCTGCTCATGGATGACGTGCAGTTCCTTGCGGGCAGAGGGGGAAGCGAACTCAAGCTGTTCCAGATATTCAACAACCTCTACCTTCAGGAAAGACAGATAGTTCTAACCTCCGACCGCCCCCCCCATGAGATGGAATCTCTGGAGGAAAGGCTCGTTTCCAGGTTCCAGTCCGGAATGGTCGCCGACATCAAGCCCCCGGCCTTTGAGACCAGAGTCGCCATTCTGTCTCAGGTCTTCCGGGAATGCGGGATGTCGGTGGATACGGACATCCTCTACTTCATCGCAGACTCGGTGAAGTCCAACGTCAGGCAGTTGGAGGGGGTTGTGAAACCCCTTTCACTGCGACTGCAGATTCTCGACATTCCCATCACCAAGGAAATGGTCCGGGACGTCATCGCCGAGTACCTCGGCACCGGCGCCAAACATCTCAATCCCGGCAGCATCACCGGGGCGGTGGCCGAGGCCTTCTCCATCAATCCCGCACTGATACGGGGAAAGCAGAGAAAGCGGGAGGTGCTGATTCCCCGTCAGGTGGCGATGATGCTCATCAGAGAGCTTACCGATACGCCCCTGACTGAAATCGGACGGTTTTTTTCCGGAAGGGATCATTCAACAGTACTGAACTCCATAGCAAGGATCAAGGAGATCGCCCTCGAGAACCCGTCGCTCAAAAGAAAGATCCAGGACATCCGGGAAAATCTCACCGGCTGATGATGTGGAAAACCGGGCTCCCGGCGGCGGATAACCATGTGGATCATCCGTGGATATCGGCTTTCCCCTCCGACATATGGAAAAACTCCTCCCCCCTTCCGCGGTTCCCACAATCCTTCAACATGCGGAATCCTTTGCCCTCCACTGCCGGAGCCTTACTTTTCCACGTCTCCACAGGTATAATTGCAATGAATACTCTTAAGAGATATTGAATCTGTCTCGTCGTATCTTCGTGGAAGGAGAGATGCACATGGTGAAGCTTCTCGTGTCCTACGGTGACCTTCTCAAGGGTCTGAGCATAGTCGCCAACGCCCTTCCCCCCAAAACAAGCCTTCCGTCGCTGACCAACATTCTCCTCGAGACGGATTCCGACAAGCTTCGCCTCTCCGCGACCGACCTCGACACCTCTGTAATAACTTCGGTGCCCGCCACGATAAGCACCAAGGGATCGGTGGCGCTTCCCGGGAAGAAGCTCCTTGAGATCGTCAAGGAGCTTCCCGGCGGCGACATCCATATCGGCGGGTCCGGGAGCAGGGTAACGATTACCTGCGGCAACAGTAACTTCGTTCTTTCGGGCAGCAGCCGGGAGACGTTCCCGTCAATCCCATCCTCCTCCGAGATAGCCTTCGTGGAGCTTCCCCTGAAGGACGTCTCCGAGGCCGTCCGGAAGACTGCGTTTGCGGTGGCTACCGACGACTACAGGCCCGCCCTCAACGGCGCCCTGTGGAAGATGGGCTCCCCGGGGCTTGAGATGGTGGCCACCGACGGTCACCGCATGGCAAGGATGAAGCTCAGCTCCGTCTCCTCCGACAAGTCCCTGGAGGCCATCGTAGCGCCCAAGGCCTTGAATCTGCTCGGGCGCCTGGGTGAAGACGAGAGTATCTTTCTGGGCTCCCAGGGGACGCAGATATGCTTCAAGTCCGGTGAGACCGCCGTTTTCAGCCGTATCATAGAGGGGCCCTACCCTCCCTACGAGAAGGTTATACCGACCGAGAACCCCTGCATTCTGACCGTGAACAGGATGGACCTGATCGCCGGTCTCAGGAGAATGCGGATCGTGGCCAACCCCGCCACCCATCAGGTTCGTTTCACCCTGGAATCCGACAAGGTGATTCTCCAGGCGGAGAACACCGACGCCGGCGAAGCCAGGGAGGAACTCCGGGCCCACTTCGATTCCGATCCGCTTCAGATAGCCTTCAACGGGGATTTTCTCATGGAGATACTGAAAAACATGGACAGTGAATCGGTGACGCTGAGAATACGGGACAGCACCACCGCCGTGGTGATAGAAGAAGTCGAGCAGGAAGCCGGGGTGGATTACCTCGCCCTCCTCATGCCGGTGCGTCTGCCGAATACAGTATGACGGAAGGTGTTCCCCGCCTTGAGGAAAGTTGCCGACATCCTGGAGTCCATGGGTTCGGAGCGGAGGTATCACGAAGGTTACCATCGCAGTGCCGCTCTTGAACTCTGGGCTTCCGTCGTCGGTTTTCCCCTGGCCCGAATGAGTTTTCCCACGGGTTTCGAAGACGACACCATTCTGATCAGTGCGGGACATCCGGCAGTGGCCATGGAAATCCGGTCACGATCGCCGGAATTGCTGGAAAAACTCAACCGGCTCGCCGGAAGGGCGCTTTTCAGAAAGATACGTGTGCAGGTTTCCCTGTCGTCGTCGGAAAGGGTTGACAAGGTTTGACACAGAAAATGCAGGATAACTACGACGCCGGTTCCATACAGGTGCTGGAGGGGCTGGAGGCGGTCAGGAAACGCCCCAGCATGTATATCGGCTCCACCTCCAGCGACGGTCTTCACCATCTTGTGTGGGAGGTGGTGGACAACAGCGTTGACGAGGCTCAGGCGGGCTACTGCGACAGGATCCGCGTGGTTCTGACCGCCGATGGGGGCGTTTCAGTAGCGGACAACGGCCGGGGCATTCCCACCGGCATCCACCGGCAGTCCGGACTGCCGGCCCTTCAGGTGGTTCTCACCACCCTTCACGCCGGGGGTAAGTTCGACAACACCAGCTACAAGGTTTCCGGCGGCCTCCACGGGGTGGGAATCAGCGTGGTCAACGCACTTTCCCGACACCTGGAGGTGTCCATAGTCAAGGACGGGGTTCTGCACCGGCAGGCCTACAGCCGGGGAGCCCCCCTGGGCCCGGTGACTACGGAACCCGTACATGGAGGCCACAGGCCCGGGGGGACCACCGTGACCTTCATTCCTGACGATCAGATCTTCGACAGCTGCGAGTTCAGCTTCGAGATACTCTCGAGAAGGCTCAGGGAACTGGCTTTTCTGAACTCCGGGCTGACCATCCGCCTCGTGGACGAGCGCACCGGGGAGAAAAGAGAGAGATCCTTCCACTACAAGGGCGGTATCAGCTCCTTCGTCTCCTTTCTCAACGAGAACAGGGCTCCGTTGCACGAACCCCCCATCTTCCTGTCCAAGGAGAGCCCCCTGGAGGACGGAGGCTATTTCCTCGTGGAGGCGGCGATTCAGTACAACTCCGCTTACCAGGAGGACATGTTCACCTTCGTCAACAACATCAACACCGTGGACGGCGGAACTCACCTGACGGGGTTCCGGGCGGCGCTGACCCGGTGTCTCAACGACTACGCATCCAAGAACGGAATGTTCAAAAAAGCCGACGAAAGCTTTTCCGGCAACGATGTCCGGGAGGGGCTCGCGGCGGTGGTGAGCGTTAAGATCACGAACCCCCAGTTCGAGGGGCAGACAAAGACAAGGCTGGGGAACCGCGAGGTCAAGGGGGGCACCGAAGCCATTATCTATTCCGGGCTTGAGCAGTTCTTCGAAGAGAACCCCTCAACCGCCAGGAAGATCGTGATGAAATGCCTGGAAACCAGCGCCGCCAGACAGGCGGCCAGAAAGGCGAGGGAACTCACCCGAAGGAAAAGCGCCCTGGAAACCGCCTCGCTTCCCGGAAAACTGGCGGACTGCACCGTAAGGGATCCCGACGAAGCGGAACTCTTCATCGTGGAGGGCGAGTCGGCGGGGGGGAGCGCCAAGCAGGGCAGAAAAAGACACTTCCAGGCGATTCTGCCCCTCAGGGGCAAGGTCATAAACGTGGAGAAGGCGCCTCTTCACAAGATTTTGAACAACAATGAAATAAGAACCATGGTCACCGCCATCGGAACCGGCATCGGCTCCGAAGATTTCGATATCGCCAAACTCCGGTACGGCAAGATCGTCATCATGACCGACGCCGACATTGACGGTTCCCACATCAGGACCCTTCTTCTCACATTCTTCTACAGGTACATGCCCAGGCTGATAGAACAGGGCCACATCTACATAGCCCAGCCCCCCCTTTACCAGGTGAGATGGGGAAAGAACCGGCGGTACATCTACGACGACCGGGACCTCGACGCCCTCATGCAAACGATGGGGGACCAGAAGCCCACCATACAGCGCTACAAGGGTTTGGGAGAGATGAACCCCGAACAGTTGTGGTCCACCACCATGAACCCCGAGTCCAGAAAGCTGCTGAGGGTGAGGATGGATGACGCGGTGGAGGCCAACCATGTGTTCTCCACCCTCATGGGTGATGAGGTGGAGCCCAGGCGGAGGTTCATCCTGGAGCACGCGGGGGAGGTGAGAAACCTTGATGTCTGAGGAAACCGGAATCGTAGCGGTGGAACTTGAGGAGGAGATGAAGCGCTCCTACCTCGACTACGCCATGAGCGTCATCGTGAGCAGGGCCCTGCCGGACGTCCGGGACGGCCTGAAACCCGTTCACCGCCGGATTCTCTACAGCATGTACGAACAGAAGCTCACCCATCAGCGGGCCTTCAAGAAGTCCGCCACGGTGGTGGGCGACGTGCTGGGAAAGTACCACCCCCACGGAGACTCCTCCGTGTATGACGCCATGGTCCGGATGGCCCAGGACTTCTCCCTCCGCCTCCCCCTGGTGGACGGCCAGGGCAACTTCGGCTCCATGGACGGAGACCCGGCGGCGGCCTACCGGTACACCGAGGCCCGTATGACCAGCATAGGCGAAGAGATGCTCCGGGACATTGACCAGAGGACCGTTGACTTCCAGCCCAACTTCGACCAGAGGCTGGAGGAACCCACGGTTCTCCCCTCGGGATTCCCGAATCTTCTGGTGAACGGTGCTCCGGGGATTGCGGTGGGGATGGCCACCAATATCCCTCCCCACAACCTTGGGGAAATCGTGGAAGCCCTCCTTCTGCTGATCCGGAATCCGCAGGTCGAAGACGAGGCGATACTCGCGGCGGTGAAGGGCCCCGACTTCCCCACCGGCGGCAGGATAATGGGCATCTCCGGGATAAGGAAGGCTTACCTGACCGGCCGCGGCCGGATAATCATCCGGGCCAGTTCCAGGATCGAAACCGTTTCCGGTCGGGAGAGCATCGTCGTAACCGAGATACCGTACCAGGTGAACAAGGCCCGGTTGATCGAATCCATCGCACAACTGGTCCGGGACAAGAAGGTCAGCGGAATCGTGGACCTCAGGGACGAATCCGACCGGGAGGGCACCAGGATAGTGATCGTCCCGAAGAAGGACGCCGTCACGGATGTGGTGCTGAACCAGTTGTACAGGTACAGCGCCCTGGAGACCTCCTTCGGGATCAACATGCTGGCCCTGGTGGACCGGATTCCGAAAAGACTCACCCTGAGGGAGATGCTGGAACTCTATATCGAGCACCGCCACGAGGTGGTGTTGCGGAGAAGCCGGTTCCAGCTCGAGAAGGCGGAGGCCAGGGCCCATATCCTTGAGGGGCTGATCATCGCCCAGGACAACATAGACGAGGTGGTACGGATCATCAGGGGGTCGGCCAGTCAGGAGGAGGCCAAGGCGGAGTTGATGTCCGCGTTCGCCCTGTCGGACCTCCAGGCCCAGGCAATCCTGGAGATGCGACTCGGAAGGCTTACGGCCCTTGATCGGGAAACCCTGCGACAGGAACTCCTTGACCTTCACGCCCGGATAGCGGAACTGAAGGAGATCCTGGCAACCCGCCAGGCCCGGCTCGCCATTGTGGCCCGGGAACTGGAGGAGGTTGCCGAAAAGTGGGGGGACGGGCGCCGGACCGCCATATCCCCGCATGGAGCGGAGGACCTGGACGAAGAAGACATGGTTCCCGACGACCCCATGGTCATCATGCTTTCACATAAAGGCTACATAAAAAGGCTCGCGGTGGACACCTGGCAGAGCCAGAACCGGGGGGGGCGGGGCAAAACCGGGGTAATCACCCGGGAAGAGGATTTCCTGGATCAGGTCTTCACCGCCACGAACCACACCTACATTCTGTTCTTCACCAACCAGGGCAGGTGTTACTGGCTAAAGGTCTTCAGAGTTCCGGAGGCCGGCCGGAACACCCTCGGCAAAGCCCTCGTGAACCTTGTGGAGCTGGAGCCGGGGGAGCGGCCGGTGGCAAGGGTGTGCGTCAGAAACTTCTCCGGCCCCGGCCACATCGCCATGGTCACCAGCGGGGGCAGAGTCAAGAAAAGCCCCCTCGCTCTTTACAGCAGGCCCCGCCGGAAAGGCATCAAGGCGGTGAAACTGGAAGAGGGGGCGGAACTCGTGAGCGCCCTGATGACCACCGGGGAGGACGATCTGCTGATAGGCACAGCCCGGGGCAAAGCCATTTTATTCTCAGAAAAAGAGATACGCCCCATGGGCCGTGACACCAGTGGCGTCAGGGGCATCTCCCTTGCCGAGGGCGACCGGGTTGTGGGCATGGCAAGGGTGACCCCCGGAGACAGAATCCTCACGGTTACCGAGAACGGTTTCGGCAAGCTCACCCCTTCGTCTGCATACAGGAAAACCCATCGGGGGGGGAAGGGAATCATCAACATCTCCACCGCCGAAAGGAACGGGGATGTAGTGGTGGTGGGGGTGGTGAATCCCGAAGACGAACTGCTTCTGGTTTCCGCCGGGGGGATCGCCATCAGGCTCAGAGCCGAGGACGTGAGGGAAACGGGAAGGAACACCATGGGGGTCAAACTCATGAGTCTCTCCGAGGGTGATCGGGTGTCCGATGCCGCGATCCTGTCCTCCGATAGCCTGCAAAGATGCGGGGACAACAGCGGGGAATGACCGGCAAGGACGCCCTGAAGCAGAAACTGGCCACATGGTTGTCGCTCCACGATGACGATTCCGATGCGGCTCCCGAGACATCCGTACCCGGTCTGCCTTCCCTGAAACCGGAGATGCTTCTGCCCGCGGCGGTAGTCGCCGAAGCGCTGGAGCCCCTGCCCCTGTTCCGGGCATGGAAAAAGGCGCTGCCGCCGGCGGCTTCTCTGCTCACGGGGATGGACACCGGAGCCGAAACGCTGTTCGAGAAGCTTCAGAGCGTCGGGACACCCCCGGCGTCCGAGACCGTGGCCGCGGAGTGGTTCTCCGCGGTGCACCTGCTTCCCCGGAACCTGTGGAGTCTGGGGATGGAGGGCTTCTTCCTGCTTGCGGAGACCCTGTCGGAAGCGGCGGCCTCCCGGGGGGAGTACGGTCTCCCGGAAGCTCTCGCCGGTTGGTTCCGGGTGTTGAGATACTGCGGCGAGGGCAACCTTGGGGTCGAGGCCGCCTCCTTCTGTCTGGAGCTGGCGGGTTTACGGCCGAGGCACTTCGGTTACCTCTGCGACAGGCTGGTGTCGGGCGGCGAGGAGGTTCACGAAGCCCTGAAGAAAGCGGCGAGGTTCGGGAACGTCTCCGAACCCAACCGGGTCGTATTGCTCGACTTCGCCGCGGACCTGGGGTGGCTGTATTCCGGTTTGGAGTTTGAACCACTATGGCAGATGGTAGCGCGCCACGGAAAACCATTTTACCAAAGAATTGCTCGGGGGATAGCCCCTATCGGCTCGATGAGGTTCTACTGCGGAGCCATGACCGCCCTGGGCAGAAAAAAGGACATCGGAGAACTGCTGGCTGAGGGAAGGGTCCACAGGGCCATGGCGCTTTTCCAGGCGGAAGACGCCGACGCCATGGCGGCGGTGTTGGCATCCAGCCCGGTCGCCTGCGCCAGGCTGGACTCCCAGATGGAGATAGACCTTGCGGCGGAGCTCCTTTCCACCAGGCCCTTCGGGACGGAGAACCCCTTCCGCCTCGGGGAGCTGTTCATCAAGATGGTGGACTCGGCCCAGAAGGGGGTCACTTACCAGGGTTTGATGAAATTCCTTGCCGGTATGAAGGGGAGGATTGAAGGGGAAGCCGTTTCCTTCGTCTCCGGTTACCTCTCCTGGGCCGGGAAGGGCTGTGCCTACACCCCGGTGGACGTAATGCGAATGTACGGCATTACCGATGCGGTGCTGTCCGCCGGGAGAAAACACGACAGGAAAAGCCTTCGAACGGTTTTTCGGGCCCTGGACGGGGCCCCCACGGGAAGGCAGGGGCTGGAGTTCCTTGAAAAGGCCGTCTCACTCCAGGGCATCCATCAGCCCCACGTCGCCGCCGTGGCGTCGCTGCTGGTGCGTGCGGCGCCGGACGATGACGCGGCGGTCCACCTTCAGCGGATCCCGGAGATAGCCGCGGTGTTTTCCCTCCTCACCCCGGTTGATCAGGGCAAGCTGTCGTCCGGTCTGGCCCCCGCCTGGATGGAGAAGCTTCTTGACAGTGAACCGGAGGCGGGGGAAACCGTCGTACAATTCCTTGCCCGGATACAGGACCCTTCCCGAAGGCTCCGCTTTCTGGACATGATCGCGGCCCCCGTCATGCAGGAGGTCAACCCGTCGGACCCGCTGTTCATGGACTGCCTCGGCTTCGCCGTCAAAAAGTACAACTCGGCGCCGGAACAGGACAGGCTGAGGGAAGCCGAGAGCCTCACCCTTCAGAGGGTTTTCAGGGCCGGGGGAAGGGTGGCGGCGCTGGACAAGCTGATGCAGGATTTCCTCGCCCTGCCGGGGCTTTCCGGGCAAAGACCCAAGGAACTGCTGTCGGTGATCAGGGAAATTTGCAACCGGTTCAGCCGTCAGGCCGTCTGGCAGGAGGGGTTCGATGAAATCTTCACCAGTTTCCTGGAGAACGGCATCCGACGAATCCTGAACGGGTTCATGGAAGTGCCGGACGCCCTGGACGTCCTGGACAGCAAGGCCATCGGAGACCTGGCCGATGCGACGCTGCCCTCCGGAACCGGCGGCATGAGGCTGTCCACCGGGTCCGGTCGCTCGGCCATGACATTTTTCGGAGAGGTGCTGCCGGAGAGCGTTCATTTCTACCGCAGCCGCCCGGAGAAACTCGCCGGCTTCCTCGGAAGCGCCATAAAGCTGTGCCAGAAAAGCGTAGGCGGAATGCCCGCGGGAGAGGAGTTCCTTCTCCACCTTTCCCGGGAGATTCAGGAGAACCGGGCCATGGAGTTCTCGTCCGGCCTGGAAGCATGGCTCCACGGCATCCCCGCCTCCACGGCGGAGGTTGACCATCTCGACCCGGAAGAGGTCTTCACCGCCTGGGCCGGAATCCACGAGGCCCGGGAGGCGCCCCGGAAAAGAATAGGCGGCATCACGGCCCTGCTCACCTCTTCTCCCTCCCGCAGGGATGATCTGATGAATGTATGCTCCATCCTCAGCGCCGGTCTGGCCGTCTCCGGGGTACCCGGCGGGGCCGATCTGGACTACCGCTGCGACCGGGCGGCCTTGATCCGCCTCAAGTCCCTTCTTGGAAAGGGACGGGACATCTGGGATTTTCTGATCGCCGTCCGCCGGGGAAGGCTTCTTCCCGGAGATGAGAGGGCGGCCGTGGAGCTGGCAAAGGCGGGCAGGCGCTCCGGAGGCGACCAGGTGAACGCCTGGGCCCAGAAGACCCTCCCGCCCCTGCTGAACTGTGCGCTGATGATGCAGATGTCGGAGGATTCCGACCCGGGCAGGGCCCTGGCGAACGCGGAAGCCATAGTGGAGGTAGTGGGTTTTCTGGGTGCGGAAAACGCTTCGGAGCTGCTGCTCATGGTTTCGAACTGCCTTTCCTCGGCTGTGTTTCCCGGCCAGTCTCCCGAACTCCTGGAGAGGCTGTTCTTCACCCCGTTGTGGAAGACCGGGGGCCTGAACCGGATCGAGTTGCTCCTGACGGGAAGAACCCGGAAGAAAAGGCTTCTCGATGTTCTCCTCGACCGTCTGGCCCTGGAGGCGGGAACCCCGGAGAGGGTTTCCTTCATCCGCCGGTACGGGCCGATGTTCGTAAGCATCTGGGGTTACATCCTTGAAGAGCCCTTCCCGAATACGGAAGAGTCGTTTTCCAAGGCACTGGCCGATTCCTGGATATTCTCGGGCGCCGGAACCGACCCCCGGTATCCGGAGGCTCTGCGTGAGATCTACGACCTGGTCCGGAGCGAGGTGAAGAGGCGGAAGCATGCCACCGGCGTCGTCACCATGGAGGAGGCCCGGGAGATCAGCGCCGACATGCGTCGGAAGTACCGTGACAATGTGGAGTCGGTGGCGATACTCCTCAGGTGGACGGTGGACCCCTCCAGGGAAGACCTCCTCAGACTTCTCGAGGAACACGAAAAACTTCTCCAGGCGGTCAGTTCCGACCAGGAACTGCTGCACCTCATGGATCGCTTCGGAGGTATGCGGGATGTGATCGGAAACGTATCCGCCGCAGCCTCGGATCCTTTGCAACTGAAAAGGATTCTGATGGATCTTGCCGGGAGGGAAAATGGCTGACAGGATTCTCGTTCTGTCCACCGGCGGCACCATCGAGATGGCCCCGGGAAAGAAGGGGCTGGTCATCGGCCCCGGAATGCACTTCGACAGGAACACCGCGGGGATTCCCCCGGGGGTGGTGCTGGAGAACCAGCGCATGTTCAGCCTTCCCAGCCCCCACATGACGCCGGAACTCATGCTCCGGCTGACCCTCAGGCTGCAGGAGCTGGAAGCCTCCGGGGAATACGACGGGGTTGTGGTCACCCACGGCACCGACACCCTGGAGGAAAGCGCCTTTCTTGCGGACCTGCACCTTCGGGGATCGCTTCCGGTGGTGTTCACCGCGGCCATGAGGAGCGCCGGGGAGATGGGAGTGGACGGCCCCAGAAACCTCAGGGCGGCCATTCTGACCGCGGGTTCCAAAATCCATGACCTGGGCGTTCTGGTTGTTCTTGGCGACGAGATCCACGCCGCAGGCCGGGTGACAAAGACCTGCACCTCCAACATCAGCAGTTTCAACTCCCCGGGCTACGGTCCCCTGGGATTCGTGGACGAAGACGGCGTGATTCTCCACAGGAAACCCCTCTGGCGGCTTTCCATGCCCCCGGGGCCCGCTGTGCTGGACACCCGGGTGGGCCTGGTGAGGTGTGCAGCCGGTTTCGGCGGCGAGCTGGTTGACTACCTGGCCGGGCAGGGATACCCGGCGATCGTGGTGGAGGCTTTCGGCCGGGGAAACGTGCCTCCGGAGGTCGCCGCCTCGGTGAAGAGAGCCTTGGCCTCGGGGGTGATGATAGTCATCACCACCAGGTGCTACGAAGGCCGGGTCCTGGGGGTTTACGCCTACGAGGGGGGGTGTGTGGACCTGATGGAGGCCGGCGCCCTGACCGCCGGGGATATGCAGGGCCATAAGATCAGACTGATGCTGATGTCCTCCCTGGGCCGGGGGATGTGCAGGGAGGAAATCCGGTCGCTCCTGTCCCGTCTCTGAGGGATTGGTTCCTGCGCGCCGCAGAATTAGGATAGTGTCTTCAGCCTTCCGCAGAGGAGGACAATGCCACCAAGAGACAGGGGTTTCACCATCGCTTTCATACCGCACTCGGCGCATGGAAAGCGCAGGGAATTCCGGGTTCCCGGCGGTGCTGCGCCGTTTTTCAGGTTGGGGGTGGTGTTCCTTCTGATAATTCTGGCGGCGGCGGCCTACGTCTCCTGGACCGGCGCCTCCAGCCGGGTAAGGATCCGGAGTCTGGACCGGCGGGTCGCGGAACTTCAGGATTCCCTGGCCGTCGCCGTTGACCTGGACTGGCGCCTCAACCTGATTGAGGCCCGGCTGGAGGAAATCCGGGCCACACGAAGAGTGATAGAGAACCTGGCCAGCCAGGGAGCATCCACAGAGGAATAGTCGAAGGGAAGATGAAAGTGGGAAGAGAGGAAACGGGAAACGCCATCAATTCCATCATCGGCGCCGGCAGCACCTTCAACGGGGTCCTGAACATCCAGGGAGGCCTGAGGGTGGACGGTCTGGTGGACGGAGAGGTGAACGTTTCGGCGACCCTCACGGTGGGACACGAGGGCAGGATCAAGGGAGAGGTCTCCGTCGCCCAGGCGGTCATAGGGGGGACGATAAACGGAACCGTCCGGGCGGAGAACCAGCTGGAACTGCAGAACGGTTCCAGGGTGGAGGGAGACATCTTCACCAGGAGCCTGATCATTGAGGAGGGCGTCTTCTTCCAGGGCCACTGCAGCATGGGCGGTAAAGACATGCCGCTGAAGGGCTGAGAGCCGGGCCGTGGAAAACGGAACCTACATGTTGATAACAGGGCAACGCATTGCAGAGCATGGTTATGTGCATATATCCAAAGCCGTTTGGCATGTGGTTTCCACAAACCCATTCAGGGCGGTGACCAGCGGAAAGGTGGAATCAGTTGAGCGGTAACCTGGAAACCCTTCTCGAAGCCGAGGCCCGGGCGGCGGCGATCGTCGAGAAAGCGACCCGGGAGGCGCAGGCCGAGAAGAACTCGATTCCGGCGGCCCTGGAGGCGCTCGAGTCGAAGTATCGAAGCGCCCTTTCCGCTTCGGAGAAAAAGGAGGAGGCCGTTCTTGCCGCCGACCTGGAGGCCTATCGGGCCGACCTGGTCCGCAGGAGGGTGGAACTCGAGCGGGACCTGATCCGAAGGGCCCGGGGTCTGGAAACCCTGGCCGTGGAACTGCTGCGCGAAAGAATTATCCGGGGCGGGTGAGATGGCTCTGGAAAAGGTGGTGAAGGCGGAGATATTCTTCCACAAGTCCTGTCGTTCCAAGGTACTGGATGTGCTGGAACGCTCCGGTAAAATTCATCTGACCGGGGTGACCTCCGAAGACGCCCCGGGTCTTTCCCCGGTGGTCGTGGAAACCGGTGAGGAGATCCGGGAGCTGAGGCAGACCCTGGACAGGGCGATTCAATTCCTTGCCGCCTACGCCGGGAAGGCCGCCCCCCGGGAGTCGCCGGTGACCAGGGAGTCACTGGAAAGGGCCTTTTACGATCGGTCCGCCGGGGACACCGCCCGGGAGGCGCTGGATCTGTCCGGCAGCATTCAGGAGACCCTCCAGCTCCTCAAGGGCACGGAGGAGGGGCTTGCCACGGCCCGCCGCTGGGCGTTTCTGCCCTTCCGTTTCGATGCGGTGGGCAGAACCGGGAGCTTTACGGTGTTCGCCGGCGTTCTCCCCGATTCCGCCCGGAACGTGCCGGTGCTTCAAAGCGAATATGATCTGGCGGAACTGACCGTCGGTCCGGAGGACATGGTGGCCGCAGTGGTCCACAGCGCCTCGGCGGAGGATTTTTCCGGCAGAATTTCATCCATGGGGTTCATCCCGGGGGATTTGAGAGGCCTGTCCGATACTCCGGGCCGGGAGGCGGAGAGGCTGGAGAGCGAGGCCGAAAGGCTGCGGGGCAGACTCACCGCCCTGGAGGTCGAGGCGCGAAGGCTTGCGGAGAGGCTTCCGGAACTCAGGCTTCATTACGATGCCGCCGGGCTGGTTCAGACCAGAGACGAAGCGGCCTCGGAAGGAGTGGCGTCCGCCAGTGTCGTGGTGCTGCATGCCTGGGTGCTGGAGAAGGACATTCCCGGCATCAGGGCCGACCTGGAAAGGGAAGCCGCCGCGGGCATCGCCACTTTGGAGCCCGACCCCGGGGAGGAGCCGCCCGTGAGCCTGTCGGAACACGCCACCGTGGATCCGTACCTCCTCCTTACCGACATGTTCGGCCGGCCCGCCGGCGCCGATCCGGACCCCACCCCCCTGTTCGCCCCCTTCTATGCTCTTTTCTTCGGGATATGCATGGGCGACGCCGGCTACGGAGCGGCGCTGGTCCTGGGGAGCGCCCTGGGGTGGTGGATTGTCCGGCGCCGGGGGGGAAACACCCGTCTTTTCCGGCTGATCTTTCAGGGAGGGCTGGCCTCGATTCTGGCGGGGATATTTTTAGGGGGGTGGTTCGGAATCGAGTTCCAGCGGCTTCCGCCCCTTCTCCAGTCCCCGGCCATGCTGCTGAACAGGCTCGTTCCAGGCTACAGCCCCGGCGGCGACGGCTTCTCGGTGTCCAACCAGTTCCTCTACCTCACCATGGCTCTGGGGCTGGTCCAGCTTGCCTGGGGGGTGATTGTCAACCTTCCCAAGAAGCTCCGGCAGGGAGAGGGGCCGGCGGCCGTGGTGGAGCAGACCGGCTGGCTGCTCGCCATAGCCGGGCTCTTCCCCTGGCTCTTCAACCATTACCTGCTGGGCGGGGTCCTGTACGACGTAAGCGGCCCGGCGGACCGGGTTTTCCTTTGGATGCTGGGCGTCGGAGCGCTTCTGATCTTCATCATGGGGGGAAGGTCCGCCCGGGGTATCGGCGGCAAAATCGGGCTGGGAGCCTATGCCGTTTACGGAATAGTGAACCTTCTTGGGGACGTGCTGAGTTACTCCAGGCTCTTCGCCCTTGCGCTCTCCAGCGGCATCATCGCCCAGGTGGTGAACGAGATAGCGGGCATGGCGGCGGGAAGCATCGCCGGTATCGGCATCGTTTTGGCGGTGTTGGTTCTGGCCGCCGGGCACCTTTTCAACCTGGCGATGGCGGTGCTTTCCAGTTTCATCCACACCGCCAGGCTTCAGTTCGTGGAGTTCTTCGGCAAGTTCTACGACGGAACCGGCGTCCCCTTCTCGCCATTGCGGTACCAGCCCCGTTTTGTACGCATTATTGATTCGGAAAGATAGAGACAACGTCTTTCTACAGGGAGGATCACAAGTGTCAGTTCATCTCATCGCCTATCTCGGCGTCGCGCTCGCCTGCGCCCTGGCGGGCATCGGAAGCTCCGTGGGCGTAGGCATCGCGGCCCAGGCCAGCACCGGGGTCATGAGCGTGGACCCCAAGAAGTTCGGTAAGCTGCTTCTGTTGTCGGCGTTGCCGGGGACCCAGGGAATCTACGGTTTCGTCATCGCCTTCCTTCTGCTCCAGAAAATCAGCGGCGTGGAAACCCTGGATGCGGCAACCGCCTGGAAGGTTCTGGCAGCCGGGCTTCCGGTAGCCCTGACGGGGCTTCTCTCGGGTATCCACCAGGGAAAGGTCTGCGGCGCCGGAGCCATGATGACCGCCAAGCAGCCCGACGACTCGGGCAAGGCGCTGATTCTTGCGGTTTTCGTCGAGTTCTACGCTATTCTGGGCTTTTTGGTGAGCTTCCTCATGCTCGGGCAGATAGGCTGATGGAATGTCCCTGAAGGCCATAAGGGAGAAAATCCTGTCCGATGCCAAGGAGGAGGCCGAGGGTCTCATCTCCCGGGCCCGGCACGAGAAGAAGAAAGCTCTGGAGGATGCCGAAGCCGGGCTGGCCGCCAGGGCGGAGAAGGACCGGGCCAGGCTGGCGGAAAGCCTTGGGGAGAGAAAACGGAGAAACCGGGAACATGCCCTCAGGGAGGAGGAGAGGGTTCTTCTCAACACCCGGAGGGTTCTCATAGACCGGGCCCTTCAAAACGCGGTGGATCTGATAGCCTCCTCGGAGGATTATACCGAGCTCATAGGAGCCCTGCTCTCCCGGTGCGATTTCACCGGCGACGTGGAAGTGATCACCGCGGCGGGAGACGCCGGCAGGATAGATCAGGGCTTCCTGGACCGGCACTCCCGCGGGGATGTTCGTTTCGTTCTGTCGCCCGGGCATCATGAAGGCCGCGGCGGAGTCATACTCCTCTCCGGGAAGGTGAGGAGGAACGCGACCCTGGAGATGATCGAGTCCATGGTTCACGAGGAGCTCGTCATGGAATTGTCCGGCAGGCTCGCTGTGGAGAGGCTGGCGGACAGGTGAGCCTGTCCTGGGAGTACACCGCGGGCCGTATCAGCGCCCTGGAGACCTCCCTTCTCCATGATCGGGTCTGGAGCCGGATCATAGCCGCACCCGACATCCCGGAAATGCTTAAAGTGTTAGGGGACACCTGGTACGGCAGGATGATCCACGGGGATGACCTGGACTCCGCTCTGGCGCGGGCGGTGTCCGCGGCGGAGGACGAGCTTCTGGAGCTTGACCCGGGAAGCGGTCTCGCCGGGGCGTTGCTCCGGCGCAGGGATGTACGGAACGCCAGATACGCATGGAAGAGGCGGGCGTCCGGCGGTACCGAAGACCCTGTCTTCGAGAGGGAAGGCACCCTGCCGCTTCAGACCGTCACCGGGGCCTGGGACGACCCCGCCGAGGCGGACCGGCTCCCCGAGGGGTTCCGGAAGGCTCTGGAGGAAATCCGGGCCGGGGTTCCCGGCGGCTCCCTTGGCGTTGATCTGACGATGGACCGGCTGGCGGCCGAGGTGGAGAGAACCGGGCTGGGGGCGCTTGGCCCGGGGTTGGCGGACTACGTCACCGCCGGGCTGGAACTCAGGAACTTTCTCACCGCGGGAAGAATCCGGGGGGAGGACCCCGCTTCCGGACGGATGGAGGCCTGGCTTTTCCCCGGAGGGTATCACACTCCCGAGGAAGTCTCCGAAGCCTTCCGTAAGGGCAGGCTCCCCGAGGCGCTCTCCGAGAACCAGGGTTTTGAGGCCGCATCCGCGGCCCTCAAGGAGGCCCTGGACGGCGGTTCCTTCCCGGCTTTCGCCCGGGAAGGCGACAGGGTGCTGATGGAACGGATTTCCGCCCTGACCTGGGGTTCCTCGGGGCCGGGGCTTCTGGCTTCCTACGTTCTCCGGAGGGAGATGGAAGTCATGCACCTGAACCTTACCGTCGCGGCGAAACGCGCCGGCATGAGCTCCGCGAAGCTGCTGACGCGGCTTCCGAGGTGAACGGGGAGCAGCCATGATTGAAGGCCGCACCGCATTTCTTGGCGATGCCGACTCGGTGCTCGGGTTCAAGGCCCTGGGGGTGGAAACCTACACACCGCAGGACGGCGACGGGGCCAGAAGAGTGTTTCAGAGCTTGGTGAAGGACAGGGTCTCGGTCATCATGATCACCGAGGAAGTATTGGAGCAGGTTCGGGATCTGGTGTCCGAAACCCTCGACATGCCGGTCCCGGCGGTGGTGGTTCTTCCGGGGGTGTCCGGAAGCCGGCGACTGGGTGACGATGCCTTGAGATCTTTGATAATCAAAGCCGTCGGAGTGGATCTGATGAGCGAGGAAGATTAGCCGGAGGATTCTGAATGCAGCAGGGAAGGATAGACAAGATCGCCGGGCCGCTGGTGGTGGCCGCGGGAATGGGCGAGGCCAGGATGTTTGATGTGGTCTATGTCTCTGACTACCGGCTCATCGGTGAAATAATCGAGCTGAAGGGGGACAGGGCCAGTATTCAGGTGTACGAGGAAACCGCCGGCCTGAAGCCCGGCGACCCGGTGTACGAAACCGGTCTTCCCCTGTCGGTGGAGCTGGGGCCCGGGCTTCTGACTTCGATC
>JAKPTG010000092.1 GCA_029571005.1 Candidatus Fermentibacterota bacterium
TGGAAGCCCCGAAATGGTGATGATCCTGGCGCTGCTGGCCTCGTACAGTTTCTCGGTGCCGGAGATGTACTTCCAGGTGGGTGTGGAATCCGACCAGACCCTTCTTCTGGATTACCGGATCCGGTTCGAGTGCCGTGACGGGGCGGATCCCATAGACGTGGTGGACATCGGGCTTCCCGGCACGGAGTGGAGTACCTTCGGTATGGAGGC
Organism: Candidatus Fermentibacterota bacterium; assembly: GCA_029571005.1. GTDB lineage: Bacteria > Fermentibacterota > Fermentibacteria > Fermentibacterales > JCC-6 > UBA6080. The sequence goes on from JAKPTG010000092.1 coordinate 211, forward strand.
CTTCCTGGACGGTGTTTCCATGCCGGTGAACAGGTCGTCCTACATAGAAAACGGCGTGGAGATCCGCCTGTGGCCGGGAATCGGCCCCGGCGAGACGGGAGTCCTGGAGTTCCACGGGTCCTGCGGGGGAGCCGTGTACAAGGATGACAAACAGGACGGCTGGGCCTCCCTTCGCCTGTCGCCCACCTGGTTCGACGGATCCATGATCCACGGGAACACCCGCCTGGTGATGGACCTGGTCTTCCCACCGGGAAGCTCCCCCGAACTGGTCCGCTACCACGATGTCCCCTTCGACACCGCCTGGGTGGCCAAAAACCGGGTCCTGTTCCGGTGGGAACGGGACGTGAGGCTCAACAGGAGCTTCGAAGTGGGGGTAGGTTTCCCCGACAGTCTGGTCACGGGCTCTCTGTCGGCCCGTCCCCGTAAACCTCTGATAAAGATAGATCCCGCCTGTTGCATCCCCCTTGGGATGATCGCGATAATGATGCTTTTCGTCGTGCTTACGGTGAGGAACACCCTGAACGGGGCCCTGAAGTACCTGCCCCCGAAGATCCGTACCGGTGGCAAGGGGGTGCGCCGGGGTCTCACCGTACCCATGGCGGCGCTGCTCATGGAGAAGCCTCTGGAGAGGGTCCTGATGCTGGTGGTATGGAGCCTCATCAAGAAGGGTGCGGTGACCGTCGCCGGGAAGGACTTCCGGCTCACTCCATCCCCGACTGTTCCAGAGGGGCTCAGAACCTATGAAAAGAAACTTTTGGACCTGCTTCGGGGAGAGGCGGGGCTGACCTTGGGGGACCTGAGCGGGTACTTCAGGGAAATGATCCAGGAGCTGGGCACCGCCATGGATGGCTTCAGCATGAAGGAATCGAGGAAGTATTACGAAGGGGTGATGAAGAACGCCTGGAAGCAGCTTGAGCAGTCTCCGGACGCCACCGAAGCCGCCCGGGTCTTCATAGACAGGTTCCAGTGGCTGCTGGCCTCGGAGGAGAAGCCCCAGGCCCGCCTTGCCAAGCTGCCCATGTCCGTGTCCATCCCGGCGTCCGCCTGGCCCGTGCCCGTGAAGGGCGCGGGTGGTTCAATCAACATCGCCGCCGCTTGCGGCGCTCTGGTTTCGAAAACCGAGTCCGTCGCGGGAAGTATGGTCAGCAATCTGACCTTGAGAGTAGCCGGCGCGATGAACCCGGTGTCCCGGTCCACCGGGGGCGGGTCCTCTTCGGGAGGCGGTTGCGCCTGTGCATGTGCCTGCGCCGGCTGTGCCTGCGCCTGCGCTGGAGGGGGGAGATGATGAAGCTGTTCAGAAAACCGGACCCGTCGTCCCGTATCGCCCCCGCCGGGCTGCACCATTTCCGCCGGGAAGGGTCCAGAATGCACCTCCGGGTGGATCCGGACGGCAGCGGTGTGCTGGTGGTGAACGCCGCATCCCTGATCCGGTTGAATCCCACCGGCGCCGACTGTGCCTGGCTGATGCTCTCGGGCATGGAGGGTTCGGAGGGGGTCGCCAGGCTCGCCGGAAACTACGGCATATCCCGGAGAAGGGCCCGTCGGGACTTCGAGGGATTCCGCAGGGACCTGGAGGCGGTTATCCGGGGGGAGCGGGTGGTGCTGGAAGTGGAGGAATCGCCCGAGACGGACCCGAGCGCCCCCCTGAGGGCGGACCTGGCTCTCACGTACCGCTGTAACGTGGCCTGCGGTCACTGTTACAGGGGCGACAGGCGTGTTTCCGAAATGGACACCGGCCACTGGAAGGAGGCTATCAACAGGCTGGCCGACGCAGGGATACCCCAGGTGGTCTTCACCGGCGGCGAGTCCATCCTCAGGGACGACCTCGAGGAACTGGTCCGCCACGCCGAGTGCCTTGGGCTCATCACCGGTCTCCTGACCAACGGGGTGGGCCTTGCGGACCGCTCCAGGGTCGAAGCTCTGCGGAGGGCCGGGCTGGACTACGTTCAGATCACCCTGGAGTCCGCCGATCCTGCGATCCACAACTCCATGGTGGGGGCCGATACCTGGGAAAGCACCGTATCCGGGATAAGAAACTCGGTGGCTCTGGGGTTCCATACCGTCACCAACACCACGCTGTGTACCGACAACCACCTTCATGTGCTGCCGGTTCCCGCCTTCGTCGCGGGCCTCGGGGTGAAGGCCGCCGCTTTCAATACGGTGATATGCAGCGGCTACACCTCCCTGGGGGAGAAGAGCCTGGATTATTCGAGGCTGGAAGTGCTTCTGATGGAGCTTGGAAGGGAATGCAGGAGGGCCGGCGTCCGGATGCTCTGGTACTCGCCGACGGAGTACTGCCGGTTGGATCCGGAACAACTGGACCTGGGGCCGAGACGGTGCACCGCCGCCTCCATGAATGTCTGCGTGGAGCCGGACGGCACGGTTCTCCCCTGCCAGAGCTGGTTCCAGGGGGCCGGAAACATACTGAAGGATCCGTGGCCGGAAATCTGGAACAGCCCCTTGTTCGTGGGTATAAGGAACAGGGAGTACCTTCCGTCCAAGTGCCGGGAGTGCATCGAATTCACGGTCTGCGGCGGGGGGTGTCCCCTGGCCCGCGGGGAAGGGAAGGACTGACTTGACCTTATCCACCGATCCCCTTACCGGGATGAGGCAGCGATACCCCGAGGAAATGCTGGTGGAGCGGCACGTCTGCCGGGTGCTCACCGAGGCCGGGGCGCTTTCGGGCTTTCGGGAGTACGACGGCCCGGTGCTGGAACCCTTTTCCCTGTTCGAGGCCAAGAGCGGCGGTGAACTGGTGGAGAAGCAGAGTTACTTCTTCACCGACCGGGGGGGCAGGAAAGTCGTGCTGAGGCCCGAACTCACCCCGACCCTGGCCAGGATGGTGGCCGCCCGGGGGGAGATGCCCATGCCGATCCGCTGGATGTCAACACCCCTCTGTTTTCGGCACGAGCGCCCCCAGAGGGCCAGGGCGAGGGAATTCCTGCAGTTCAACCTTGACATTCTGGGTGCCGACCCGCCCGGGGCTGAGCTGGAGGTCTTCCTGGTGCTGGACAGGATCATGAGGCTCCTTGGGGTCTCGCCGGACAAGTACCGGATCCGGTGGAGCAGCAGGAGGTTCGCCGCCTCGTCGCTGGCGGCCCTGGGGGTGACGGACGTCGCCGGCGCCTTCGGGCTGCTGGACAAGAGGGACAAAATCGAGCCCGCGGAGTGGCTGGGGCTTCTCGAGGAAACCCTTGGCTGCCGAAAAAAGGCGGCGGCCGTGGAGAGGCTTTGCGGTGTAACCGACCCCGAAGACCCGTACCTGAAGGAATTGCTCGGCGACGACCCGGCCCTGGCGGAGGTCGCGGGTTTCCAGCGGCTTCTTCTGGGTGCGGGAATGCCCTCGGCGGAGTTCTGCCCCTCGATCGTCCGGGGCCTGGACTACTACACCGGCATCGTCTTCGAACTCACCGATACCGGCGGGGAGAACCGCAGGGCCATCTGCGGCGGGGGAAGGTACGACAACCTGGTGGAGGCATTCCAGGGGCGGCCGGTTTCGGGGGTCGGGTTCGGCCTTGGAGTTCTGGCCCTGACGCTTTTCCTTGAGACCTACGGATGCCTGCCGGATCGGTTGCACCGCACTCCCCCCGCCAGCCTGTACGTGGTGGTGTTCTCACCGGAGGAGCTGGGTCCGGCCCTGAGGATCGGCGAGGGCTTCAGGAACCTTGGGGTGAGCGCATCGGTGGACGTCACCGGCAGGAAGGTCTCGAGACAGATGCAGCATGCCTCCCGGGAGAATTACCCATGGGTTCTGGTGGTGGGGCCGACGGAGGTGTCCAGCGGGGTGCTGGGGCTCAAGAACATGCGCACCGGAGAGACGGTTGACGGCCGGCTGGAGACCCTGGCGGCCCTGGTCCGCGGGAAGGAGTGAGGGGAGACAGGCTGCCGGCCGGATCGCACCGTCCGGGTTTCCGTGTGGGACGGTTCCGGATGCCGTGCCTTCATGGGCGGATGAGGCCGAGGCCGCGATGCGGCATCGCCGCCCGTAACCGGGCTTGACGGCGTGGAGCGCCCATCGCATAATAAGAATGATTCCTAACTGGAGCGCTGGAACAACAGGAGGTTGCCATGAAACTCAAGGGAACCCAGACCGAGAAAAACCTTATGACCGCTTTCGCCGGGGAAGCCCAGGCCGGGAACCGCTACACCTACTTCGCCTCGGCGGCGGCCAAGGAAGGCTTCAAGCAGATCGAGGCGGTCTTCCGGGAGACCGCCGACCAGGAGAGGGAGCACGCCAAGCGCTTCTTCAAGTTCCTGGAGGGCGGCGAGGCCATGGTGTCCGCCCCGTTTCCCGCCGGAGTCATCGCCGATACCCATGCGAACCTCATAGCCTCCGCCGAGGGTGAGGAGGCCGAATGGGGCACCATGTACCCGGGCTTCGCCAAGGTCGCCCGGGAGGAGGGTTTTCCGGAGATCGCCGCGGTTTTCGACAACGTATCGGTGGCCGAGAAGTTCCACGGCGAACGTTTCCGGAAGCTGGCGGAGAACATTGAGGCCGGGCTGGTCTTCCGGAAGCCGGAGGCGGTGACCTGGCGATGCCGGAACTGCGGCTTTGTGTATACCGGTACGGAAGCCCCCAGGAACTGCCCCGCATGTGACCATCCCCGGGACTACTTCGAGATAGCCGCCGTCAACTGGTGAAGGAGGCGAGTCATGACCGCGAAGAGACAGGTATATAAGTGCGAGGCATGCGGGAACATCGTGGAACTGTTGCACCCGGGGCCCGGGGAACTGGTAT
>JAKPTG010000015.1 GCA_029571005.1 Candidatus Fermentibacterota bacterium
CGTGGAGTGCGAGGTATGCCGCGGGCTCAGGTTCAACCGGGAAACCCTCAGGGTGAAGTTCAGGGGCCGCAGCATCTCGGACGTGCTCAACCTGACCGTGGACGACGCCCTGAACCTCTTCGAGAGGATTCCCCAGGTTTACGGCACCATCAAGGTGCTGGCGGACGTGGGGCTCGGGTACATCAGGCTCGGGCAGCCCGCCACAACCCTGTCCGGCGGAGAAGCCCAGCGGGTAAAACTGGCCCGGGAGCTGGCGCGCCCCTCCACCGCCCACACCCTGTACATCCTGGACGAGCCCACCACCGGCCTGCACCCCCACGACGTAAACCGCCTGCTGATAGTCCTGGACAGACTGGTGAACGCGGGGAATACGGTCATAGTCATCGAGCACAACCTCGATGTCGTGAAGAATGCCGACTGGGTGATAGACATGGGCCCCGAGGGCGGCGGGGACGGCGGGAGGATCATCGCCTCCGGCACTCCGGAGAGTATCGCCATGAACCCGGGATCACCGACGGGAGGCTGCCTGGCCCGGGTCATCAACCGCACCGCGGGTGCGGAAGGCCTTTCCGGCTGAATCCCGTCCCGGCGTTCGGGAAGGCGGCTGAATCCCGGAACTCGTCAGGGACGCTCCCCGCAGTAAACGTACTTTTCCTCTGCGGCGTCGAACACGGACCAGACCTTCCTCCCCTTGTCAACCAGTTTGTCTCTGTTCACCGCGACAATGAACCTGTCGTCCACCGCCTGCATGGCCTCCACATAGGATCGGTAGCACGCCCTGGGGAAGGGGAATCTTTTCCCGTCCGTCTCTATCCAGTTGGGCCGGCTGCTGAAATCCGTGCCGAAGAACAGCCTTCCCCCCAGCTTCGCCGCGCCGGTGAACCCGGCGGAGTGTTTCCTCAGCCTCTTCACGAACACCGGTTCATCCCCCGCCAGCCGCCAGAGATCCAGAGCCTTCCTGGCGTCGCCGGTGGACACCAGGATGTCATTCCCCAGGCTGACGACCGAGTGGATGTGCCTCACATCGGACTGCCGGAGGTACCACCGGAGCTGAAGGCAACGGCCGTTCCCCAGCAGGAACAACCGCTTTCCCTCGAAATACTCCCCGACGACGGTGAGGTCGCCCATCCGGCAGATGCCGGACCACCGGGTTCCCTGAAAATCCTCCGGGAGTTCCAGGAACCCGTCTCCGAACCGCCTGATCATGTCCTCCCTGGTGAAGGTGCAGCCCAGGTACGGGTCCGCCCTCCGGATCACGTTCCGGCACTCCCCGCCTCCGGACGGTACGGACGACGGGCGGGTGGTCAGTTCCATAACCGCGCTCCTGGCCATCTCGGAGAACCTCCCCTGCCGGAGCGACAACGCCAGGGCTCCGGCCAGGAACCGGGGATTGCCTGTCCGCCTGAAACGGCGGAAGTATTCGGTAATGCTCTTCTCCATACCCTCTGACCCTCCCTTCCGGTGGTGCGCTGAGCGGAGAACGATTCAGGCCGACCGGGGAAGCGCCGTCGGTCGCCGGAGCCTGCGGGCCGCCGGGTCCGCTCTTCCCGGTTCCGGAGGGGGAACACCTTGTTTCACGGCAAGGCGTGGCGGATCGGAGGGTCTCATACCACCTCCACATCCACCCTCATGGTCAGGTTCAGGGGAACCCCCCGGGGAGCCCTGATCCCCTTTGGCTCCGGTATCATGGTCGCGGCGAAGGCAAGCCGGGACATGGCCAGGGGGGACGCCGCCAGGATCAGCCCGGACGCCCCCTCTCCGGCGAGCCTGTGAAGGGTTTCCGCCATGGGCATTATCCGGGTGTGATGCCGGATGGAATCGGTATAGAAACGGCTGACGGCGCCCGAGGTTATCTCCTCCGAGAAGGTCGGCCTTCGGGCCCCCGTCTCTCCCACCAGCACCGAAGTTCTGACCACCAGCGCCCCCGGATGGGCCCGCCTCACCAGAATATCGCCGATGAGTTTCGTCCACCCGTAAAGCGACATGGGAACCGCCGGCGAGCTGCGCCCGTAAGGCGGAATCCCGCCGGACCAGACCAGGTCGGTGCTCATGTGTATCAGCCCGATTCCCAGCTCCGCGCACCGCACCGCAAGCCTCCGGGGCCACAGGGAGTTCACCCTGAAGGCGGCGGCCGGATCCCTGCGGCAGTCCCCGGGGGCGCTCATGGCCGCACAGTTGATGACGGTTTCCGTCCCTTCGGGAATCACGGGGTCTGCGAAGGCCAGGTCCACCGGGGCAGGCTTTCCCCCGCCGCCCAGGCCGTGGCAGTACAGCGCCGGAGATTCGGGGGCGGTTCTTCTTACGGCGGTGCCCAGCCGTCCGGCGGCGCCGAAAAGAACCCTCAAGGCGGCCCCCCTCTCCTTCAGTCCTTTGCGTCTCCGGAGGAGCCGAGCCTTCTTTGCAGAGTCCGCCTGCCCATGCCCAGCAGGAGGGCGGCCTGGGTGCGGTTGCCCCCGGTGAGCGCCAGGGTTCTTTCAATCAGCAGATCTTCAACCTCCTGGAGAGTCATCGGCAGCTCCAGCTCCAGCCGGGCGGACCCCTTCCCGCCGACGGGGGTTATCTCCGGGGGAAGGTCGTCCGGGGTTATCCTCCCCCGGGACATTATCAGGAGGCTTTCCATGAGGTTCTTCAACTGCCTCACATTCCCCGGCCACTGGTAGGTCTTCAGTGACTCCATCGCCTCCGGGGTTATCTCCGGCATAGGCAGATCGTGCTTGTCCGAAGCCTGCCGCAGGAGGGACGATGCCAGCAGAGGAATATCGGCCCTCCTCTTCCGCAGAGGCGGAAGGTGGATCTCCACTACCTTCAGCCGGTAGTAGAGGTCCTCCCTGAAGGCGCCGGACCTGACCATGGCGGAAAGGTCCCTGTTGGTAGCGGCGATCAGCCTCACATCCACCGGTACGGAGCGGTTTCCGCCGAGCCTGGTGACCCGGTCCTCCTCCAGAACCCTGAGAAGCTTGACCTGCAGCGAGAGGGGTATCTCTCCGACTTCGTCCAGCATGAGGGTGCCTCCGTCGGCGGCCTCGAACTTTCCGGCCCGCGGGCTGTCGGCCCCGGTGAAAGCCCCCCTCTCGTGTCCGAACAGCTCGTCCTCCAGCAGGGTCTCGGGGATGGCCGCGCAGTTCATGACCAGGTACTCGCCCCTCCTGCCGCTCTGGGCATGGATGCTCCGGGCGATGAGGTCCTTGCCCGTGCCGCTCTCGCCGGTGACGAGCACCGTGGCCTTGATCGGGGCGACCCGTTTCACCATCTGGAGTACATCCCCCATGGCCCGGCTTCTGTAGAGGATGTCCGGCGCATCCGCGGGAGAGGCCTTCGCTGCGGCGGTACGGGTGAGAAGGCTCCTGGACGATCGGGAGAAGGCCAACTGCACCGCCTGCCTCCAGCCTTCCCGGGATTCCGGGTCCAGCAGGATGTCCACCACCCCCGCCTTCATCCAGGAAACCGCTTCCTGGGCGCTGATCATGCGTCCGTAGATGATAACGCTGGCGTCGGTGTTCGCCCGTGACAGGGTTTCCAGAAAAGTGGACATGAGGAGGTCGTCGGTGCCGCTGCTAACCGCCAGAACGTTCACCGACCGGGACCGGACCCGTCTCAGCGCCCCCCGGGCGGTCCTCTCCTCGGTGGTGGTGTACCCGAGTTCCGAGACCAGAGCCCTGATCCGGGCGGTCCGATCCCTGTCGGGATCAACGAACAGAACGGTTCCCCGGCTGAGGCTCGTCGTCAAACCCGTACCCTCTCCATCGGCCTTTCCTTCATCACCAGGAAAGGGGGCATCACCAGGGCGTCCATGCCGGTTCCGTAGAAACACCTCAGCGCATCCACCGGCGAGTTTACGATGGGCTCCCCCCGGACGTTGAAGGAGGTGTTCATGAGCACCGGCACCCCGGTGAGCTTCTGGAATTCCCGGATGACGTCGTAGTAGAAGGGGTTCGCCTCCCGGGTCACGGTCTGCACCCTTCCGGTGAGGTCCACATGGGTCACCGCGGGGATGACCTTCTCCTTTCCCGGCGCCACGGGATAGGTCTTGATCATGTAGGGGCTCGAGGAACAACCCAGGAAGTACTCCGGAGCCGCCTCCCTGGTGCAGACCGGGGCGAAGGGCCTGAAACCTTCCCGGAACTTGATGATCTCGTTGACGATGTCCTTCATCTCGGGACGGCGGGGGTCCGCCAGGATGGACCTGTTGCCCAGGGCTCTGGGGCCGAACTCGGCCCTGCCCTGGAAAAGACCCACCACAAAACCCCTCTCCACCAGGGATGCGGTGAGGGCCTCGAGGTTCCCCGGTCTGGAATACTCCACCCTGGAGCCCTTCAGGGCGTCCTCCACTTCCGACTCGGAGTAGTCGGGCCCGAGAAACATGCTATCGGGCGGAATCAGGGGAGTCCCGGGGAAACGGACCGTGTGGACCGCCACCGCCGACCCGACCGCAGCGCCGGCGTCGTGGGACGCGGGGAAGGGGTGAACCTCCCGGAACCCCGCTTCCCTCTCGATACGGCCGTTCATGACGCAGTTCAGGGCGGTTCCTCCGGCGATGGCCAGTATCTCCGCGCCGGAGACCCTCCTGAGGTGCGCGGCCATGGCCAGGCCGGCTTCCTCCAGCACGACCTGGGCCGACGACGCGATGTTCTCGTGGCGGGCTTCCAGGGGCTCGTCCTCCCGGCGGGGGGGGCCTATCCGGGAGAGCACCTCCCGGGAGAACCGGGCGAAATGAACCCCCCGTCTGATGTCCAGCAGCCCGGTGTCCACCCTGACCGAATCCTTGCGGGAAATCAGTATCCGCCGGAAGAGGTCCGCGTACTCGGGACTGCCGTAGCTGGCCAGCCCCATCACCTTGTATTCGTCGCTGTCCGGCCTGAATCCAAGGAAGGACGTCACCGCGCTGTAGAAAAGGCCGGTGGAGTCGGGAAGCCGGGTGCTTGCGAACCTCTTCAGCCTGAGCCCCTTTACCTCGCCAAGCATGCCCGAATGAATCTCACCGGCGCCGTCCAGGGTCATGACCGCCGCATCCCGGCACCCGGCGCCGTACCAGGCCGACCAGGCGTGCGCATCGTGGTGCTCCAGGAAATGGAACTCGGGATCGAAGCTCGGACCGAAGGTCGCCCGGCACAGACCGGGCAGGCCCGCCATCCGTCGGGCGCCCCCGAGCTGGCCCGCGAAGAACCCCAGGGCGCCGGGCTTGGTCATGTACCCGGGAAACATGCGGAAGGCTTCCCGGAATACCAGGCCGGGCTTCATGTAGAAGGCGACATGGCCCACATCACCGGGGGACAGCCCCGCCCGGCGAAGCAGGAAGGATATGGCCTCCGCGGGAAAGGACGGGTCGTGCTTCCTCCTGGTGAACCTTTCCTCTTCAGCGGCGCCCGCCAGCCTGCCTTCCAGCAGGAGACAGGCCGCGGAGTCATGCTTGTAGCAGTTGATTCCGAGAATGGCTTTCATCAAGCGTTCCGTTCGGTAGGGGCGAACAGCAGTTTAAGGGCCCTCCGGCAGTAGGAAACTCCGAAACGCCCGTCCCTTTCCGCCAGGGATGGACACAGCAGGCCCACAGCGGCCCTCCAGAGCATCAGGGCCGACATCCACCCCCTGAAGGCCGCCCTGGAACCGGCGCCCGCATGTTTGGAAAGAAACCTCAGCTTCGCCGGAATATACCGAAGGTAGGTTTCCCCACCAAACAGCCGTTTTGCGGAGGCACCCTCCAGATGGATCACCCTGGAGGACGGAATGAGCCAGATCTCCCATCCGGCCTTTTTCATCCTGTACTGGAGGTCGGTTTCCTCGTGGTAGAAAAAGTAATCCTCATCGAAGCCCCCCAGCTCCCGGAATACCCCGGTTCTCACCGCCATCACCGCCCCCACCACCCAGTCGCACCTGGTTTCCCGGGAATGGTCGCGGTACCTGAAGGATCTCCTCCTCAGGAGCGGAAGGTGTTCGGCTATCAGCCGTCCCGGGAACGGAAAATCCCTCATGGACTCCTGTATGCGGCCGTCGGGCCATAGAAGCACCGGCCCGGCCAGCCCCGCCCCGGGATGCCTCCGAAGGCCCTCCAGGAGACTCCCGAGGCTGCCGGGGAGAAAAACCGTGTCGGAGTTGGCTATGACGACCTCCGGGGTGTCAACGCCCTCCAGGGCCATGTTGACTCCCACGGCGAATCCCAGGTTCACCGGGCTTCTCACCAGGGAGAACCAGGGCTCGTCGCCGTATTTCTCCAGAGCGTCCCGGTCGGAACCATCCTGCGAACCGTTGTCGAAAACCAGAAGCCGCCCCCCGCCCCCGGCCACCTGCCCGGCGACCGAGTCCAGCATTCCGGGAAGGACGGATCCTCCGTTCCAGTTCGGGACGACCAGGGTGAAATCAGCCATCACCGACCCCGCAGGAGAACATCGAAACTGTCCCTCACCGCGGCGAACCGCACCATGTCATCCCCCTCCAGGCGTCTTCTTCTGAAACCGAGGCAGACGTAGGGATCCATGGGGTTCCCCTCGGAGTCGTTTATCTGGTAATGAAGGTGGGCGGCGTAGGAACGCCCGGAATTCCCTACGGCGCCGATCCCGCTCCCGGGCTCCACAACTCTGCCCGGGGCGATGCCGCCGCCGATCCGGTCCAGGTGAAGAAACATCTCGTGGTTCCCCCCCGGAGTCCTGATCTCCACGCAAAGGCCGTTGTACTCCCGGTTCCAGTTCACCCGGGTCACGGTGCCGCCGAAGACCGTGCGGACCTGTACACCGACGGGGGCCTTGAAGTCCACGCCATGGTGCACCCCCGAGCCCCTTCTCTCTCCGAATATGCCGGTGATCTCCTCGAAGGTGGAGATCGGCATCCGGTTGAGAAGCTTTACAACTTCCGTACCGTCCGGATACCATATACTGGGGTAGTTGTCACCGGATTTCATGAACACGTAAACCCTGAAGCCGCGGTTCGAGGACCCCGCCACGGGGATGTACTCCAGGGCGGATATGCAGTTCTCCCGCAGGCCCGGCTCCGGGGAGTAGAGGATTCTGAGGGAGTCCCCGGCGGTAAAGTCGGCCCAGGGGTCCATGTCCCACCAGATATACCTCACGCAGTGGGCTCCCAGCACATCGGGGGAGACTCCCTGGGCTCCTCCGAGGCTGCCGTACAGCGAACCACTCACCTTCACCGCCAGGAGATTCAGTCCTTCGGGAAGGTCCGCCGGGGACAGTGAGTCCTCCGCCGCCCCGGGCACGGGGAGAGAATCCACGGGGATAGAAAGGGAGTCCGATACTGCTGATGAATCGGAACCGAGGGAGTCAGCGGAAAGGAAGTCCGCGGGGATAGAAATGGAGTCCGGCGCGGACAGTGAATCGGAACCGGGGGAGTCCGGGACAAGGGAGTCGGGCGGGGCCCCCTCCGGAAACAACGGATAGACCGGAGGATCGTCGGGGATGACGATGTAATCTCCGGCCCTGAGCACAAGCACGTCCTCTCCGGCGGGAGGGGAAGAACACCCCCCCATCACCGCGATAACCGTCAAAAATGCGAACATCCGCCCCGCCGACCCCGGGGGTGGTAGCGTCATATAATTGACTACCTCCTGAAAAACCTGTATTGTAGAAATATGAGCGAGAGCGGACGGAACAGGTACAGGGCGCTGGTGGTGGACGACGAACGGCATACCGTCGAGATCATCAACGAGGTGCTTTCCGAGTCGGGGTTTCACTGCACTTCGGCCCCCACCGCCCGGCAGGCCCTGGCCGGCCTGCGCAGGGAGCGGTTCAACCTCCTGATAAGCGACGTCCACCTGCCGGACTCCAGTGGAATAGACCTGCTCCGGATCGTGAGGGACAAGTATCCGACCCTCCCGGCGATCGTGATCACCGGATACGCCTCCATAGACGGCACCAAGGAAGCCCTCCGTCTCGGAGCCGTTGACTACATCCCGAAACCCTTCACCCCGATCCAGCTTCAGCGGGCCGTGGAGAAGGCCATGGCCTCCGGGGAGGCCGCCCCCGGGTCATCCGCCGGCAAGGGGATAGTCTTCAAAAGCAGGGCCATGGCCGGTGTTCTGGAGCTGGTGAGACAGGTGGCGGCCACCGGAAGCACCGCCCTGATCACCGGCGAGAGCGGCACCGGAAAGGAACTGATAGCCCGGCTTCTCCACCGCCGGAGCCGGAGGGCGGGAAAACCCTTCGTGAGCGTGAACTCCGGAGGCATTCCGGAGGGATTGCTGGAAAGTGAACTCTTCGGCCACATGAAGGGTTCCTACACCGGAGCCTACTCCACCACCATCGGAAAATTCCAGGCCGCCGAGGGAGGCACCCTGTTTCTGGACGAGGTAGGGAACATGAGCATGGGAATGCAGGTCAAACTCCTCAGAACCCTTCAGGAGAGGGAGATAACCCCGGTGGGCTCCAACACCGCCCTCAAGGTGGATGTGAGGCTTCTGGCGGCCACGAACTCCAATCTGGAGGAGGAAATGAAGGCCGGCAGGTTCCGGGAGGACCTGTATTTCAGATTGAACGTGATTGACATTCACGTCCCCGCCCTCAGGGAGCGGAGGGAGGACATCATTCCCCTGGCGGAGCATTTTCTGGAAATCCATTCCGCCGTCGGCGATATGGAGTACAGCCTCAGCCCGGAAACGGCGGCTCTCCTGACGGCCTATTCCTGGCCCGGGAACGTACGTGAGCTGGAGAATGCCATGGAAAGGGCGTCCATCCTTTCATCGGGGGTGATTCTTCCCGGGCACCTGCCCCCCAGGATAGCGCCCGACGGCCGTTGCCACATTCCATCGGCGGGAGAGCCGGCGGGGCTCGACGAAATTGTCGCTTCGGTGGAACGGTTCTATATTAGAAAGGCCCTCGCAAACTGCGGAGGAGTGCGGTCCAGGGCGGCTCGGCTCCTTGGCCTGAAGAGAACCACGCTTCTGGCCCGGATGAGAAGGCTGGGGCTCGAGCAAGAGCCGGAAAGGGGTTGACGCAAGCCCCCCGGTGGGTTTGTATCCGGGTGACGGGCAACATTCTCGGAATATCCGGGACGCGGCTCCGGGCGTTTTAAGGAACCGAGCGGCGGGCGCCGGAAAGTGATCGTCGAAAGCAACGGCAAGACCACGGAGGCGGGCCCCATATCTGCAGGGGCGACACCCTGGCGGCCCCGCCCCGGTTAAGAAAGAAAAGAGGCATGCAATGTCCAGAATAGCTTCCGTGCGCTCCCGTCAGATCCTCGATTCCCGGGGGAATCCCACCCTCGAGACGGACGTCTTCCTGGAGGACGGTTCCTTCGGGCGGGCGGCGGTTCCCAGCGGGGCTTCCACCGGTGAACATGAGGCCTGCGAACTCAGGGACGGACAGGAGGCCTTCGGGGGCAAGGCTGTGACCAGGGCCGTGGCCAATGTCAACGACAGGATAGCTCCGGCGGTGACCGGCATGTCCGCCCTGGCCCAGTACCAGTTGGACCGGGCCCTCATCGGGCTGGACGGAACGGAGAACAAGTCGGAATTGGGGGCGAATGCGATTCTCAGCGTCTCCATGGCGGTATCCAGGGCTGCGGCGGACTCCCTGGGCATCCCCCTTTACCGGTACCTGGGGGGGGCCTCGGCCAGGGTGCTTCCGGTGCCGATGATGAACATCCTCAACGGAGGGGCGCACGCCTCGAACCTCATAGACCTTCAGGAGTTCATGGTAGTCCCCGCGGGTTTCGACACCTTCGCCCGGGCCCTCAGGGCGGGGGCCGAGGTCTTCGCCGCCCTGAAGAAGATCGCCTCCTCCAGGGGAATGCCCACCTCCGTGGGGGACGAGGGGGGGCTGGCCCCGGACCTGCCGGACAACCGGGCGGTTTTCGAACTCATCCTCGAGTCGGTGGAAAAGGCCGGCTACACTCCGGGAAAGGATTTTTACATCGCGCTGGATCCGGCCGCCAGCGAGTTCTTCCGTGACGGACGCTACCGGATGCACGGTGAGGATCCCCGGGGCTTCACCAGCCTGGAATTGGTTGACTACTGGGAAAAGCTGGTGAACGATTATCCCGTGATCAGCATCGAGGACGGCCTGGCCGAGGACGACTGGGAGGGCTGGCAGGCCATGAACGCCCGGCTGGGGGACAGGATTCATGTCGTGGGGGACGACCTCTTCGTCACCAACGTGAAAAGGCTCCGCCGGGGGATGGAGCTGGGCGCCGCCAACGCCATTCTCATCAAGCTCAATCAGATCGGAACGGTTTCGGAGACCATGGGGGCCATAGAGATGGCCCACCGCGCCGGGATGCGGGCCGTGGTGAGCCACCGAAGCGGCGAAACCGACGATCCCTACATAGCGGACCTGGCGGTGGCGGTCGGTTCCGGCTTCATCAAGACCGGTTCGGCCTGCCGCGGGGAGAGAACCGCGAAATACAACCAGCTTCTCAGGATCGAGGAGGAACTCGGCTCCTCGGCGATATACGCCGGGGATTGGGCGCTGAGGGGCTGACTTGCGCCTTCCCGACCGGACGGGACAGCCCCTGAGGGGGCGCTACGTCGCCCTTCTCACGGCGGTCCTGCTGATGATGACGGCCGCCCTGCTCCTGTTCAACCGGAACGGATTCCTGGCCAACCGCCGGCTGGAATTGCGGATGTCCGAGACCCGCATGGAGGTGGAGAGCCTGCGTGCGAAGCTCGATTCCCTGGAAACGGTGGTGGTCAGGCTGGAGAACGACTCGGCCTACCTCGAGGCCCGGGTCAGGGAGGTGCTGGGATGGGGAAGGCCCGGTGAGCACATAGTGAGGTTTGTAGAACCCAGGTGACCCGCACCCTGATTCTCTCCGCGGCCTGCTTGGCCCCCCTGCTGGCGGTCACCCTTACGGTGGGCCCCCTGCCGGATCCAGACCTGGCCGCTCACACTCTGTGGGCGGGGCAACTGGCGGCGGAGGGCTCCCTGGAGATCTCCCGGGACGGCGTGGTGGACGACTGGAACCGATACTATCCCAACACCGTTCCCAAACCGGGGGAGCTGTTGCTGGGGCTGGCGGGCAATCTACCGGGGAAGGCGCCGGAGACGGTTCTCCGGCTGATGATCTCCTGGGCCGCGCTCTTTGCGGTCATACGGGCCGCCGGGAAGGGTTTCCAGGGGCTTCTGGCCGGCCTGTTCCTCGGAACCAGCCCGGTGTTCCTGAACCTGAGCCTGACCGGAAGCCCGGCGATCCCCTTCATGGCCCTGATCCTCTGGGGCTCGCCCGAGGCCTCGGCCCTGGCTTCCCTTGTGCGTCCCGAGGGTTTCATCTACGGTGTCCGTGACTTCCTCGCAAGCCGTTCCCGCCGGGCGCTGACGATGATGGCGGCTTCCCTGGCGCTCTGGGCCCTGCTGAACGCCGGAGCCTGCGGAGACATCCTCTGGTCCGCCAGGGAAGTGAAGTACTGCGTGGCGGCCATGGGTTACGCCACTCCGAATCCGGTGACATTCCCGCCATGGCTTCTGCTGCGGACCATCGCCGTGCTGGGCCCCGTCTTCGGGGCGGTGTTGCTTGCGGATGCAGGACGGTGGAGACAGGCGGTCCCCGCCGGCATAAACCTGGCCCTGCTCTGGGCGGGTCTGATCATGGGAAGCCTCGTTCTTCCCAGGTATGCGGATCAGGTGATTCTCCTGTCGGTGCCCTTCTGCGCCGGTCGGACGGTTTCGCTGTTTCCCCGGACGAACCGCGCCCTGCTTACGGCGATCTGCCTGGCCGGGGCGGCCCTCACCTGGCCGGAAACCCTGGAATCCTGGCGGACCGAGGCGCTCCTCGACCGGGGGCTGACCTCGACAGCGGGCCTGCTGCCGGAGGGCAGGGTGGCCGCCAACGAGCTGGTGATCCCCAGGCTGGCATTGCTAAGGGACCGGAGGTACTTCCCCGACGGTTACGTGGCCCTCGACCGGGCCGTGTGGGAGGGTGCCGGCGAGGACGACCTGCTGCGGCGGGGAGTTACATCCATAGTCGTCTTCAGGAACGATTTCTACCTTTCGGACCACGCCGCCCGATGGCTGGACTCCCTGTCCGGCGGAATCCCGGTAGTGACGATTCCCGGGCCCGGAGAAAGCCCGTGAGGGCCAGGATACAGTCGGCGGGCAGGCGCGGCGTCATCCTGGCCCTGCCGGGAGGGGAGACGGTGAAGGCGTCGGTGGCCGGTCAGGTGTACCTGGCCGCCGGGGGGCCGGTGTGCGGCGATGTGGTGGAGGCGGTTCCGGGCACACACCGCTGGAGGGTGACCAAGGTGCTGCCCCGGACCTCGGTTCTCACCCGCACATCTCCCCTCGGGAAGCCCCAGGTTCTGGCGGCCAACGTGGACCGGGTGCTGGTGGTGGTTTCCCTGTGCCGCCCGCCCCTGCGAACCGGCTTCCTGGACCGGGTGCTGGCTTCGGCGGAATACAACCGGCTCGGGTGTGCGGTGATATTGAACAAAAGCGACCTGGCCGGGCTGCCGGAGGCCGCGGACATCCCGGAGCTGACATCCCTCTACCGGGACGGCGCAGGTTACGACGTACTCCCGGTGTCCGCGGAGACCGGAGCAGGCCTCCCGGAGCTGAGGGAATTGATCCGGGGACAATCGGTGGTCCTCACGGGCCCCTCCGGCGCGGGCAAGACCTCCCTGGCCCTGGCCCTGAACCCGGGGCTCGACCTCGAGGTGGGAGCGCTGAACGCCGTAACCTCCCGGGGACGGCACACGACGGTGGCATCCAGGCTCCTCCACCTTGGCGGCGACACCTGGCTTACGGACACCCCGGGCCTCAGGGCCTTCAGCGTGGATCACATCCCCCAGAACCGCCTCGGCCACTGTTTCCCGGAATTCAGGTCCCTCGGTCCGTGCCGCTTCCGGGACTGCCTGCACGACTCGGAACCGGAGTGCGAAGTCAGGGGGGCGGCGGATTCCGGGAGCATCGCCGCCTGTCGTTACGAATCCTACCTGAAGCTTTTAGGGGAGATCAGGGAGGCCGAGCAGGCGAGGAGCCGGAGCGGTTCAGCCGCCGAGTGAACCGGCGGGGGGAAGCTCCGGCGGAACCCGTCTGCGCAGTGAATCCAGAGCCGTTTCGTAGCCGGCCCGCACGGCGGACCTTTCTCCGGCGACGGCGATTCTGACCAGGCACTTCCAGATGATAAGCCATCGGACCAGGGACGCCGCCCGGGGCCTGTGACGGACGAACCAGCGCCACATGCCCCAGTGGAAGCACGAAATCCTCACCGCCCCTGCCGCCGGAGCGCCGGTTCCTTCCCGGTGGAAGAAGCGGGCGTCGGGAACGAAGGTCGTCGCGATTCCCTTCGACAGGGCCCGGGCGCACAGGTCAACGTCCTCGAAGTAGAGGGGAAAGTCCCGGTGAAACCCCCCCAGCTTCCCAAGGAAAACCTCTGTTTCCGCAAGGATGAGGGAGCCCTGTATCCAGTCGCGGCGCCCGCCCCTACACAGGCTCGATGCCCTGAAGAACACCTGCCCGGCGACCCAGGGCACGGTGGGCCACCGGCCTCCCGAAGGAACCGGACAGCCCCGGGAGTCCAGAAGCCCCCCGCCCGACAGGCTGCCGCGCCTATGGCGCTCCACAAGGATGCGCAGGGATTCATCCGAAGCCGGGGCGGTATCGGGGTTCGTCACCAGAATCAGGGGGGTTTCGCACCGGGCGGCTGCGGCGTTGACTCCCCCCCCGAAACCTACGTTGCCCCCGGTGGAAACCAGCGGAACTCCGCACTTTCCGGGAAAGCCGTCGGAGGAGCCGTTGTCCGCCAGAAGGAGCCCGCACCCCGTCGGCGCCCAGGCATCCCTCCAGCGGAAGAGGGCTTCACCGCTGTCCGCCGCCACGGTTACCACCGTGACGTCCCGCAGCGAAGCCCTCATACGTCCGCCCGGCTCCGGTGAGGACTAAAGGAGTGTGGCCACCATCAGGGCCTTGATGGTGTGCTTCCTGTTCTCGGCCTCGTCCCAGACCACCGATCTGGGACCCTCGATCACGTCATAGGTAACCTCTTGGCCCTTCACCGCCGGCAGGCAGTGCATGAAGAGCAGGTCCGGGTTGCCGGCCATGTCCATCATCTCCTGGTTGACCTGGTAGGGGGTGAGCAGGGCGATTCTCTCCTTGGCCTTCTCTTCCTCGCCCATGCTCGCCCATACGTCGGTGTAGATCACGTCCGCCCCGGGAACCGCCTCCTTTGGGTCGTCGCTGACCCGGATGCTGCCGCCGCTTTCCGCGGCTATCTCCCTGACCGTATCCAGCAGTTCCCCCCCGGGCTGCAGCTCGCCGGGGGCGAGGATGGTGCAGTCCAACCCCATCTTGGCGCAGCCCACCATCAGGCTGTTGGCCATGTTGTTCCGTCCGTCGCCCGCGTACACCAGCGACAGTCCCGCCAGCTCTCCCACATGTTCCTCGATGGTCATCAGGTCCGCAAGAACCTGGGTGGGGTGGTACATGTCCGTCAAGGCGTTGTAAACCGGCACTCCCGAGTAGTCGTCCAGGGCTTCCACCATCTCCTGGCTGAAACCCCTGAACATGATGGCGTCGAACATACGGCCCAGCACCCGGGCGGTGTCCTCTATGCTTTCCTTGGCGCCAAGCTGTATGTCGGCGTTGGAAAGGAACACCGGATGGCCGCCCTCCTCACCGAAGGCCGTCTCGAAGGCGCAGCGGGTCCTGGTGGAGCGCTTCTCGAAGAGCATCGCCAGGGTCTTTCCCCGGAATCGCTGGTACGTCTGGAACCCCACCCTCTCGGCCTTGAGATTGTGGGCCACGTCCAGCAGGTACCGGATCTGCCCGGGGCTCAGATCCAGAAGGGTGAGCAGGCTCTTTCCCTTGAGGTTGACTGCCATGGTTCCTCCCGTCGTTCCGTCTTCGTATCGTTGATCTCTGAGTGAGCAGGTCTCCGGGCCTGCATGTCTTCGCTTCGGCGTCGCTTCAGCCCTTCAGGGAATTCCAGATGATGTCCAGCGCCATGTCGGCCTTGCCGGGACAGCAAAGGTCCTCACTGAGTATGACGATCCCGTAGTCCTCCCCGGAGGGCTTCCGGACTATCAGGAATATATGGCGGGAGGAGGATGTCTCATCCAGCCAGCCGTAAAGGGTGTTGGAAACCCCGAGGGTCTCCCGGTTCGTCTGGGAGAGAGGCGGGTTTTCCCCTATCCTGCGGGCGTCCCGGTGCTCGAGGCTCCGGTACACTATGCCCAGGAATGCGAGGGCGTCGTCCGGAGTGGTGTAGTTGGGTTCCGGCTCGTAGGGAACGGGGCGGTCAAGGTACACGCCGTTCACCACGGTTCCCGAAAAGCCGCCGCTCTGAAGCCATTCGGCTATCCGGGTCTCGCCTATGCTCCAGATGACCGCCGCGCAGACGCCCCTGCCCCCCTGCTGGGCCCAATGGAGCTTCTCCCAGAACCTCTCGTTCCGGCCGATCATGCTGTCCAGGGGAATCTCGCCGCTCGCGGACAGCTCCACCCCGCAGGCCGCCAGGGGAAGCGAGGGCATATCCAGGCGGAAGCTCCTTGAGCCGTTATGAACCGCTCTCTCGCCGGTCCTGAGGTTCACCACCCCGACCCCCCAGACCGCCCCCTCCAGGGCCGCGGCGGCGGACACGGCCCGGGAGACTTCCCCCGACAGCCCCGCCGACGGGGTGACCAGTGTGTCCGGGTTCTGAAGAATCTGGGGCTGACCCAGGAGGGCAAGACCGAGTATTACGTGAAGCATGCATCCTCCAAGTAAAAGGGGGGAGCCTGAGCCCCCCCCGATATGGACCGCGTCTTGCTTTTAGTAGTTGCTGGTGAAGACCGTGACGTTTTCCATGGTCTGGTACTCGTACATGAAGGCGACCTCGGTGCCGTTCTGGCTGCTCGGCTCGGGGGAGACGGCCAGGCCGTACATCTTCACGTAGATGACGTTCCCGCTGGAGTAGGGCAGGGCGCAGAACACGGCCTTGTCGGTCTGGTAGAGCCTGTAGCTCTGGTACCACTCGCCGGAGCCGTACGGGTTGCAGCAGCCGTAGTCGCCCTTGGGATCCGCCATGTAGGTTCGGTTGCCGTTGCCGAACTGGCCGTAGTCACCGGAGTACAGCCATACGTCCGGGTCGCCCTTGCTCTCGTCGTAGGCGTAGATGTCCTGCTTGAAGTTGGGATCGGTTACTTTCCCGGTCTGCCCGCTGTTGGGGCCGAATATGAAGCCGCTGTCGTAATTGGCGGGGGCGAAGTTGTCGTAGATCCTGTAAATAGTGTTCACGATGTTGGGAAGGGTGTTGACCGGGTTTGCGTACTGCTCGCTGTAGTCGTTGCCCTTGTAGGCCCTGACCGTGTAGTAGCCGGCCACGGTGGCGGTGTGGGTGAAGGTGGTGGAGCTTTCAGTGCCGACTTCGGCCCAGTTGCCGTCGGCGGTCTCGCGGAAATAGACCTTGTACCCGTCAACGCTCTCCACGGCGGACCAGGTGAGCACGATGCTGTTGCCGGTGCTGGCTTCACTTACGACCAGATTCTGAACGGTGGCAAGGGTTCCGCCGGGGCCGGCAGGATCGTCATCGCCCGCGCAACCTGCTATCACCGCAATGCCAAGAATCAATGCGGAAACAAGGAGCTTTTTCACTTTTTCCCCTTTCACTGATGGAACGGAAGCGTACGCTTCCATGCATTGGTAAAATACGCACGCCCTGCCTCCTTGTCAAATCATTCCCCGGTTCCCAGCAAACCAAGAGCGTGTCTTGCGGCACTCATGACGTCAAGCTCCGGGGCCTCCGCCAGATGTTCCAGCGTCTCCCGGGCCGCCGGTGAGGCGATCTTGCCCAGGCTTACCGCCGCCTCCCTTCTCACCAGCTCATCCTCCCACCGGGCGAAGGGCAGCACGGCCGGAACGGAGGAGGCGGAGCCGATGTCGCCCAGCGCCCTGATGGCCGTCACCGCCCTCCCCGGCGGGACCGTATCCGTCAGAAGGCTCTCGATGAAGGGGCGCGCCTGCTCCCCTCCCGCCTCCCCGAGCCATGCGACGGCGTTGGAGAATCTTCTCCCCTCCAGGGATCCGCCCTCCAGCAGCCCGAGCAGGATTCGGAGGGCTGTTTCCCGGCGGCTCTTCAGCACCTGGATGATCGCCCGGCGCTCGAGGGCGTCCCAGGAATCCAGGTGTTCCGCCAGCACGTACTCCACCCCGGCGTCTCCCCGGGATATCAGCTCTTCCAGATGGGCCTGCACCCTGTCCCGGTTGCATCCGACACCCCACTCCGAGGCCACCCGGAACAGTGAGTCGAGGCTCAGCGCCCCGGGATCGCCCACGGGATTCTGGAACTCCGGGTCCTCCGGGGTGGCCGGGGGCAGATCCAGTCCGACGGAGTAGTCCTCGGTCCAGGAGATCGAGTCGGAACCCCGGCCCAGGTACCGGTCGGGGTCGGCCAGGGAGAGGAAAAGCCCGCTGCCGGAGGAGCCCCTCGCCCAGGTGGCCTGCCCCTGTCCCATGCTCCTGACGGCATAGACATCGGAGCCCCCCAGGTCGGCGAAAACCGCCGCCGAGTTCGCCAGGGCCAGCCCCTGACCGCCGTCGGTGGCGTAGTAGTCGCTTCCCCCGCAGTCCAGGAGAAAGCCCGTGGACAGGTCATGGGCGCTTCCCTGGGCGGGGCCGTTTCTGGAGATGAACTGGTCGTCGCCCGCCAGGTCCATGAGAACCCCGGCGGACAGGTGGATGCCGGTGCCCTGAGAGTACTGGGCCGCCGAGTAAACGTCCTGCCCCCCCTCGTCCACCAGAATGCCCAGGGAGTACCAGTAGGAGCACCCCTGTCCGAACACCTCGGCCCGATAGGTGTCGCAGCCGTCGCCGTAGTCCAGCAGCACCCCGATCCCTCCGGCGATGAACGGCCTGATGCCCATGCCGAACCCCTGGCTCATGGCCCGGTGATCCCCGGGCAGCAGGGGCTCATGGGGAATCGTGAAGCCGGCCAGGTAGGTATCGTGCCCGGCACCGTCCAGGAGTTCTCCCCTGCCCCCGGGCCCCCCGAATCCCTGGGCGTAGGAAGCGGCCCTTCTCAGGTCGTTGCCGGAAAGGTCCAGCAGGGTCCCCTCCCCCAGAGTGCCGGCGCCCTGGCAGTGCACGGAAGCCTGGTAGAGATCGTCGCCCGCCAGGTCGGCCAGGTATCCCGCCCCCATCATCCCGCTTCCCTGGGCAAGGCCGGAAGCCCTGTACACGTCGTCCCCCTGCACGTCCACCACGCAGGCGAAGCCCAGGACGGCCCCCCCCTGGGACACCGGGACGTCACCCGATTCCCAGGTGTCGTTCCCGGAGCAGTCCACCACCATTGACACGTACCCCTTCCCGGCTGCGCCGACCACACCGCCCAGGCCGGGGCCGTAGGTGTCATCGCCTCCCAGGTCCAGTATCAGCCGGAACGGACAGTCCGGTCCATAGACGTTGGGGCCGGAGCCGCCCACCACCCAGGGCACCGGATCCTCCAGGGACCATGCGACCACATCCCCGACCACCCCGGGCAGGGTCGAGGGATGCCCGGGGGAGCCGGCCCACCCGTGGGAGGCCGATAGGGCCAGGGACACCATGATATCCACTCCGGGAAGCTCCGGGGCTTTCCACCTTCCCAGGAGAACCGACAAACTTTCCGGATGGATTTCCCATGATTCCAGGGGCGCCTCCATACCCCGGGCCGTGTAGCATCCGCCCCACTCCATCCCCGGGGTGAGGCTGTCGTCGTCGGCCCACAGGTGAGTGAGAACCAGGGTCAGTGAGTCCGCCGTCCCCCGCCCCATCTCCCCAACCAGGGCCTCGTACTCCGATTCGATGTTCTCCAGCACCTCCAGGAGTTCTCCGAAGCCGCCCTCCGCAACCGGCGACAACAGGCTCCGGCGCCCCTCGAGGTGATCCAGGGCCGTTTCGGGAAGGAGCCAGACATCCTCCAGCACCGCGAGAACCAGGGAGTCGGGCATGGCTACGGAAACGGACCAGTGACGCCGGAAGTTCATGCTCTGCATTGTCATCCCGGCGACGGCCAGGGCCGACTCGGCGGCCGCGGTCAGTTCCGGGGGAAGCGCGGCCAGCAGGAACAGCACCAGGGACATGGCAACCTCCTTGGTTCGGAAACGGAACTATTCCCCCGCCCTCTTCCCGCGTCCACCGGGGCCGGATGGTCCGGAGCGGGGCTCTCCAGACATCGGAAACCCGGATTCGCCGAAGGGGAAGACCAGGGCGGAAGGACCGCTGCAACCGTATCCGCCGGAAACCTCCGGAAAGGCGGCGTACCGACCCCGGGCGGCCGGCACTCCTCCCGGGGCTGTTGCCGGTGTCGCTTCGGCCGGCGGATGCGGCCGGGACGGCGATCCGACCGATAAGCGCCGGCCGGGCGTCTTCGGGCCGACCGCGCCTGGACACGGGAGCCGTATGGTTTTAGTTTATTTCCGGGATTGGGGGTGGCCGTAACGGCCTGAGATCATACCCCTCGAACTTGAACGGACCAGAATCCGCGGAAGGAAATCCCGAATCCCTCCGCACAACACGGAAGGCAATCCATGAGCACGAGTCTGAACACGGCTTCCCTGGCCGCCCGGGTCCGGGAGGCAAGACCGCTGGTGCACCATATAACCAACGATGTGGTCACCAACTTCACCGCCAACGTCACACTGGCCCTGGGGGCCTCTCCGGTGATGGCCCCCTGCATCGCTGAATCACCGGAAATGGCCCGGATGGCCGGGGCCCTTCTTCTGAACATAGGAACACTGAATCCGGGCCTGCTGGAAAGCATGATCGCCGCCGGAAAGGCCGCTGGAAAGGCCGGTATTCCGGTTATCTTCGATCCGGTGGGCGTAGGAGCCACCGGAATCAGGTCCGCGGCGGGGCTCGAAATCATGGAAGAACTCGCCGTCGCGGTAGTGAAAGGGAATCCCGGTGAAGTGCTGTCCCTGGCGGGGGCCCGGGGCGCCGTTCGGGGGGTGGACTCCGTGGAAACCTCCTTCTCGAGGGGGAGGGAACTCATCATGGAGTACGCCCGGAAAACCGGAGCGGTGATGGCGGTCACCGGACCGGAGGACTTCGTGACCGACGGACGGCGCTGGGCCCGGTGCGGCAACGGTCATCCCATGATGACCATGGTCACCGGAACGGGGTGCGGAGCCACCACCGCCGTCGCTTGCCTGGCCGGAGCCGGCATCCCGCCCTTCGAGGCGGCGGCGGCGGGCCTTGCGTTTTACGCCCTGGCGGGCCAGCACGCCGGGGAACGGGCGGCCGGGCCCGGCAGCTTCGTTCCTTTGTTTATTGACGCCCTGGCCGATCCCGATGGCCTTCCCTGGGACAGGCTGATCTTGGAGACCGGGGAATGAGCCTCCGGGAGAATCTGCTTCTGTACCTGGTGACCGACCCCGTCATCTGCGGTCCGAAGGGGGTGGTCCCGGTGTGCCGCGAAGCCCTGAAGGCCGGAGTGCGCTTCCTGCAGCTGAGGGACAAGTCCGCCTGCACGAGAGAGATGGTTGAAACCGCCGGCCGGCTCGCCCGCATGGCGGAAGGCTTCGGGGCGGTTTTTGTGGTGAACGACCGGGTGGATGTCGCCCTGGCTTCCGGAGCCCGGGGGATCCACCTGGGGGACGATGACATGCCTCCCGCCCTGGCCAGGAAAATTCTGGGGCCGGAAGCGGTCATCGGGGTCTCGGTCAGAACCCGGGAAGGTGCGGAAATCGCGTGGCGGGAAGGGGCGGACTACCTGGCCGCCAACATAGTCTTCCCCACGCCCACGAAGCCGGATCCCCGGAAGCCCCTTGGGCTCGGAGGGGTGAAGGACCTGGCGGAAGCCACCCCCCTCCCCCTGGTGGCCATCGGCGGAATCAACAGGGAGAACGCCGGAAAGGCGCTGGCCGCCGGAGCGGCCGGCGTAGCGGTAGTGTCGGCGATCATGGGGGCCGAAGACCCGGGAAAGGCCGTCATGGAACTCCTGGAAGCCCTCGGAGCCCGCTGAAGACGGGACCAATCAGCAAGAAGAAGAAGAAGAAGAAGAAGAAAGGGGCGGGGGAAAACCCCCGCCCCATCCATTCATGAGTTCTTCCCGGGTCAGCGCCCCAGGATTATGAACTCGACCCTACGGTTCTGGGCCCTGTTAGCTTCGTCGGTGTTGGGCACCATGGGCCTGGACTCGCCGTAGCTGACGGTGTTGAGCCTGGCCTCGCCGACGCCCTTGCTGACAAGGTAGCGGCGGACCGCAGCAGCCCTGCGGCGACCCAGATCCTGGTTGTAATTCTCCTCGCCAAGGTCGCAGGTGTTACCGGTGATGGTCACCGTGATATCGGGGTTGGCCAGGAGGAAGGCGGCTATGTTGTCCAGGGCGCCCTTGGCGTCGGACCTGATCACGTCGCTGTCAAGGCCGAAGAAGACCTTGTCGAAGTCAACCACCAGGCCGAGCTGGAAGTCCTGGGTGACGGACCCGCCGGCAGGCACGTTCACGGTAGCGCTCTCAGGCCCGTAGGCAGGAGCGGTAGCGGTGAGGGTCCTGCTGCCCGAGGGGACTTCCATGGTGTAGAACCCCTCGGCGTTGGTCTCCGCCTGGACTCCGCCCGCGGCAACCACGGCGGCAAGAGGCGCGCCGGTGGCTTCGTCGGTGACGGTGCCGCTCACGATACCCGTGGTCTGCATGCGCTCCAGGGGGAAGTCAACCGTGTAGGTGCCCCCCGCGGCGGCGGCCACGTTGGCGGTGTGGGGAAGGTATCCCTCGGCGGTGCCGGTAAGGGCGACATCACCCTTGGAGACCCGGACCGAGTAAACGCCGTCGGAACTCGCGTCCACAGGGTCAACACCGGCCCTGGAGACGCTTACGCTGCCCTGAAGGGCCTGACCCGTGGACGCATCGTAAATCCTGCCGCCGACCGTGGCGGGAGCGGACCTGAGGTCACCCACGTAGGAGAAGTTGAGGCCGACGCTGTAATCCGGAGGATAGCCGCCGGGGAACGGGGCCCTGTTGGCCCTGTCTTCCTCGGTGGGATTTGCACCGGCCTGGTAGAGGCCGTGGCCGAGGTCCGTCCAGCTGGGATCGAAGGTGGTAAGAGTGAAGGCACCCTTCAGGTCCACGGCGAGACCGCCGGTGTTGAACCGGACGCCGGGGGACACGACGAGATGGTCATCGAAGTTTTCGCCGTCACCGCCGTCGAAGTTCCTGTCCAGGAAGTGGTTCCACTCAACCTCGGCGAAAAGGGTGGTGTTCTTGATGGGCAGTTCGAGGCCGCCGGCGACCCTGACCACCTGGTCGGTGACTTCCATGTCAACCTCTTCAGTGGCCACCACGGCGTGGTTTACGTACCTGGAGTCGGTGAACTGGAAGCTCTGCTTGAACCTCTGGTATCCGGCGTTGGCGTGGATGACCAGGGGACGGAGATCGAAGGAGGCAAGCAGGTCCGCTCCGAAGCTCATGCTGCCGGAGTTGATCATCGGGCGCCTGAGGGTGAACATGGGCTGGGCATGCTCCCAGATGCCGTCCCAGCCGTCACCGTTCTCTACGAACGCGCTGTAGCCGCCGTCATGGATCGCGAAGGCGGCCCAGGGCATGAGGCTGAACCAGGCGCGCTCGGCGGAGGGGTTGAAGTTGATCTTCAGAGAGGCCCTGGCCTCGCTGAAGCCGTCATCCCCTTCCCACTCACCGGAGATCTCGGCGCTCTCGCCGTCCCTCTTCATCTGGTTCATCACGTACGAGACACCCAAACCGAGGTCGGCCGCCCTGCCGAGGCCGAAACCGACTATGAAACGGCCGGTGCCGTTATACTCGGTATTGGTGATGTCGGCGGGCCCGCTGGGAAGAACTCCGGCCCGGGTGTCGTCGGAGAGCCCCATGTCCGCGAACAGACCCAAGGCGAATTTACCGGCGCCGTAGGTCCTGGCGTCGGAAACCCTGTTGAGGCCCCTGACTCCCCACCATGACGGCAAAGCCGCCGCAGTGCCCGCGGTGAGGATCATCACGAAAGTCAGTAACTTCATGCTCACTCTCCCCTCTCTAACATCGTCCCGTATAACAAAATACGGACACGAAGCACCGTGGAAGCATCCGCTCTCCTACGAAATGCATTTAAGCGCTGCTTCAGCATAACACCGTATTATCATACCAGGGATGATTAGTGTCAACCGCCCGTCCCCATGTTTTCCCTCCGCACCCCGCTCTGAGGATGTGTCCGCCGCGGCGTTCATGCCGTCGGCGGTGCTTTCAGCTTTCAAGAAGCTGTCGAAGCCCTGCCATGATCCCCCCGAAAGCCGTCACTCCAAGAAGGGCGGCGATTATGGAAAACAGGATTCCTATGGCGCCAAGGATCAGCATGGCCCGGCTCCAGTTCCGCAGGTTCAGGTTGGTGCTCCCGCTCAGGGCGAAAACCAGCAGGAGAATGATGTTCAGCAGCGGAACCAGCATCGCCAGTTGAACCAGGAGGAATCCGCCTGTGGAAAAGGGTTTGCTGCGATTATCCATCATCGTTTTCCTTTCATGGGGTGGAATCCCGCGTCATGATCGGGAAAGCATAAGCCCGGGGAACGGCTTCAGCAATCCCACGCCCCGAGGCCCGCCAAACCGAACGACCGGCCCCTTTCCGTTTCCCGGGCCGGCGGTGCGGCGACGCCCCCGCAGCCTTCTCCCACCGGCTGTATCACGCCCTGACAAACAATCGGTTCGACTTTTCGCCACCGATATGTATAGTGAAGCGTTTCTTTATTTCGATAGCCTGGAATGACCGGGATCAGGATCACCGGAGGATCGTCGGACCCGGAAAGGAGGAGGAATCCGCACCTTGACATCATCCGGTGCAGCGGCGATACATTTAGAGTGAGTTTGGAATGGAATATGTAAATGAAAAGAGTTGCGGAAGAATGAGACACGCGGTTCTGTTGATTCTTGTCATGTGTCTTCCACTGGTAGCAGCGACTAAGACCGGCCCCCTTGGAGGACACAATGAACCCGCGGCCGTCAGGGGCACCTACACCGTGGTAGAGTCCTACTCCGTGGGGCTGACGAGTTCGTACGGCCTGGCCATCATGGACGACCAGACGAACAGCATCTGGATCTCGAACTACGGCCTGTTGAAAAACAACGAGTTCGATATGAGCACCGGCGGGGCGACCGGAAACACGTTTTCCATCACGGGGGGAGTTGACCCGGACGATCAGGGGTACTGCTCGTACGGCGGTACTACTCCCTCCCAGTTCTTCTTCGGGAACTGGTCCTCCAGCTACGTGGCCGTTTTCGACGTTTCCACCACCGAATCCGCAGTTTACTACAGGGGCAACATCGGCGGCCCCGCAGGCTGGAGCACCGTATGCGGCGTAGATGCCGGTCACGACAACATGTACGTGTCCTGCTTCTTCGCCGATGAGATCGGCTGGGGGGCCTATACCGGCACAGAGTCCTCCGTAACCTGGACGACGGCCGACTTCGATGCCGTGTCGGGAATGGCCGTGTGGGAGGACTACCTGTTCGTGTGCTGTCAGATCGAGGGGGCGGACAATATCTTCATCTTCCAGCTCAACGCGGATGGAAGCCCCGACATGACACCCGTATGGTCGTGTAACTTCACCCACTCCTCCGCCTCCGCCGGCGGCATAGATTACGACGGCT
Source organism: Candidatus Fermentibacterota bacterium (assembly GCA_029571005.1). Taxonomy (GTDB): domain Bacteria; phylum Fermentibacterota; class Fermentibacteria; order Fermentibacterales; family JCC-6; genus UBA6080. The sequence continues at coordinate 24,475 of JAKPTG010000015.1, forward strand.
CGTACCTCTGGCTCTACCCTCAGAACGACAACCTGTTCAAACTCGACATCGACTGGTTCCCCGAAGCCCTCGACAGGCAGACCTGGGGGGCCATCAAGTCCAGCTTTTAGGACGACGCACCCTGTTACGAAGGATGCGGGCTTCGGCCCGCATCCTTGTTTTTACAGGCAAGGCCTCCCGCAACGATTCCCGGAACAGCCTGGGCGCGCATCCCGGACGGTTACGACTTCACCGCACCGCGGGTCGTGCGCTTAATCGGGACGCCGGTTTTGCCGTATGCGGATACCCGGGCCGGTTCAACGGTCCGACCGGCCCCTTGCCGGGGAAGACGCCTAAATGGTCTCCTCCCGGCGGAAGCAGCCCACGACATGGTCGTTCACCATCCCCGTGGCCTGCATGTACGCGTAGCAGACGACGGGGCCCGCGAACACGAAGCCCCTGGACCGCTCTCCCGGCTCATGGCGTCGGACTCGGGGCTGGTGGCCGCGTAATCACCGGCGGCGGCCCGTCCTTGACAGCGCTCCCGGAACACCGGTTCCGCCCGGGGCGTCCCGGGAAGGATGGTCGGCGGGGCCGTACCGTTCCCACGGCCCCTTCTCTTCTTCGACAATAAAAGAATCCTGCACGGATTGACGGTGGAGGTCCGTTGCGCCATGCTTTCCCGGGAAAACCGGTGAATCGCGGTATGCCGCGGCGCCTGAAGGAGGGTTACGGCGGAAAGCGTCCGCTGCGGGCTCCCCGGGTGACGGCGTACCACAGGGGCCCGACCCGCCCATAGCGCATAAATGTCCTGCGGTGGACGGGAAGTCCGGAAGGGCGATGTCCCGCAGGAACCGTAACGTGGACGGCCGTGCGCCGGATGAGCGGGTTCCTGGTTGCTTCAAGGAATCGGAGGACCGGCCTTTGATAAACCCTGCAGCGATTCTTGCGGTTGCAGTGCCGTTGGTTGCCGTCGCCTACGGAGAAGTCGTACTCATGGACGGGTACACCGACGAAGAGAGCTTCGGCAAGCCGTCGGAGATGATCATGGGCTCCGGGCTCATGCCCCCTGAACGGCTGGCGGCCTTCCTTCTGGAGAACAACCCCGGGGCCGATCCGGAGAGGGTGCGTATGCTGGCCCGTATGTACGTGGAGGAATGCACCCTGGAAGGGGTGAACTGGGATGTGGCCTTCGTACAGATGTGTCACGAGACCGGGTTTCTGAGGTTCGGCGGGCTGGTGACGGAGTCCATGAACAACTTCTGCGGTCTGGGGGCGATCGGCCCGGAGGAGCCCGGGCTTTCCTTCCCCGACGCCGGAACCGGAGTCCGGGCCCACGTGCAACACCTCAAGGCCTACGGTTCCCGGGAGCCTCTGGTGGAGGCCCAGGTGGACCCCCGGTTCGGCTGCGTCACTCCCAGGGGGAAATCCCCGGACATCCGAGGGCTCGCCGGAACCTGGGCCGCCGACACCCGTTACGGCCTCAGGCTGGCAGAACTTCTGGAAAGGCTCTACAACCTGTAACCCCTGACTTTTTCAAGACACACTTGCGCCCAGGGGCTTCATTGCAGATTATTCGCCATCCGGTAACAGCCCCGACAACGGCTGCACAGGCAACAAAAACAAAAAAAGAGGTGTATAGAAATCACGGCATTACCCGTGGTATTGGAGGGCAATATGCTATCTTCGTGGTTCTGGCTCGCTCCGGCCGGGTCTCTGCTCGCCCTGACCATGGCCTTGCTTTTCTACAGGAACATGATGGCCCAGAGCGAGGGCACCCCAAGCATGGCCGCCATCGCCCTCTCGGTCCGTCGGGGAGCCATGGCCTACCTCAAACAGCAGTACAAGGTGGTGTCGGTGGTCTTCCTGTGCCTCACGGCCCTGTTCGCCCTGATGGCCTACGGCCTGAAGGTACAGAACCAGTGGGTTCCCTTCGCCTTCATCACCGGCGGATTCTTCTCCGGGCTGGCGGGTTTTTTCGGAATGAAAACCGCCACTTACGCCTCCTCCCGGACCGCCAACGCCGCCCGCATCTCCCTGAACCAAGGTCTGACCCTGGCCTTCAGGAGCGGGGCGGTGATGGGGCTGGTGGTGGTCGGGCTGGGGTTGCTGGACATATCGGTATGGTTCCTGATCCTGAACCGCTTCTACCCCGCTTCCGGAGGCCCGGAAGCCCTGGTCATGGTCACCACCACGATGCTCACCTTCGGCATGGGCGCCTCCACCCAGGCTCTCTTCGCCCGGGTCGGGGGAGGGATATTCACCAAGGCCGCCGATGTCGGCGCCGACCTGGTGGGAAAGGTTGAGGCGGGCATCCCGGAGGACGACCCCCGGAATCCGGCCACCATCGCCGACAACGTGGGCGACAATGTGGGGGACGTGGCCGGGATGGGAGCCGACCTCTACGAATCCTACTGCGGGGCCATCCTGGCAACCGCGGCCCTGGGCGCCACCGCCTTCGCCGCCTACGGGCCCGAGGTGCAGATGAACGGCGTTGTGGCGCCCATGGTCATCGCCGGCGCGGGAACCGTCCTCTCGGTGCTGGGCATACTGGCGGTCAAAACCCGGGAGGACGCCACCCAGAGGCAGCTCCTGAGGGCCCTCGGCCGGGGGGTCAACATCAGCTCACTGCTGATAGTGGTCATCACCGCGCTCCTGTTCAGGGCTTTGAACATACCGAACGCCTGGGGCATCTGGGGCGCCCTGGTGACGGGCCTTCTGGTGGGCATTGTCATAGGCAGGTCAACGGAGTACTACACCTCCCAGGGCTTCAGACCCACCCGGGACATAGCGGAACACGCCAAAACCGGCCCGGCCACGGTGGTCATCTCCGGAATCGGCACCGGGCTCGTCTCTACGGCGGTGCCGGTGCTCATGGTCTCCATAGGCACCATCGCGGCGTTCCTGCTGGCTTCCGGATTCCGGTTCGACAACCTTCCCATGGGTCTCTACGGAATCGGCACCGCGGCGGTGGGGATGCTTTCCACCCTGGGCATAACCCTGGCCTCCGACGCCTACGGCCCCATCGCCGACAACGCCGGCGGCAACGCCCAGATGGCCGCCCTTCCGGCGGAGGTCCGGGAGAGGACCGACGCCCTGGACTCGCTCGGCAACACCACCGCGGCCACCGGCAAGGGGTTCGCCATAGGCTCCGCAGCACTCACCGCCCTGGCCCTCCTGGCGGCCTACATCGAAGAGGTCCGTGTGGGGCTCCTTCGTCTGGGCGTGGAGGTGCTGAACATAGAAGCCCGAACGGTGCAGGTTGCCTCGGCGTCCATGAACGACATTCTTTCCTACTACCAGATCCATCTGATGAACCCGGTGATACTGGTGGGAACCTTCATCGGCTCCATGATGGCTTTTCTCTTCTGCGGTCTCACGATCAATGCGGTGGGAAGAGCGGCGGGGAGAATGGTGGAGGAGGTCAGAAGGCAGTTCCAGGAGAAGCCCGGCATCATCGAGGGCCGGGACGAGCCGGATTACGCCAGATGCGTGGCCATATCCACCAAGGGGGCCCAGCGGGAGATGATACTGCCCGCCGCCCTGGCCATCGCGGTTCCGGTGGTCACCGGGCTCGTCCTTGGAGTCGGCGGCGTAGTGGGTCTGTTGCTGGGCGGGCTCGCATCGGGTTTCGTGCTGGCTGTGTTCCTGGCCAACGCCGGCGGCGCCTGGGACAACGCCAAGAAGTACATCGAGGAGGGGCACCTGGGGGGCAAGGGTTCCGAGGCCCACAAAGCCGCGATAATCGGAGACATGGTGGGCGACCCCTTCAAGGACACGTCGGGGCCGAGCCTGAACATCCTCATCAAGCTCATGAGCATGGTCTCAATCGTGATGGCCGGGGTGACGGTGGCCTATCACCTGCTCTGATACATACCGGCGACCCCGGCGGTTCAGCCGATGACCCGGTCCCAGGCGGAGGGTATTTCCCCGGGGAACCGCCAAACCTCTATGTGGCGGCTGTCCGCCGCATAGAGGCCGCCCTCCTTGGCGTTGTCGTATCCGTACCAGGCGTGGAACGGCACCTCGTTGATGCAATCGCCCGAGAAGATGGTCTTGGTCTTCTTCGCAGGCTGGGATTCCAGCTCCCGTTCGGCATCGTGGAACCGGCTCTGGGCCGCCATGTAAAACTGCTTGTTCTCCAGTTCGGCAAACACCAGCTGGCGGAACATCTTGCCGGGCTTGTGGGTGGCGTACCACGCATACTCCACCGGAGTGAGGTTCGATATGAGGAGAAACTGGATGGGACACATCACCAGGTACGTCCGCCGACGGCGATGCTCCGGGGCGGGAATCCCGACGGCGGCCGCCACATCCGACGGGGACATATCCTCGTAGCCGCGGGAGTCGGGAAAATCGTGAAGCCTTTCCCTCTTCCCCATCTCCATCACTTCACCGGCGGTCTTGACCAGAAAGACCCGGCGGTAGGCGCCGATGGGAGTGCAGGAGAAGGCGTTGTTGGAAAGGGCGGTCTTGGTTCTCTTCCCCGCGGCGGCCGCCGCAAGGGCTCCGATGGTGTCGCCCTCGGCATCCCGCCAGCGTCCTTCGTCAAGATAGGTGAAATCGGGCTTCATACCCTTCAGGGCCAGGTCGGCCATGAGCTTGCGACCCTTGAAATGCTTCCCCGACCCGGGGCTGCCGTGCTTCGCCAGACCCTGGACCCCCAGTGAGGTTGCGGTGATGACGCCCTTCGGAATCGTCAGAACCAGCCGAATATCCTGCATGTGACATTCCCTTTCCGCGCCTGCTCCGCCTTCACTCCGGCCCTTCCCACCCGGAAAGGACACCCTGAGCGGAAAGCGAGCATACGGTATGTCTCTCCGGGCGTCAAGCAAAGGCGCATCGCCCCGGATGCAAGGGCACCACACACCGGGCGCCGTGCGGTAACCCGTCAGGGCGGAAGGCCGACGCCGCCATCGAAGAGAACCTCAAAGCACTCGGCCTCCTTGAGGCAGAACCATGACATCCGAAGCCCTGCGCATGTTGATCGAGGATGGGGAGAATCTCCTTGTGGAGTTCAAAGGTGAGGAGCATGCCCCGCTGAACGATCGGGACCTTGTCGAAACCGTGGTCTGCCTGGCGAACCAGCAAGGAGCTTCATTCTGTCAAAGCCCACCTATATTGTTGACAATAAGCAGATAGCACAATGCGAACGGGCCGCTGATGGACAGCGGCCCGCCACAGTCAATGTCGCCCGACTACCTCAGCAGCACCACCCGGGTGGAAGCCTCGAGTTCAG
>JAKPTG010000114.1 GCA_029571005.1 Candidatus Fermentibacterota bacterium
GGGAGGCCCAGCCGCGCCGGAGGCCGCTTCCTTCAGGGTGTCCATCTTCTCCAACAACACATCCAGCTTCTCGGAAATCTGGACAGCCACCTGCCCCAACCCCTTGAGAAGCTGCTCCACCGTCACCTGGTTATCCGTCATTGGTCATCCCCCGTCCAGTATGCCTTTCACGGATATCGAGAGCATTCACGACCCATGCCCGGCCCCGGCTCGCGGGAAAGGAGGTGCAGAGGTCGGGATGCCTCTCGAATATGAACCTTTCCAGAGCCGCGGTCTCGGCGGGAAGCCCCATCTGGGACAAGCCCCAGTGCAGCTTCGTCAGACAGGCCGTATCACCGGTGCTCCTGTAATTCGCCAGCCACCCGGCGCAGGCCGCCTCCCGCCGGCCGGACCTCCAGAGCAGTTCCTCCGGCGAAGGGTCCGGCTCGGGGAGCCCCGCCACGGCCTCCCTGAGAGCGGCCAGCAGATGGTCGTCACCCCGGGCGGCCCTGAATGCCGCTCCGGTTTTCCCCGCGGCGGCCAACAGCCTGATAAGCTCCGGAGTTGCGGTCTCGGTGCAGGACTCCAGAACCTTGTCAACCAACAGGGACGACTTCAGTTTTACATCGGGATCGTCCGAATCCGCCAGCCTCATGGCGAAGCTCATGATTGCTCCGCCGTCCAGCCCCGATTCCGCCAGGGCCGAGGCGGCTGCGGCCGCTTCGTCCGGCGGCGGCGGGGTACCCGGGGGCATAAACTCCGAAAGCCCCCGTCTCAGCAGTTCATCGCTTCTGACCAGGTTCCAGAAGTCCAGCCTGGCGGCTCCGCCGGCCCGGGCGTCCTCCAGAAGCCCCTTCTCCACCTCCGGGAAACTCTTCCCCGCCAGGGCAACCCTGGCTCGGTGCGCCTGGGCCGCCAGGCCGGAGGCGGTGCAGAACTCCAGGAGCCGGTACAGCGCTTCGGTGTATCCGTCCCGGGTCCACAGTTCCAGGCAGCGGTCCACCGACTCCGCCGGAGGATCCAGTTTCCCGGAAAACTCCGACGAAAGCAGGAGTTCATGGTTTCTGGAAGCTATCCCCAACAGCGCCACGACCTCCGGGTGATCAAACCCGAGCAGCTCGAGTTGCCCGTGGTAGTGGGGGGCCGACCGGAGAAGGTCTGCGGCGGGGCCGGAGACATCCATCCCGGTGTCGTGCCTGACGGCGACGGCAACGCCGAAGAAAAGCAGTTCGGTATCGCCGGAGCGGCCGCCCCGGTCCAGGGCCGCCGAAGCCAGCTCCTTCGCGGGGGACGGGCTCATCTCCAACGCGGTGCCGGCGGCCGCCCTGAAGCCGAAATGGTCGCCGCCGGAAAGCCGGGCCAGGGCCAGGAGCTTCCACAGCTCCCAGGAGTCCTGGTGCCTGGGGGTGTTCTCCTCCAGGAACTCCAGAATCTCCACGGATTCCGGGCACTTCGCCAGAACCCCGGCGGCCCCGGAAAGGTCGCCGGTGCTGATCAGGGCCCGGGCCAGCGCCAGGGTGGTGGGCCCGGACTTCTCATCCCCTGCCAGGGACTCCAGGACCGTCATGGCCATCCGGGCGGTGCCGGGGTCTGCAGCGGCGGCGGAAAGGAGTTCAACGGCCCTGGTTCTGTCTTCGGCAGCGGCGGCTCGGCAGCCCGCGGCCAGGTCCGCGGCGGGACCCGCCGGCACCCGCAGGGATTCCACGGACACCGCGGCGGTTCCGAAGCGCCCCGATTCTATGAAGTACTCCAGCCGGAACATGGCGGTGGAAAGGACGTCCCCGGTATCAATTCCGAAGGCCAGGGTGTCCATCCAATCCTCCCTGGCGTCCGGCTCGGCGAGCAGGGGCAGTATCTTGGCCACCACGTCGCCGCGCCCGGCATCGTTCAGGGCCGGGAGGTAGGCCTCGGGCAGGGTCTTGTGAAGAAAGCTGAGCCTCATGTCGGAGACCAGGGCCGCAACTCTTTCCGCCACATCCTTCTCCCTGGAAGCCGCGGCCATGGACGGCCCCGCGGAGACCGCATCATCCTGGGCCGCCGCCGCCGTCGCAAGCACCAGGTGACCGGCCGGGGTGGTCGGGGTGAAACCCGACTCAAGTATCTCCCGGGACCGGTCATGGGCCAGGCCGTTATCGAAGATGCCAAGGTACCCCGTTTCCGGCGCCTTCTCCCCCTTGAGCACGAGGGCCAGCCAGTCCGAGGCCGACTCCGTGGAGCCGCCGATTCCGGAGGTCACCAAAGCCCGGAAGCGCCTGAGTCTCGGAAAACGGTCCATGAGGTGGGAAAGTCTCGACAGAACCTGGGCCGCATCGGACCTGGACTTCAGGTCCTTCCGGGACGACAGGTGCTGAAGGGTCGCGCCCGCTTCGCCCTCACGGCCCGCCAGGCTCTTGTGGACCGCCAGCAGGGTCAGAACCGAGGCGTTGGCCTTCTCCCGCTGAAGCAGCTTCTGAATCTGGGTGAAAACCCAGTCCGGGTCCTGTTCCAACTGGTAGAGAACTATCTGAACCGCATCCTCCACGGTGCCCCGTTCAACAAGGAACTCGCCCAGCTTCCGGGATACCCGGCCCTCCCGGTCCATTCCCCCCTCGATCACACTCCGGCAGACCTCCGCCACTGGAGACTGATCCAGGTCGGAGCAATCGAAAACCTTTTCCAGGGATTCCATCCCCAGGGTGATCTCACCCCGGGCGATCCTGAGCCGGGCTTGCAAAAGGTGGGGCCTGGCGCTTGCGGGAGCCGCCATGACCACCCCTGTGGCGGCCTGGTCCAGAAGGCTGACGTCCACCTCCCAGTCAATCATCCCCTCCAGGATGGTGCAGGCATCCCCTATCCTGCCCGCCGCCGCCATCAACCGGGCCAGGGCTATGGAAGCCCGGCCCGAGGTGTCTGCGCGGACAAGGCTCTTTTCGGTGATGGCTATGGCCTTCTCCAGTGTTTCCTGGTCGGCCTGGAAAAGGGTGCCAAGTTCCGCTACGGCCCTGTCGGTGTCCGACAGGGCCACCAGGGTCCTTATCCACCCCAGGTTCACATCCATGTCAACGCCGCCCGTGCGGTTGGCTATCCAGCCGCTGAGCCTGGCCAGGCTCTCGTCGGGGAAGGGGGACCTCTCCGCGGTCTCCGCCAGCACCTCCACCGCCTCGGCGGCCCTGCCCTTCCGGTACAGCACCACCGCCATCGCCAGGAAGGGCTCCGTATTTCTTATCTCCTCCCCGGAAAACCCGGCCTGGGCGTTGTATGTGCTCTCTATGGAATCGGTGAACCTGGACTCGGTGAGCCGGTCAACCGTGGAAAGCAGGTCAATCATGCCGTTGTAGTCCTTGCTTCTCAGCCTGAAACGCCACAGCACCCTCAACAGCTCGGTGGAGCGGGCGTACTGCCCGAGCTTTTCCTCCAGAATCTTGACCACCCCGGATCGAAGGTCCGAGTAAGCCTTTATCACTCTTTCGGAAAGTCTGGCGGCGAGGTCCGGATGGCCTATGTCCATAAGGAACGGGATTATCTGTCTGGTGACCTCCCTGTCCTCGAGAATGGTTTCGATCTCCTCCTCGATGAGAACCGCGGCCTGATCCACCATGTCATCCCGGGCCATGTCCCTGGCCTTCTTTATGATTCTCTGCGGCTTGGATTTGAAAATCGCCATTGTCCCCTACTCCGGTCTTATTATGAGAACCTCTCCGATGCTCAGTGAGGAACCGGTCTTTCCGTTGAGCGTCTGTATCTGTTCCAGGGAGACACCGTACCGTATCGCCAGATCCCACAGGGTGTCTCCGGAAACCACTGTATGGGTCAGCCTTCCCTGCCCGGTCACCGTCTCCGGAACCCGGACGGAACCCTCTTCAGGAGTTCCACGGAGAAGGAGAACCTGCCCCGGGTGTATTATGGCGGACGTGGATATATCGTTCCAACGGGCGACTTCCCGGGAGGACACCCCCACCGAGGCTCCTATGCCCCCCAGGGTGTCCCCGGAGCGCACGACGTAGCGGAAGAAGCCCGAGTCCTCCAAAGCGGAGGCGGTCACCGGGGTCCTGGCGCTCTCGGGCAGGACCGCGTAGGCGCCCGGCGCCGGCTCAGCCCCTTCGTTGGCCTCCCGGAGTTCCTGCGGGCCCACCCCTGTGGCGGCGGCTATCCCCTCCCAGGTGTCCCCCTCCCTGACGAGGTAACGTCCGGGTTCACCGGTCCAGGCGGCCCGGAAAGCGGCCGGAGCGTATTCCGTGGGGACCACCACCTCCCAGCCGTCCCCCCTGCCGGGGGTGATCTCGGAAAGGTACCCCCGGTTCAGATCGGCCAGGACGTCCGGCGGGATGCCCGCCTCCGCGGCCATCACCCTGAGGTCCAGCCCCGGGGGCACCAGAACAACGGAAAGCCCTCCCCGGGGTTCCTCCAACTGTCGGTACGCCTCCAGCGCCGAAGCGAAACGGGGCACGAAGAAACTGGTCTCCCTGGGAAGGTCCAGTTGGGCCAGCTCCCGGCCCCCGGAGGAAATGGCCCTCTGAATCGTTCCCTCTCCGCAGTTGTACGCCGCCAGGGCGAGCTGCCAGCTCCCGAAGAGCCCGTAGAGGTACTCCAGGTACCTGGAGGCGGCCCTGGTGGAGGCGACCCATGAGTACCTCTCGTCCACCCTGTCCGCCATGTGAAGGTTGCAGAACCGGGCGGTGCCGCTCATGAACTGCCACGGCCCCGCAGCGCCGGCGGAGGAGTGGCTTCCAACGGAGTAGCCCGTCTCCACCCACACCAGGGCGGACAGCTCCACGGGAACGCCCTCGCTTCTGAGAACGTTTTCCAGCAGCCCCCGCAGGTCCGGATCCGCCTGACACCTCTCCGGTCTGTAGCACACATCGCTGCGCGAAGACAGCCCCGGGGGAATGTCCATGGAAGCCCCGCCGCCGGAGCAGGCGGTTTTGGCGATGAGGGGTATCACCGGCGCGGCCGAGGCCACCCTGAGGGTCGCCGCGGGCGGGCCGGCGTCCGCGCTCCTGGTGCGAACGGTTCTTATGCCGGAACAGCCCGGGTTGATTATCATTGCCAAAACCGCCAGGAACAGCGGAATCGCTGAAAGGGAGGTCGTCCGGTGTACACCGTCGGGGTGGTGGGAGCCACCGGTCTCGTCGGCTCTAAAATGATTGAAATCCTTCAGGAGCGATCCTTTCCGGTGAAGAAACTGCTTGCCTTCGCATCCCGTGGAGGCCCGGACAGAACCGTGGCCTTCCGGGGTGAATCGGTACCCGTTGAAATAATAAACCCCAGCGCCTTGGAAAAGGGAGTCTTTCTCCTGGGGGCCACCGACTCTTCCGTCGCCCGGGACTGGGTGCCCCGCTGCCTTGCCTGCGGAGCCGTAATCATAGACAACTCCTCGGCCTTCCGCATGTCCCGGGACGTGCCCCTGGTGGTGCCCGAGGTGAACCCCGGCGCGGTTCCCGAAAACCCGGCACTCATCGCCAACCCCAACTGCTCCACCATTCAGTTGGTTGTGGCGCTGGCGCCGCTTACGCTCCTTGAGGAAATCCAATGGGTGTCCGTGTCCACGTACCAGTCCGTCTCCGGGGCGGGCGCCGGCGGGCTTTCCTCCCTGGAGGCCGACGAACTCGAGGCCCCGGCGGAGGGAAGGCTTCACAGGAACATCCTTTGCGAGATCGGGAAGGTAACCGGCTCAGGATACACCCTCGAGGAAATCAAACTCATCCAGGAGACCTCCAAGATCATGGGTACCTCATTCCCGGTGTACCCCGGAGCGGCCCGGGTCCCCGTCGGGGTCGGTCACGCCGAAAGCGTGACGGTGCGCTTCAAAGGACCGGTGGGCTCATCCGCCGCAGTAAAGGCGCTCTCAAAGGCCCCGGGTATCAGGGTTCTTCCCCTTGGGGTGCAGCCGGCGGCGGTGGAGGGTACCGACCCGGTGTGGGTGGGCAGGGTCAGGAACCACCCGGCGGACCCATGCGCCCTGCAGTTCTGGGTCACCGCGGACAACCTGCGGAAGGGGGCCGCCCTGAACACGGTGCAGATTCTGGAGCTGGTCGCGGAAAAGGGGCGCTCCTGACAGCAGGAAGCGCCCCTGGAGCGTCATTATCGGATCAGAGATCCAGATCGTCGTCGTCTATGAGGTCGAAGTCCTCAACGGCGAGGTCATCGTCCCCGCCGACGAGGGCGGCGCCGCACTCATCGCAGAAGGGGTTCTGGGCGGGATTGGCGTGACCGCAGGAAGGACACTTGACCCCGTCCGGAGCGTCGGCTTCCTCCAGATCCTCGGCCAGCTGCTCATCCAGGTCTTCCAGGTCGAGTTCGTCAATGGATTCGGTTATCTCGTCTGCATCCTCTTCCGCGACTGAAGCAGCCGCCGCCCCGGCGCGCCCGACCGTCGCATCGTCAACATCCCTGAGAACCTTTCTGAGTTCCCCGAGTTCCGACCGGAGAAGGTCCAGTTCGTTGGCGGTCTTGTTCCTCTCGGTCTTGGCGCTTTCCAGCCGCTTCTGGAACTCCGGGTCGTTCTCGTCGTGTTCCCGCAGCCTGGCCCGGATCTGAAGCTCGTCCACGGCATCGGTCTGCTCCTGGTGGCTCTTCTCAAACTTGTCTATCTGGACGGAAAGCTGGTCCACCTTGGAGACAAGGGCCCCCTTCTCCTTGCCGATACTTCCCAGCACGGTGTCCAGTTGGACCTCGTAGTCGTTCTTGATCCGTTCGTACACCCTGCTGCTGGTCTCATCCTTCATGGAACGCAGGTTGGTAAGGCGGTCAACCAGTTCCAGGCGCTGATCCAGGAGTTTTTGGATCCTTTCCTCGAGTACTTCGGCCATTTTCCCTCCTTCAGAGAGCATCGATGCACGGCGGACTATAGAAAAACCGCAGTGAAAAGATAACTTTCTGTCATTCCCGGGGCAATGTCAAGGCGGCTATGAAAGGTGCGGAGGCGGCGAGGCCCCGGCGCCCGAAGAAAAGCGCCGTTGCCGCGGCGCGGTCAGGGTGACTATGAAGGGAGCCAGGGCGTCCATGGGATTCCAGCCCCGTTTCAACCGATGGTCCGTCTCCGCGAAAGCCTCCACGACAGGGCCCAGGGACTTCCCCACCCACGCTTTTCCCGCCTCCGCCGCCCAGCGGGCCCGGTAGGGGCTTATCCCCAGGGCCGAAGCCAGGCTGCCTTCGGGCTCCCCACGGCCGATGACCCCCGCTGCAGAGACCGCCATGAGCCACTGGGAATGGACCAGGGCCAGCAGCCTTATGGGTTCCTCCCCGGCCGCCAGGAGCAGGGAGAGCTTCTCCAGCGCCCGGCTTCTCCTTCCCGTCACCGCATCATGGGAGAAATCCAGGGCGCTGCACTCGGGAACCCCGCCGCCGGAGGCCAACACCATGGGGGCGGTGATCCGGGCCCCGGAGCCGTAACGAAGGGACAGGGTCTCCAGAAGACTCCACAGGTTGGCGAGCCTTCCGAAGGCCAGGCCCTCCGCCGCTTCCGACGCCTGCCGGTCCAGAGTAAGGCCCAGCTCCCTGGAAAACCTCGTCGTCCACTGCCACATCCTGCCCGGAAAGGGCTCCCAGCAGGTGAAGGAAACCGTGGCCGCCGCCCCGAGCTTCTTCAGGAACACGGTGGCGCCGAGGTTTTTCTCGGTGCGGAAAAGAAACATGTGCCCCGCCTCAGGGCACGACACCGCCGCAAGTACCTCGGGCTGAACCTTCGGGGAAAAACCCTCCGCTTTCCTCACCAGGATCAGCTTGCCGCTGCTGAACAGGGAACCTTCGCTGGAAAGACGGCGCACCCTGCCGGGCTCCACCTCGTCGGCGGAGAGCCTGACGGTTTCCAGGCCCCGGGCCTTCGCCCCGGTTTCCATGGCCGCCTCCAGCCGGCCCGCCTGGAAGGTTTCCTCACCCCCTACCAGGAGAACCGTCCCGGGCCCGCCGGACGCGGCGTACTCCACAGCGCGGTCGAAATCCTTCACAACCATAAAAGACTCCAGGGGCTTTACGGAGCACCCTCAGAAGGTGTATTTTCCCGGCCGGTCACTCACTACATCGAAGGGTTGAGAAAATGCTTGCCTGGTTCCGGGACAATGCGAAGATATTCCTTGTGGCGATCATTGTCATCTTTGTCGCGATGATATTCGTGGAATGGGGCTCGGGCAGGCAGAGGTCCGCCTCCCCCGAGACGATGGCCATAGCCTCGGTG
>JAKPTG010000118.1 GCA_029571005.1 Candidatus Fermentibacterota bacterium
CTGGACCTGGCTTACACCGCCTGCGGCCGTCTCGGGGGATACTGGGAGCAGACCCTCCAGCCCTGGGACATGGCCGCCGGAGTTCTTCTCGTCAGAGAGGGCGGAGGTATCGCCGGGGCGTACGAAGGCGGGGAATGGAGCATGGAGTCCCGTGGGGTTTGCGCCGCCGGAGACCGGCTCTGGAGCCTGATCAGGGCGGGAATCGAAGCGGGGCGCCGGAAGCGCCCCGCCCGCTGAAGCCGTTTACTCCCCCTCAGAACCCGAAGTTGACTCCGGCCTGGAAGAAGTTGATGGCGTCGCCGGCCTCTTCCCCTATGGGTTTGGAGTAGTTGTACTCCCCGAAGATGGAAATGGGCAACATGGGAGGTTGAATACTGATGCCGGCCACTCCCAGCATCGAGGGGTGGATGTGGTCGTAGGGGTCTATGGTGACCTCACCCTGCTGCCGTTCAATGGCCAGAAGCATCACATCCGCGTCGCTGGCGGTGAAGTGCACCCCGAACCCTCCCCCCAGGTAGGGCTTGAAAACGGGGCCGCCCAGGGGAACTCCGAGCTTCAGCACGCCGGCCAGCCCCAGGTCGTGGTAGGTGGCCTCGTAGGTCGAGTTCAGCGTGTCCGGCGACCAGCCCTGCCCCTCAAGGTAGCCTATGATCCCTTCCGGGGCGCCCTGGTAGCCTTCCCAGCCGTTTTCCCTCACGTATTCCACCAGAAAGTCGGACATGACAATGTCGGCCTTGGACGAGGCGTAGGTTCCGCTGAATTCCAGATCGAAGAGCGCCATAGGCAACACTATCTGTCCCCCAATGGCCGGTCCGCTGGTGTCCTGGCCGGTGAACGGGTTGCTTGTGCCGTAGTATCCCGCCCGTACCCCGACCTTGGGACCCGCCAGCGCCAAACCCGCCGCGATGAACAGAACAAGAAGTTTAACCATCGGTCCTCCTTTCGGCTTCAATATCTGAATACCGGGCCTTCGGGTCAACCGGAAGACGCCGGAAGGGAGCTTGACGCCGGGCGGAACCTTGAGAATGTATGCAGGTACGTACATGAAGAGAGGTGTAGTGTCCTGACCCGCCTGCTTGACTCCGATATCGCATAGGCATTTTCGCACTTACGAAGGGAGAAGAGTTGAAGAACAGTGTCATCATTCTTCTTGTAGCCGTCTTCGCCGCTTTCGCCTATCCGGGCCTCACCCAGTGGCAGAGCTTCGGGGGCAGTCCCGGAACCGCGGCGGATTTCAGGCTTCTGCAGTCCGACGGCGGGCACATGACCGCCCGTGTTGACCTCCCCGGTTTCTGGCTCAGTCGCTACCCAGCCGGGGGCACCTCCTACGACAGGGTCGAACTCCCCGAAGCCTACGCCCAGGGCACCGTGGGCTCCCCGGAAACTCCGTCGGTGGTCAGGCTCTTCGCCCTCCCCTTCGGCACCCAGCCTGTTGTCACGGTCCTGGATGTTGACTACACCACTTACAACGGCATTTCGCTGCTGCCGGTGCAGACCCCCGCGGTGGACATGCCCACGGTTCCCGACGGCTTCAGGATCGACGGAGTGGTTTACGGGTCCGACGCCTTCTACCCCGCCGACTGGGCCCAGGCGGAAAGCAACGGCGTGTGGGGCGGCATCAACACCGGCCGGATACTGATCAACCCGGTGCGCTACAACCCCGTGACCGGCCAAATGATGGTGGCCTCCTCGATCACCGTGAGGGTCGAGTTCCAGGGGGATGTCCAGGCTCCGGCGTACCCTGTCAGCCGTACCGTTCTTGGTGCGGCTTCCAGGGAGCTGGTCAACTTCGCCGATTTCAGGGAAGCCGCCGGCGCCCCGGCGGACGCGGTTGGGGCGGAGTACATCTTCCTGGTGCACGAGAACCACTACGACGTGGTTCTCCCCCTGGTGGAGTTCTACCACTCCATCGGCTACGAAACCACCGTGGAGACCTTCACCGCCGCTCCCTCCCCCGGTGAACTCAAGGCCGGCATCGCCGACAACTACGATACCGCCACCACCCGGTTCGCCCTGATCGTCGGCACCGACACGGAAATGCCCAGCTACAACTACGGAGGCTTCCTTGGCGACTACTGGTACGCCTGCTTAGTGGGCACCGACCTGATGCCCGAGGTGGCCGTGGGCCGGCTCACCGGCAGCTCCGCCCAGATCAGCCATCAGGTGGACAAGATCATAAACGGCTACCTGCAGTACAGCTTCAACGACGGCAACACCACGGGAATCGTCCCCAGCACCACCGTGCTCGCCGCCCACCAGGAGCAGTACCCAGGAAAGTACACTCAGTGCTGCAACGAACTGGCCGCTTATGACTACGGCCTTTGCGACGTCACGTTCTACAAGATCTATCCCCCCGAGGGCGGAACAAACGCCCAGGTTTCCGGATGGTTCAACGACGGCATCGGAACCGTGGGCTACAGGGGGCACGGCGATGTGCTCGAATGGAGCTGGAACGCCCCGGGCAAGTGGACCAAGACCAACATAGACGCCCTCACCAACACCTTCATGCCCCCGGTCTTCAACATCGCATGCTACTGCGGCCGCTACCAGCAGGGGGAGTGCCTTTCCGAAAGCTTCCAGTGGGCCACGGGAGCCTCCAGCGGAAACCTGGGCGCAAACAACCCCAGCTACACCGTCCCCAACCACGACTACATGAAGCAGATCTACATCAAGCTCTTCGACGACGGCGTCTTCAACGTGGCGGAGGCGATCAACGAGGCCACGGTGGTCACCATGGCCATGCACGGAAACCTCGGCGAGACCAACGCCAAGATGTACTTCTGGTTCGGCGACCCCGCCATGGAATTGTTCAGCAACGACACGGAGAATCCTCAGCCTCTGAGCATCGAGGCTCCCGCCAATTTCAGCACGGGGTCCCAGACCATCACCGTAACGGTCACATGCAACGGAAACGCGGTGGCGGGGGCGACTGCTTCCCTTTCCGACGGCATAGACGGAACCGACCACGGCATGACTTTCCATGAGACCGCCACCTCCTCCTCCACGGGCCAGGCCGTCTTCAACGTCTATATTCCCGAAGGAACCCCGATGCTGTACACCGGGGCCAGAAAGCACGACTACAATCCCGTCACCGCCACCATCGGCGGAGTCGGCGTCGGAGGCGAAACCTCCAGCGGCATCCCCGCTTCCGCCCACGTGATATCCGCGGCCCCGAACCCGGTCAGCGGCACCGCGGTGGTGAGCTTCACCGTACCGTCCCCGGGGCTTGCCACCGTGTCGGTTTACGACGTAGCCGGCCGCCCGGTGGACACGATCCACTCCGGCGAACTGGCGGCGGGATCGCATTCGGTAAGCTGGAACGCATCCGATTTCGCAAACGGTGTTTACTTCGTCAGGCTCTCGAGCCCGGCGGGAACCGTCGCCACCCAGGTGATGGTGCTGAAGTAAACCGGAGGCATCCGACCGGCTTGCAGGGGGGCTTCGGCCCCCCTGCTCCGTTTTCCCCGGCCTTGACCTTCGCCGCCGATGGAGCATAATCGGGTCTGCTGCCTGCTCCACCCCGGTGGTGGAGCCGAAGTGATTGAGTTCACCGGTCCGGGGGCGGCGACGAGCATCCGATCGTTCGAGCCTTCTTCCGGGCCGCTTCAGGGTTGCAGCACCATGGCCGGAAGGAGGCTTTGAGTTTGCGCAGCTACGAAACAGTGGTCATCTGGGATCCCAGCCTGTCGGAATCGGAGCAGGAAACCGAGAACGGCGGGGTCATCGAGATCATCAGGGAATCGGGCTCGGAGTACAAAGGCATTGACGTCTGGGGTCGCAGACAACTGGCGTACCCCATCAAAAAGCAGTCCGAGGGCATTTACTGCTTCTTCCGCTGGGACGGCGACGTGAAAACCATCGAGGCCCTCGACAAGATGCTCCGGATCAATGAGAAGAACCTCCGCCACCTCACCCTGAAAACCGGCGTGGAAGGCCCCTCTACCGCCTCCTTCGGGGAAGAGGGGGAGGAGGAGGAGGACGAGGAATGAGCATCCGCATTCCCTCTCTGAACCTGGTGCTGATCGCGGGAAACCTCACGGACGCCCCCCGGCAGAACATCCTCGAGACCGGTGTTCATGTGGCTAACTTCAGGATCGCAAGCAATCAGTACTACAGGGGCAGGGACGGCGAGTTCCACAAGAAAACCTGTTTTGTGGACGTGGTCTGCTGGCGTAAGACGGCTGAGATCGCAGCGGAAAGGCTCCGCAAGGGAAGCCCGGTGATGGTGGAGGGAGAACTGCAGAACAGGACCTGGAAGGCCCAGGACGGCTCCAACAGAAGCGTCATTGAAATCCTGGCCCGGCGGATCCAGTTCCTGGAGAAGGAGGAGGGCGAGAGGTCCGGGGAAACCCATCCCCTGGACGACACTCCCCCTCCCGACAGGGATCCCGGCGACGAACCCATATACGACGACGACATCCCGTTCTGAACCTTGAGATGAAGCCGGAGCCCAACCCCCTGCCCCTGAACCTGGTGCTGCTCACCGGCAGAATCCTGAGGCGGAGCGACCTTTCCAGAACCGCCTTGGGGGTACCGGTGATAACACTGGTTCTGGCGGAGACCGATCCGCCGGCCCGCTCCTCCGATTCCGACGGCTTCCCGGAGGAACTGTCGGTGGAGCTGTGGGGAAATCTGGCGCTGGATAAAAACGATGCTCTGAAACCGGGGGGGCTGGTGTTCGTGGAGGCCCAGGTGGCGGGAAGACGGAGGCAGGACAGAAACACCAAGCTCGTACACCGCTGGATGATACTCAAGGCCAGAAAGATTCAGATCCTGTCATGAAAACACCGATTTGGAGGAATTCGAGAAATGTCCGCTAAGAAACCGAGAAAAAAGGTAAAACTCCTCAGAAAGAAGAAGTGCCGGTTCTGTCTCAGCCCGGACGTCGAGATAAGCTACAAGAACGAACGGGTCATTCAGAGGTACGTTTCCGACAGGGGCAAGATCGTGGCCCGCAGAGTCAGCGGAAACTGTGCAAAGCATCAGCGCGCCGTGGCCGCCCAGATCAAGATCGCCCGCTTCCTCGCCTTGGCGCCCTTCACCAAGGAGCACTTCAGATAGAGCCGTCCATCATGTCCGGGAAACTGAGGTGGAGAAGGTGGAAGACCTTCGCCTGGGGAGTGCTGGCGCTGATGATGGGGCTTCCGTTTCCCACGGCGGCCTTTGCCGCCGGTGTGATGTCCGGGAAGAAGACGGCCATGATACCCCTGGGTGTACTGGTCGCGGCGATCCCCGGTTTTCTCGTCGGACCGCAGGCGGGTTTGATGTCCGTGGTGTGCGCATCGGCTATGGCGGTCTGCGTCAGATACCGGCTCGATTCACACAGGACCATGGCTGTAGTTGCCGCCGCAACCGTTCTGGCTGCGGTGCCGCCGGTGGACCGGTATCCGGTGTTCATGCAGGTAAAGGCCGAGGATCTGGCCCCCCTGGTCCAGGTTTACAGCGACATGGGCATAGAGCCCGAAGCCGCCCGGAAGGTGTTTTCCACCATGGAATACCTGGCTCCGGGAATCGGAGCGGTTCAGATAGCCCTGGGTTCCATCGCCGGAGTGATGCTCCTTTCCCGGATATCCGGGACGTACCCTCGCCCGTCCGGGAAATTCATGATGGGCTGGCAGATTGCATGGGTGCCGATAATCTGTCTGGCGGTCAGGGTCATCCCCGCCGGGCCGCCGGAAGGCATCGTGCGGACAGCCGATAACTTGCTCTTTTTCATCGCCTTGCCGTATTTCCTGGAGGGCTGGGCCGTGGCGAGGAAATGGGCCGCATCGTTTCCGGGCATGACGACGGTTCTGCTGGCAGCCCTGTTCCTCATGACCCCGGTTCTACTGGCGGCGGTGATTCTGACCGGGGTTCTGGACACCTGGTTCGATTTCAGGAAGAAACTGGAAAACAGACCGGAAGGATAGAAAAGATGAAGGTTATGCTCACGAAAACCGTGGAAACCCTCGGTGAAGCCGGAGAAGTGGTGAACGTCGCCCCCGGTTACGCCAGGAATTACCTCTTCCCGAAAAAACTGGCGGTCGAGGCGACCACGGGCGCTATGAAGATGGCCGAGATCTACAAGGCGAAGGCCAAGGCAAAGAAGGATCTGGCGACGGCGGAAGCCATGGAGGTCGCGTCCCGGCTTCAGGAGACCGCCCTGACCCTTGGCGTCACCGCGGACGACACCGGACAGTTGTACGGAAGCATCACCGAACGGGAGATAGCCCAGGCCCTGGAGGAAAAGGGATTCAGCCTCGACCGGAAGCAGATACTGCTGGACTCCCACATAAAGCAGATCGGTGAGTACCGGATCGAGGTGAAGGTCCTCGGGGATATCCGCGGCGAGGTCACCCTGAAGGTGGAATCCCAGGGATAGCCGTGATTCTGGCGGTGGAGACATCCTGCGACGACTCGGCGGCGGCGGTGCTGTCCGCGGAAGGGGCGGTGCTCGCCCAGAGAGTCTTCACCCAGCCTGCCCAGTCCGGCGGAGTGGTGCCGGAGATCGCATCCCGGCTTCATATGAAGATTCTTCCGGAGATGACCGCCGGGGTTCTGGCGGAGAGCGGCTGCACTCTTGGAGACATAACACATTTCGCCGCCACCGCCGGCCCCGGCCTGGTGGGATCGCTCCTGGTGGGGCTTTCCTTCGCCAAGGCCCTGGCCTTTTCATCGGAAAGGCCTTTTCTTGGGATCAACCATCTGGCGGCGCACCTTCACATTCACTACGAAAGGGATACCGAGGACCTGTTTCCCGCCGTTGCGCTGCTGGCAAGCGGCGGTCATACCGCTCTCTTTCACATGACGGGCTGGAACGACTGCCGTCTGCTGGGTTGCACCCGGGACGATGCGGCGGGTGAAGCCTTCGACAAGACCGCCAAGCTCATGGGGCTTGGCTTCCCCGGGGGAAAAGCCCTGGACCTGCTGGCGGAGCGTGGCGACCCGACCGCCGTGGAACTGCCGTCCCCCATGGGGGGAGCGAAAAACCCGGAGTTCAGTTTCAGCGGTCTGAAGACCGCCGCCAGGCTTGCCTGGGAAACCGGGCTCCACTCCCCCGAAGACATGGCCGCCTCCTTCAGAGCAAGGGTATGCGGGTTGCTCGTGAGCAAGACCTTTCACCAGGCCAGGAAGCTCCGGGCATCTTCGGTGATGGCCGCCGGTGGGGTCGCCGCCAATTCTCTGCTCAGGCTCCGTTTGGCGGATGAAGCGTCCGCGGCGGGGCTGAGGCTGCTTCTTCCCCCGCTGAAACACGCCACGGACAATGCGGTGATGGTGGCGAGAGCGGCCCGGGCGGAGCTGGACTCCGATCCCGGAGCCATCTCCCCCCTCTCCTGCAACGCCTTCGCACGGTGGGAAGGCGACAGGCTCGTCAGGCTCTGCCGCTGACATGGCCCCCCGGGCTTAGTATGCTTTTGTTATCGTGTTCCGTTGACCGGAGGCTTTCATGAGAACCGGTGTGGATTTGGTGGAAATCGCACGCTTCTCCGGAACCGGAGACCCCGGGTACGGCAGGCTCATAGCCAGACTGTTCAGGCCGGATGAAACGGCTTTTCTGAACTCCCCCCGGGAGACGGCCGAGGCCTTCGCCCTGAAGGAAGCCGTATCCAAGGCTCTGGGGACCGGAATCGCGTTCGGGGTCTCGTGGCACGACATCCAGGTGCTCCCGGCGGAGTCCGGAGTTCGTAGAGTGATACTCCACGGAGCGGCCCTGGAGTGGTCCGAGGGGAGGATACTGCACGTGTCCGCCGACAGCACCGATTCGATGGCGGTTGCCTTCGCCCTGCTTGAGTCACCTGGAAAAACGGAAGGGGGCGGGGAATGACCCATTGGGTCACACCATCGGAAATGGCGGCCATGGACAGGGCCGCCATCGAATCCGGAACCCCCGGGGCCGTCCTCATGGAGAGGGCCGGAACCGCAGTGTCGGACTACGCGGAGAAAATGCTCGGCGGTGAGCGGGCGCCGGTTCTGGTCCTTGCCGGTCCGGGCAACAACGGCGGCGACGGTTATGTGGCGGCCGCGAACCTTCTCCGGATGGGTTTTCCCGTTGCCGTGCACAGGGCGTTCGCCGAAACCCGGGAACCCTCCCCGGACTGCGCTTCCAACAGAAACTCCTACCTTGCAATGGGCGGAACGGAATGCCTCGAACTCCCCTTCCGGCCCGCCCTCGTGATAGACGCCCTGCTGGGCACCGGATTCGGCGGCCGCCTGGGGAGCGAAATCCTGAAGGCGGTGGAAACCTTTCTTCCGGGGGAATGCCCGGTACTCGCGGTGGATTGTCCCACCGGCGTCAACGGGCTGACCGGAGAAGCCGACCCCTGCGCGGTAAGGGCCGATGTCACGGTCACCTTCGCCGCCCCGAAACTCGGTCATTTCATCCCGCCGGGGTGCGGCTGCACCGGGGCCCTTTTCCTGGCGGACATCGGCATCCCGGTCGCAGCGAACCCCATGAGGGCGGTAATGGACATGCCCAGGGCCAGGGCGTACCTTCCCGACCGCCCCGTTGACTCCCACAAGGGAACCTTCGGCAGGGTGCTGGTTCTTGCCGGCTCCGAGCGTATGCCGGGAGCCGCGCTCCTGTCGGCACTGGGCGCGATCCGAAGCGGCGCCGGGCTCGTAGAACTCTGCGTTCCCCTTCCCGCCGCGCCCCTGGTGGGGGGAAGGGTACCGGAGCTTGTGTACAGTTGTTTCCTCCCCGGCGACACCACCTCTCTGCCTGATCCCACCGGATACACCGCGGCGGTGCTGGGCCCCGGGATGGGTTGTGACCCAGGGGTGGAAAAGGTTGTCCGCCATGCGGTGGAAAGGTGGCGGATACCCCTGGTGCTGGATGCCGACGCCCTGAATGTCCTGGGAAAAGGCGCGGTGGAGCTTCTTTCACGCAGGGAAGGGCTGACGCTGACCCCTCATCCCGGCGAACTGGCCCGCCTGACCGGCTGTCCGAAGGAACTCGGGAAAAGGTTCGAAGCGGCGGCGAAGTTATCGGCCGCGGGTAATTGCGTAGTTCTTCTCAAGGGGAAACCGAGCCAGGTTTTTCTGCCGGACGGGGGCAGGATACTGAACCCCACGGGAAATCAGGGCATGGCTTCCGGCGGCAGCGGTGACGTGCTGGCGGGAATGGTGGCGGGATTCGCCGCCCAGGGGGCGCCCCCTTCCGCCGCCGCCGCCCTTGGGGCCTTCCTGCACGGTTTGTCCGGCGACATAACCGCCTCGATTCTGTCTCCCCGTTCGCTGCTGCCCACGGATCTGGCCGATGGGCTGGGAAGAGCTTTCGCAATGGTGGAAAGGGGAATGGACGATACCCTCATCAGGCTGGAAGGGGGCTGGGATGGCAGGCTCTGGAATATCCCCGGATGACGCCGGAGAGCTGCTTCGCAGGCATGTGAAAAGCGAAGGCCTGATCCGGCACAGCCTGGCCACCGCCGCCATAATGGCGGACCTTGCCGTGAAAATGAATGAACCATCCCCGGAAACCTGGGAAGCGACCGGCCTCCTCCACGATCTGGACATGGAGATCACCGGGGATGACTACGCAAGACACGGCCTGGTAGCTGCGGAAATGCTCGGAGGGGTCTTGCCCGCCGAGTTCATCCACGCCATAAAAGCCCACAATGGAAAACTAAACGGTACGGTACGCACCACCAGACTTGATTTTCTGCTCAGTGCGGCGGAATCCGTAACCGGCCTCATCAGCGCCACGGCCCTCATCCATCCGGACAGAAGCCTCGGATCGGTCAGCCCCGCCTCGGTGATGAAGCGGATGGGAAAGACCGGATTCGCACGAAATGTGGACCGGGCCAGGATTGAGGAATGCGCCGAGGCCGGCTGGGAACTCGAGGAATTCGTAACACTGGCTTTGAATGCCATGAAACGTATAGCACCGGAAATCGGGCTGTAACGCTGAAAGGGGTCTCCCATCATGCAAACCGTGTCTGAGAAGCTTGACGCGCTCAAACTCGTGGTCTCCACCCGCTCCTTTTCCCGGGCCGGCACCAACCTCGCGAAGTTCAACACGGACGAAGACCCGGAAACCCCTGAAGCGAGGCTCCGCAACGCGGCTCTGCTGGCGGAACTCACGGGAAAATGCAGGGACGTGACCCTCGAGTACCCCCTGGACATCCAGAAGAAGGAAAACACCGAGCAGATAAACAGACTCCTGGAAGACAGGAAGCTCAACCCGGCCACCCTGGCCGTGAATCCCCTGGTGGCGCAAAGACGGGGCGTCCTCAACCACAGGCTCATGTACGGCACACTATCCTCCCCCTACCCCGAAGTCAGGGTGGCCAGCATCAACAGCATCCTTGGCGTGCTTCAGCTCATGAGGGACATAAACTGCCGGCAGATTCTCCTCTGGATACCCGACGGGGCCGATTCTCCGGGGGAAAAGAATGCGGTGGAGATGCTGGACCTGATTCTGAAGGGCATGAGGCAGATAGGTATCAAGATACGCAAGAGCGAGAGCATGCTCCTCACCTTCAGGCCCTACAACCCTTCGTACTTCTGCGCCGCGGTTCCGGACTGGGGGACCGCCGCATGGCTCTGCCGGGAGACGGATCCATCCTGCCGGCTGCTTTTCGATACCGGCAGCCTCCTTCCGGGCGAAAGCCTGGACAGCGTGATGGTATCCCTGCTCCACCAGAAAATTCTCGGTCGGGTGGCCTTCAGCGACAACAGGCTGGGAATGGGAACCCTTCCCGCCGGTTCCCTGGACGCCGGCGCCTTCTTCCGGTTCTTCCTCAACCTTATGAACGCCGAGAGGGCGGGGCTTTGCAGCCTTGATAACTTTCCCGTCGAACTCAGGGTGGAATCCAGGGTCGGCGACCCGATGGAGAACCTGCTCATCGCCGTGGAAAACACCCTCCACGCCCTGGCCCGGGCCGCCCTGGTGAATCCCGACGAACTGAAACAGATGCAGGAAACCCCCGACCCGGCCGAGGCCAACCGGATACTGCGGGACGCCTTCGTGATGGATGTCCACCCGATGGTCCGGCACTGGCGTGAAACCAACAACCTCCCCCCCGACCCCTTGTCGGAGTACAGGGGGCGGGCCAAGCAAAAGCGATAAGTTTATGTAATCTATCGCTCTGCAGCATCTCAAGCGGGAACCTGAAAGTCCGGATGGACCGTGGCCATGCACATGAGGCCTCGCAGGAAGAGACTATCCGGGTTTCGAGAATGCCGATTGAAGCCGGCGTGATACCCTCCGTAAAAACCCTCGACGGACAGGGATGAATCCATAAATCACCAGGTAAGTAAGAATGAGGCCCGGAATTTCTTCCGGGCCTCATTCTTACAAGGGTTTAGCCGATCCTGTCCACCCCGTCCCTACAGGCGGACTACCTTGAGGGTCTGGACGGTTCCGGCGGTGGAAAGACGAAGGAGATAGACACCGACCGGACGATCGGAGAAGTCCACGAGTACCGAATGGTTGCCCTCCTGGACGATACCGGAGAGTTCGGTGCCGATCACCCGTCCGGACATGTCGAGAACCTGGAGGTCAACCGGCGCGCACACATTCATGTGGAAACTCACGGCGGCAACAGTGGTGACCGGGTTGACGCTGATACCGAAACCAACGGCGGGAGCGACCTGGAAGTTGAAGTCCTCCAATCCTATGACGATGGGGCCTCCAAGGAAGTAGTCCTCGCCGCAACTGTCGGGAATATCGTCCCACTGAGGGTGCTCCTGACCGGTCACCGCGTAGTAGTCCCACGCCTTGGCCCGGTCCTGGGCTTCCCACATGGACACGTAGCCATCTCCGTTCAGGTCCGGGTTGCCGGGAAGTGCGCCTCCGGGGTATGAACCGCCCTTTGGAACACTCCCGTGAACGGCGCCGGTCCACCAGTACACATACTCGTCGTACTCGGGATAGGTTTTACCGGCATAACTGGACTCGTAGCCGTTGGCGGCGCTGGCGAAGGTCCGGTCCTGGGCGGCGCCGGTATGGATGACTTCCTGGAGGAATCCGCCGGAGAAGCACTGCTCCATGACCACATGAATGGAAGCGGCGGAGAGTTCGTCGAGCATGGTCATGAAGGTGTCGTCGTTCAAGGTGCTGCCCCAGAGGTTCAGGTACACCTCGGGGGGGAGTTTCCCGAGGCCCTTGCCGTTGCCTCCGTGGTCCGTCGTGAAGACGAAGAGGTGGTCCTCGGGGCCGACCATGGCCTTGATGTCGTTGAATCCGTTGTTGACTCCGGTGGTGGTGGCGTCGTAGGTGATGTCGGTGTCGCCGTCATCGTCGAAATCGGGGTTGGAGTTGAGGCCGCCGGATTGATCCGGGGCGGGGTTTGTTCCGTCGGCGAAACAGACGATGATGTGGTCCTCGGGGATCAGGTAGTCATAGACCAGAACATGGTAGATGAACTGGACATCGCCATAGTAGCGGATATGGTTGTTGCCCTGGTTCGCCCCGCCGGAGATGATCCAGGCGTACATCTTTTCCCCCTGCTCCTGGGAGGCCTGGGGGTTGGCCTGCCACCAGGCGATGAATTCCTCGTACTGGCCGCGACCGGCGTCGGAAACCTCCGGAAGTACGGTGTACACCACATTCATACGCCCGTAGAAATCCGGCGGGACCGTCATCCTTTCCATGACCACATCACCCTGGGAGGACACGAAGAACCAGCGGCACGGGTGTTCCCAGTTGGCCATGGCGTAGTCGTCCACCAGGACCAGGTACGACTGCATGGGAGCGAACACCCCGGGGTGCGACCAGGCGCCGACGAGGTCACCCTGCTGGAGAAGCGCGGGGAGTACCCTGACCTCTGTTCTTTCCATGTCGAGGTCCATCGTGCTCATCACCAGTTCGGCCGCCTGGGTCGGACTTTCCACCGGCACCGCCAGTGCGGAACCCACAGCCAGAACCAAAAGCGATATAAGCAGCTTCATCAGATTCCTTTCTTTTTTACGGTTTTGGAAATCACGCGGGCGAAGAATGATTCTAACAGGTTCACGACGGTGTGAAAAGCCCGCCGAAACACACGGGGACAGAGCGGTCCGGTATTTTTACGCGGCACTCCTCAGGGTGTATTCCTGCCCGTCCAACGCACTCCGGCCCAATCGGATACCGGGCCCCCGCGGCCGAAAGGCCGGGATGGGCCGGTGATGCCTATCCGCAGGCAGCCGTCGGGGGAAGCGCCGGGGCGATCCTCCTCAGTCTTCCGATCTCCCGCACGAGGAATGTCCCGGTGACCACGAAGGACAGAAAGTCGGCCAGGGGAAATGCCGACCAGACTCCGATCAGGGGGTTTTCCATGATCCCGGGCAGAAGGAGCACCAGGGGTATTACGAAGAGGACCTGGCGGGATACGGACAGCAGAAAAGCCAGCCGGGCCCTGCCGAGGGTCTGGAATATCGAAGCTCCTGTTATCTGGGCCCCCACGAAAAGCATGGCGGCGGTGATTATCCGGAAAATCGGCGGGCCCGCGGCGAGAAGCCGGGGGTCCCGGCTGAAAAGGGAGAGTACGGGCTCCGGGACCGCCATGCCCATAACGAACGCCAGTGAAGTGATAACCGTGGCCGCCGACATCGAGAGTATCACCGCTCTCACCGCCCTGGCACCGAGCCTCGCTCCGTAGTTGAAGCCCAGAACCGGTTGAAGCCCCTGGACCAGCCCGAAGACGGGCATGTGACAGATGGTCAGCACCCGGTTGATGACTCCGAACACCGCCAGCTCCAGGGAAGAGCCGAAGTGGACTATGGACCGGTTCACCGCCACCGCCATGAGACTTCCGGCGCACACCCTGGCAAAGGAGGCCGCCCCGATGGAAAGCACTTCAACCGCCTCCCGCACCCTGGGAACAAGCCATTTTTTTCTTATGGCGAGGCTGCTCCTGCGCCTCAGAAAGACGCCGGCCATACATGCGAAGGAGAGCATCTGGGAGAGCACCGTGGCCACCGCGGCCCCCCGTATGCCCCACTTGAAGACAAATATGAAAAGAGGGTCCAGGATCATGTTGGAAACCGCACCGGTGATCATGGTCGTCATGGCGATTCGGGCCTTGCCTTCGGCCCGGAGGAGGTTGTTCCCGTTGACCGAAAGGGCGAAGAACACCCCTCCCATGTAAATCACGGAGATGTACTCCGAGGCGGATTCCGCCACACCGCCCCGGGCGCCGAAAAGGGAGAGAATCGGAGCCATGAAGAGCAGACCGGCGGAACAGATCAATACCGCCGCTCCCGAAGCCAGCAGGAAGGAGGCGCTGGCGACCCGCCCCGCCTTTTCCGTATCCCCGGAGCCCAGGGCACGGCTGATGACCGAGGCGCTTCCGATGGCTGCGGTCTGGGCTGCCGCCAGGATGAACATCTGAATGGGAAAGCACACCGCCAGGGCCGCCAGAGCTTCCGTCCCCACCCCCTGGCCCACGAAAACCGTGTCCACCAGGTTGTACATGGAGTTCACCAGCATGGCGATCATGGAGGGGGCCGACATCCGGACCAGCAACCTGCCCACGGGCTCGGTGCCCAGAAAACCCGGTTCAGTCATCGGGAACACCTCAAGGGATCATGGGAACCGGAGAAATCGCCGCACGGGTCGGCACGACGGTTTCCCGGCCTCCGGGTTTCAGTTGAACCGATGTCCCACACCGGGGTGGATGGAGCGGAAGCTCCGACGCCGGACACCGGGAATACCACAAAAGCCCCTGTCGGATCAAGGACCGGAAGGGAAACCGTCGGGGCGGTCGGGGCCAAAGGCAAGGGGCCTGCAGCATCGCCGCAGGCCCCCCATGGATTCCGGGCCGTATCAGCCCAGGAACGGATACCTGTAGTCTCCGGGCGTATTGAAGCACTCCTTGATGGTGCGGATGCTGACCCATCTCAGGAGGTTGTAGATGGAGCCTGCCTTGTCGTTGGTTCCGGAAGCCCTGGCGCCGCCGAAGGGCTGGTGCCCCACGGTCGCCCCGGTGGTCTTGTCGTTTATGTAGAAGTTGCCTGCGGAATGCGTGAGCACCTCCAGCGCCAGCTTCACCGCCTTGCGGTCGGCGGCGAAGACCCCTCCGGTAAGGGCGTAGGGGGAAGTGGAATCGCAGAGTTCCAGCACCTCCCGGTATTCCGAGTCCTTGTAAACGTACACCGTGAGGACCGGACCGAAGATTTCCTCTTCCATCAGCTTGCAGTGGGGGTCGGTGGTGAGGACCACGGTGGGCTCGACGAAGTAGCCGGAACTGTCATCGCAGCCCCCGCCCATGACCACGGTGCAGCTCTCGCACTGCTGAGCGTACTGGATGTAGGACCGGATGTTGTCGAAGGAGGCCCGGTCTATTACGGCGCCCACGAAGTTGGAGAAGTCTTCCACCGGACCCGTCTTTATCTTGGACAGGGATTCCGCCATGGACTCCCGGAGTTCGGGCCAGAGCGATTCGGGTATGTAAGCCCGGGAGGTGGCGGAGCACTTCTGCCCCTGGTACTCGAAGGCTCCCCGAATCAGGCAGGTGGAAAGGCCCTGAAGGTCCGCCGAAGGGTGGGCTACCACGAAATCCTTTCCGCCCGTCTCCCCCACGAGCCGGGGGTAGGTGCGGTACCTGTCCATTGACCCCGCCACGGTTTTCCAAATGCTGTTGAACGCCTGGCTGGATCCGGTGAAGTGAACACCCGCCAGGGCCGGGTCGGACAGCACGGTGGGTGCAAGGCTGGAGGAATCCCCGGGAATGAAGTTGATGACCCCATCCGGCAGCCCGGCCTCCCGGAAGACCTCCATCACGAGCCAGTTCGAGTAAACCGCGGTGGAGGACGGTTTCCAGAGAACCGTGTTACCCATCAGGGCCGGGGCCATGCAGAGGTTGCCGCCGATGGACGTGAAGTTGAAGGGGGACACGGCGAACACGAACCCTTCCAGCGGTCTGTACTCCATCCTGTTCCAGGTAGCGGCGAAGTTCTCCGGCTGCATCTGGTACATGGCCTGCATAAACCCGGTGTTCAACCTGAGAAAGTCCGCCAGCTCGCACACCGCATCTATTTCCGACTGGTGGACGGTCTTGCTCTGGCAGAGCATGGTTCCGGCGTTTATGATGCTCCGCTTTTTCTTGGATATCAGCTCGGCGGCCCTGAGGCAGATGGCGGCCCTTTCCTCCCACGGCAGCCTCGACCAGTCCTTCCACGCCTTTGCCGCCTCGGCGATGGCAAGGCGCACCTCCTCGGGGCCGGCCTTGTGATACACCCCGATACGGTGGTTGTGATCATGGGGTATGCGGCACTCTCCGGTATTCCCGGTGCGGACTTCCTTGCCCCCGATCAGCAGAGGTATTTCCACCTCCCGGGCCCTGAAGGTTTTCAGTGTTTCCTGCAGCTCCGCCCGCTCGGGGCTCCCCGGACGGTACGCCAGCACCGGTTCATTTCCGGACTTTGGAACCTGAAATATCGCGTTCATCTTTCTCTCCTTCCGATGCGGAGACGCACACATCCGGGCTACACCCCATAAGCCCGGAGGACTTGGCGCCGTAATTCTATCCAAAGGATCGCTGATGGTTTTTCGAATCCACCCGATCGCGCCCGACTCGCCGGAGCGTTTCAGTCTTGCCCTATATATAGCATTATGGCCCGCCCAGGCTCAACCCCGACGCGATCCCGTTCCGCAAGCGGCGTCCGGTGCGTATAGTACCTTCCGGGGCCGAGCCGCACGGATACCCACGGGGATGTCCGCTGTTCGGGACCGCGAAGGGAAGGGAAATGAACGGATCGAAGCCGGAAGTCATGGTGGTCGGAGCGGGCGGGGGCATAGGCAGAGCCCTGACGGTTCTCCTTCCATCCCTCGGGTACGACGTGACCGCGGCGGACAGCGATTCGGCGGGGCTTTGCAGCCTGGCGGCCGACTGCCCCGACGGCCTGGAAATCCTGGAGCTGGACATCACCCGGAGAGCGGCCGTCGCAGAAACCGCCGGGAGATACATGGAATCGGGGCGACGGCTCAGGGGGCTTGTGATAACCGCCGCGGTGCACAGCACCCACCCTGCGGCGTACCTCGAGGACCGGATCATAGACCGGGTGCTGGAGGTAAACCTGACCTCCCATATCAAGCTGGTCAGGGACTTCCTGCCGGTTCTGGAGAGCCGGGGCAGCCTCATCGGGGTGAGTTCGATAGCGGCCTGCGTCGGGGTTCCCATGTCTTCCATGTATTCCGCGTCGAAATGGGGCCTGGAGGGGTTCTACGAGTCCCTGTGCAATGAACTGCGCCACCGGGGCACAAGGGTTTCGATAATCCATCCCGGCAACGTGAACACCGGGTTCAACGAAACCGGCAACACCTACACCACGGGAAGCGGCGACCCCTTTACGGATGCATGCTACAAGAGGGTGCTGGGCAGGATAGACAGCAGATTCGGCATCCCGCCGGAAAGGGTGGCCCGGGTCATCGCCGGAGTGCTCCGGCGGCGGCGGCCAAGGTTCTGCTACGTCGTGGGCGGTAACGCCCGGAAGGCGAACTGGGCGAAGAAACTCCTGGGCAGAGACATGGCCCTGAGGCTGATGGGAAGGTTTTTCGGGTTCCGATGAAGCCCCGGGGGAGAACCGGAGAGGGGAAAAATCGTGAGTGATGCGATACCCGCGGCGGGAACACCCGCACCGGCCTTCACACTTCCGGATCAGGACGGACGGGCGGTTTCCCTTGGGGATTACAGCGGGAGATGGCTGGTTCTGTATTTCTACCCCAGGGACAACACGAAGGGATGCACCGTGGAGGCCCTGGAGTTCTCGGCGCTCCGGGAAGATTTCGAACGGGCCGGAGCCTCCGTGGCGGGGGTCAGCCGGGACACGCCGGACAGCCATCGGCGGTTCATCGAATCCCGGGGGCTCTCCCTGACCCTGCTCAGCGATCCGGAAAGAATCGCCCACGAGGCCTACGGCGCCTGGCGGCGGAAGAAACTGTACGGCCGGGAGACCATGGGGACGGTACGGTCCACCTTCCTGGTGGACCCCCGGGGAATCATAGCCCATGTCTGGCCCTCGGTGAGGGCGTCCGGCCACGGCGCCAAGGTTCTGGAGGTCCTCCGGCGGCATGCCGGTGCGAATGATCCCCCGGAGGGCGCATCCCGCTGAACCGCCGGTAACGGAACCGGACGCGCCTTTTCAGGGTAGCTTCGTTCTGTAACGGGAAACGGGCCCCTCCGGGCTTTGCCCCGCCGGGCCTCCATCCGTCAGGGAGACACCGCCACCCGTTCCGTCCGGCTCCAGAGACCGGCCGTCACCCTGACGGAGTAGATCCCCGCAGGGATACCCGAAGCCTCCCATCGCAGGGAATGGGCGCCGGGATCGAGGAACCCCTCCCAGGGAGTCCGCACCAGCCTGCCGGCCATATCGAAGACATGTATCTCCACCCTCGAGCCCTCCGGCAGGAAAAGCAACAGATCGAAAACCCTGCCGAACCCGGGTGAAACCCGGAAACTCCCGTTTTCCGCGACCGGTGCATGCCCCGGCCCCTGTACCCCCTCCGGAGCCGGCAGGAACCTCACCGCGTCGGCCACTACCACCTTGCCGGGCTCCGCCCCCTGCTCCTCCAGGGTGACCCAGCCCGAGTTTCCCGCGTGGAAGAAGAAAACGCCCAGTGGATTCCACCGGCCGCCGTTCACGGTCTGGTCCACGGTGAACTGTGACTCCCCCTCGGAGTGGGTGACGACGTAGATCGCGTCGGAGGCCCTGTTGCCGCCATCGGTGTACCAGACCGCCACCTGGTGCCACCCATCCTGGGGAAGGGTCGGGGTCCACCGGGCCCAGTCGGACTGGTTGGAGGTGGAACTCCATCGGTAGTTCAGACACCAGGGGTTTCCCATGTCGCCGGCGCTCCACCGGTCCTCTACGTTGACGCTGAAGCCAAGGGAAAGGTTGTCCACCACATGCCCCTGTGAGCCGTACTCCGGCAGTGACGACCCCATGTGCAGGCCGATCCCGGCGGCATAGCCGTACCCCTGCCGGCCCATATGGTCGTTCCAGTTCGTGAGATACCTTTGGGACTCGTTCCATGACCCGTCGTAGTCTATGAAGGTTCCTTCGCCAAGGATCGCCGGCATGGTGGTATTGGCGATGACGTACAGCCAGCTTCCGTCTTTGACCCCCCGGTCGCTGTAGGCGTGGGCCCACAGGATTCCGTCCAGAACCCGGGAGGCGAGTTCGAACCCCGGGTATCCGGGTGAAGGGGTATGGCAGAAGGTTTCGCTGCCCTGAACCTGGGTGTTGAAGGCGTTTTCGTGAATGGAGACGAAGCGGTCGAACCCGTTGGTGTTGGCGTATTCCACCCTTCCGGCGAGACTGACATGGTAGTCCCCGGTACGTGTCATACCCACCCACTCGCAGGCGGGGAGGGAGGCCAGAAGGCCCGCCGCCTCCACCGCCACGTTCAGATTGGCGTTCTTTTCCTGAAAGTACGTCCCCGTAGCACCGGGATCGCCGCCCCCGTGCCCCGGGTCCAGGCATACCGTCCAGGCTCCGGCCCGGGCCGCCGCGAACAGCAGCACCCAGGGAAGACGACGCCTCACGGCCCGACCTCGACCATTCCCACGAGCCCGCTGAATGCGTCAACGAACAGGACGCCGCCGGGTGAAGGCACCGGGAAGGTTTCGAGGATATACGGCGTATCGGTGAGCCTCGACGGCCCCGCGTCCCTTGTCCAGAACCAGATGTCCGACGATGTCAGGTTCATGCCGTCGTCACTGCTTCGGATGTAAAGAAGACCGTTCTTCTCCGGCCACCACGCAGGGTGATCCCCATGGTCGACGAAGGTTGCGGAGGCGCCCTCGAAGAGCCAGATGCCCCGGTCCAGGGAGGGGGAGATTATTCCGCCGCCGGGGGTGAAGAAGGGGCCGTAGAATCTGCATGACGCCGAGACGGTGTCCGACGCCTGGGTCTGGATATCCATGACCAGTATCCTGTCGGACCTGTCGGTGAAAACGACCTTGTCGCCCGGGGGCGACACGGATATGTGATGGGCGTCCAGGCAACCCGCTACCTCACCGTTCCGGAGGAGTGAGCCGTCGGCGGTGAACCAGAGGTTCCCGTCCCCGTCCCAGCACGGGAGGCCGGCCCTCCGGAACGGACCCATCACCTCGACTCCGGCGCCCCGGACCACCACCACGCAGCCCCCCCGGTCCGAACCGGCCCAGACCGCCACGGCGCCGCCGTCCGGAGACGAGGCCGGACGATGGAACCTGTCGCACCCGAGGGAGGAAGCGCTGAGGGTGCCGGGCTCTCCGTCCCACAGCAGAAGGTCCCGCCCCGCCACAAGGGTTCCGTCGCCCAGGGGGGCCACACCCATCGCCGGAGTGAGGATGCCCCCCGTCATCAGGGAAAAGTGAAACATCATCCCGGCAGTGAGCGCAGAAAGTACCGACACGGCCGCCTCCCTTCGCATTACCTCCGGAATACATACAAAATAGCTCCGCCCCGCGAAACCCGCCGCGACTCCCCCGGCGCCGCCCGGTAATTCCGAGGGTGCAGCCCCCTCCGCCCCGTTTCGGCGGAACCGCACCGGCCCCGGTTACGGAACCCCTTCACCGCGGAGAGGAACCAGCCCGTCCGGGGGTATCCCTTTCCGCCGCCGCCAGCCTCTCCCTGTAGAAATCCATCGCCCTTTCCGCCGTCTGTTCCCAGGTGGGACGGGAGTGCCTCTCCGCCCTTCCCATCAGTTCGGTCCACAGACCGTTCCCCGCGATGTCCCGGATCGCCCGGGTCCAGGCTTCCCCGTCGAGCACCGGCAACACGAGGCCGGCCCCTTCCACGGTCTCGGGAAGAGCCCCCCCGTCGGAGGTCACCACGGGTATCCCGCAGGCCAGGGCCTCCAGAACCGTGAGTCCGAGCCCTTCCTCGCTGCTGGGAACCAGAACCGCCCTGGCGCCACGGTACAGGGAAACCAGGGTCTCATCATCCGCCATCCTCACCACGGTGATGTTCCGGGGGTGTTCCGAAGCCTTTTTCCCCCATTCCTCGGCGCCCGCCAGAACCAGCCTCAGACCCCGGGCTTCCGCCGACCGGAAGCACTCCACCAGGAAGGGAATGTTCTTCCTGGGAACGAAGCTGCCCACGTGGAGCAGGTATCTCCGGGGCTGAAGCCCCAGCCTTTCCATCACCCCCGGGTCCGGCTCCCCCGGGGAAAAAAGGTCGTCCGCCGCTCCTCCCGCCACGGCGATTCTGTCCGGAGGGATTCCGAAGAGCCCCGACGCCCGGCGGGCGGACCAGCCGCTGATGGCCAGGACCGAAGCGCCGCCCCGGACGAGGGACTCGAGCCGCCGGGCGAAGTGAAGGGTCATTTCGATGTGGGAGGCGGGGTCGGTCCAGGGTGTGTCGTCGTAGAAGGTGACCACCTTCACCTTTCCGGAACCGAAGGGTTGCACTCCGGAGAGATGGATGATGTCGGGGGTCCCAAGGAACCGGCGGATCCTCCTGTCCCGAGTGGACTCCAGAAATCCGCCCCGGAGCAGGAACCTCCTGAGGAGCGGAACCCGGAGCCACTGAGGCGGCGGAAGGGCCGCGGCGCCGGGAACCGTCGTCCTTATCCCCGGATGCGTCTCGGGGACGTCCAGGGAGAGGTGTTCCGGATTCAGCGCCCGGAGCCCCCGGGCCAGCCCCGTTGTCCAACGCCCCACTCCCGCTCTGCTGTGGGTGGCCTCGGTGACGTCAAGAACCGTTTTCACCGGCACCCCTGCTCCGTACGCGCCGGGACAGCGGGAGGAGGAAGACCGCCGGGGACAGCAGAACCGCGGCTATGGGAACAACGGCCATGCAGGTTTCGATGCCGTAGGACGCCGTTTCCGGCCCGAACACCGGCGGGGCGGACTATCCGTTCACCGTCCATGCCGTCCGATACCGCAAATCGGAAGAGGGGCGAAAACCCGCTGCGTCACGGTTCCTTCCGCCTGTCCAAGGCTTTCCTGATGGAATCCATGGCGGCCCCGATCATGGACCTGGGCGCGGCGATGTTCATCCGCATGAAGCCGCCCCCCCCGGCGCCGAACATGGTGCCGGGGTTCATGCAAACCCCGGCCTCGCGGACGAAGAAATCCATGAGTTCGTCGTCCGCGATACCCGTGCCCCGGCAGTCCAGCCAGAGTAGAAACGTGCCCTCCGGTTCCTGGACCCGGACGCCGGGAAGGTGCTCCCCGATGAAATCCCTCACGAAGACGTAGTTCTCCCAGAGGTACTCAAGGAGTTGGTCGAGCCATTCCTCCCCCGATACGTACGCCGCCTCGGTGGCCACTATCCCGAAGATGTTGGAATGGGCCATCTGAAGCCTTTCGATGAAACCGGTGTAGCGCCGCCGGATTTCGGGGTCGGCTATCAGGATCACCGAAAGCTGCATGCCGGCAAGGTTGAATGTCTTGCTGGTGGCGTACGCGGCGATGGTTCTACCCCGGGAGTCGTCGTCCAGGCTCAGGGTGGGGATGTGCCGGTGGGGTCTGAAGACGATGTCGGCGTGGATTTCGTCGGAAAAGACCAGAAGATCGTATTCCCCGGCCACTTCCATCATCCCGCGCAGTTCGTCCTCCGTCCACACCCTCGATACGGGGTTGTGCGGGCTGCATAAAACCAGCATCCGGGCGTCCGTCGCCTTCCGGCGCAGATCCTGCAGGTCAACGGTGTACCTGCCGTCCCGGAATACCAGTGGATTCTCTACGACGACCCGGTCGTTGACCCTGACGGATTCCGCGAAGGGGTGATAGACCGGAGGCTGTATGATCACTCCGTCCCCGGGGGCGGTGAACTCCTGCATGGCGAAACAGAGGGCGGGAACGACCCCCGGGGTGGCCGTGATCCACTCCCTGGGAACCGCCAACCCGTGACGGCGCCGGAACCAGGACTGCACCGCCCCGTAGAAGGACTCGGGCCTGGCCGTGTATCCGAACACACCGTGCCCCGCCCTGTCCCGGATCCGGTCGAGAACCGGGCCGGGCAGCCTGAAGTCCATGTCCGCTATCCACATGCTGATGAGATCGTCCCGCCCGAACATGGAGCCAAGGTGGTCCCACTTCAGGCAGCCGGTGTTCCTTCTGTCCACAGGAGTATCGAAATCGTAACGCATCGCTCCCCCATGAAGATAGTGTAAATGGAAAGATTTTGTGAAGTATAACGTGGTTCCGGGGTTGACACCAACCGCCGCCGGGATGACCTTCCCGGCAATCGAGCGGGTTTCCTTCATCGGATTATGGGAGGTAGGCGGTGATGGGCAGAAACATGCTGAAATCGGGGCGGGCCGCGCTGAAGGGTTACGTGAGCGACCAGAACCGGGGGGTACCCATGCCCGAGGTGCAGGTCCCCCAGGGCGGAGAAAGAATACCCCTCCCCCCCTCGACGGAAAACGGGATCGGCCTCCGGAGGGCGATCGAATCCCGGGAGAGCCGCAGGTCTTTCCTGCCGGAGCCCCTGACCGCCGGGGAACTGGCCTGGCTCATCCGATGCGTTGCGGGGGTGCGCAGAACCCTGCGACGCCGTGACACGGGGACCATAACCCTGCGGACGGTCCCTTCCGCCGGGGCCCGGCATCCCCTGGAAACCCTCGTGGCGGTTCTCGATGTTGACGGAGCGGCTCCCGGGCTGTACCGCTACATGCCCCTGGAAGACTCCCTGGCAGGAACGGGGAGAACCCCCTCCCGGGAGGAGGTCGTCGAGGCATGCCTTGGGCAGGCTTTCTGCGGCTCGGCTTCCGCGGTGTTCATCTGGACCGCGATACCCTACAGAACCGAATGGCGGTACGGCCCGGCATCCCCGAAACTGATAGCCATGGACGCGGGCCACGCCTGTCAGAACCTCTACCTGGCGGCCGAGGCGGTCGGCGCCGGAACCTGCGCCGTAGGGGCCTACGATCAGAAGCTGGCGGACGCCATGTGCGGCCTTGACGGCGAAGAGGAGTTCGTGATCTACATGGCGCCGGTGGGGAAGATCATTGCAGCAGGGAGTTGATGCCCTCAACCATTCTTTCGGCTCCCCGGAAGACCTCCAGGGGGCCGGTCGCCGTCATGTAGGCGGGGGTGGTGACCACCCTGTTCTCCACATCCACCACCGCCTGGTCCGTGTCGCACTCCCTGGTGACGGCCCCCATGGCCTCCATCGCCAGGGCCGTGTCCGAACGGCTCCCCACGGTCAGGGTGACCCCGGGGATGCAGCGGGCCAGAATCACCGGGGCTATACACATGGCCGCCACCGGAATCCCCAGGGCCCGGGCGTCCGCCACCAGCCTCTCCACCTCCGGATTCACCGTGCATCCCGAACCCTTTTCGGCGTAGTCGCACAGGATGGTGGCGGCGCCGAAGCCTCCGGGAATCACCAGGGCGTCAACCCCGTCCAAACTGAAGGAACCCAGGGGAACAACGGGTCCCCTGGCGATTCTGGCGGCTTCGGGAAGAACCCGCCGGACCGGTTCCCTTTCCCCGGTCTGGTGATTGTGGACCCGGGGCTGCGCCACGTCGGGCGCCGTGAATACAACCCGGAATCCGCCCTGTTCCAGGGCTATCAGCGCCGAGACCGCCTCATGGATCTCGGTGCCGTCCCTGACTCCGCACCCCGACAGAAGCATTGCCGCAGTCTTTGCCACCACCGATGTACCTCCTCATTTTTTCAGACCTGTACCCCGGGCATCCTATGGAGAATAATACACCGGTGAGGAGGAGGGGCAAAACGTGACCACCAAGCATGCGTTCCATACAGCCGTGCTGCTGTTGCTCTCCACGGGATGCTACTACGGATCCCTTCAAGGGGCCCGCACCCTGGGCGAAAACCGCTACCGCATCGGCGGAGGGGTCGGGCTTCCGGCCTATCTGAGCAGTGACGACCGCCGGGAAGCGGACACTTCCGGAGAGGACAACCTTCCCGTAAGCCCGTCTCTTTCGTTCTTCACCGGCGCCGCCCGGAGGATGGACCTTGGCCTGGCGGCCTACGGCTATGGAATCGGCCCCCAGGTCAGGGTGGCCCTGCTGGATCCCGGATTCCGGGCGGCCATTTCCGTGAGCGCCTGCGCCAACTACGTGATTCCCGCCAAGGTCATAGGGGGCAGGGCGTCCCTGGCGGCGGGCTATCTCCTGGGAAGGGACCTGGAGCTTTACGGCGCCTGGGACGCCGGTTACGGACCCGATGTGATCAACGTACCGGAGGATTCCACCGGCGCCCGGAACTGGTCGGAAATGAAGGACAGCTTTTACCACTACATCAGGGCGGGCGCCGTGTACGCCCTTCCCGGGGGCGGGGGATCCGGAAGCCAGTGGCTCCCGGACGGCGTAACCTTCGAGTTCGCGGTTCCCCTGGATCTCCGCTGGAACATGGTTCTGGCGGGGCTCGGAGTATTCTTCCAGTAATGCCCCCCCTGTTCGATCTCCACGTCCACACCGCCAATTCTCCGGACGCTTCCCTGTCCGAGGGCGAACTGGCGGAAAGGGCATCCGCAGCCGGGCTCGGAGGGGTGGAATTCGTGGCCCACCTGGACCTGAATCCGGCCGACGCATGTTGCGGCTTCTTCCGGGAAGAGCGGTACAGGAACGCCGTCAGGGAGGCGGGGCTGAGGCATCCGGAAATCACCGTGCTCTGCGGAGTGGAAGTGGGGGAGCCGCACCTTTACGGGGCCGTGGCCGCGGAAATCCTCCGGGGCCACGGATACGATTTCGTCACCGGGGCCCTGCACTGGGTGGACGACCTCCTGGTTCTCGACCCCGGGGCCTTCCGGAGGGAAGACCCCCTGCGTCTGGTGGAACGTTACTACATGACCACACTGAAAATGCTGGAGCGGCCCTCCTTCGACGTGCTGGCCCACATGGGCATCTTCCGGCGGGGAATGGCCATGGCCGGGCTGGATACCTCCCTGGACGAGACCGCCCTGTGGCCGGACCTTCTTCAGGATGTCCTGGGGCGGCTCATCGAGAAAGACGTGATCCTGGAACTGAACACCGCCGGTCTCCGAAGGCTGGAGGGGGTCACCTATCCCTCTCCGCCGGTGCTGGCACTCTACCGGAGCATGGGCGGAAGACTGGTCACCCTTGGTTCGGACACCCACGGGGAACCCTGGGTTTTCTACGGCCTGTCCGAAGGCTGCAACCTGCTGGTGGAACACGGGTTCAAACACTGCTACTACCTCCGGTCGGGTGAACCCTCCTCCTACCCCATAGACGGTGCCCCCGGCTCCGACGCCGCCGGTGGCAACAGGATGGATTTGTAGTTATGTAAGCATAGATTCGTGCATCCTCAGGGAAAGGCGCCTTGGAAACTATTGCGGTCTGGGTTCTCTGGATAAGCGTGGGAATGATCGCTCTCCCGCTGGCGGTCTATCCGGCGGCCCTGATGGCGGCCGGCGCCCTTGTCCGGAAGCGGAAAGAGGCGTCGTTCACGATCCTCCCCCGGGTCAGTTGCCTGATAGCCGCCAGGAACGAGGCCGGGTGCATCGCCGCCAGGATCGAGAACCTTCTGAATCAGGACTACCCCGGCGACAGGTTGGAGATCATCGTGGGCTCCGACGCCTCCGATGACGACACCGACCTCATCGTTCAATCCTACTCCCACAGGGGCGTCATTCTCTACCGCTCACCGGAGAGGGTCGGCAAGTCCGACATAATGACGGAACTGAAAAAAATCGCCGGGGGCGATATCCTCGTGATGACCGACGCCAACACGATGTTCCGCCGGGACACCGTCTCCAACCTGATCAAGCCCTTCGCGGACCCCGCCATCGGCTGCGTGGACGGCTCCAGGCGGAACAGCCTGGAAACGGAGACCTGTGAGAGCGCCTACTGGCGCTATGAAACCTGGCTCAAGAAGCTCTGCGGAAGGCTCGGGGCGGTGCTGGGCGCCACCGGTGCCGTCTTCGCCCTGCGTAAGAACCTGTATATGCCTGCCGGCCCCAAGAGAGCGGACGACTTCGAGCTGGGGGTCATGGTCAGGATGCAGGGGAGCGGGTGCGTGTTCAACAGGGACGCGGTGGCCCTGGAGCCCACGGAAGGCGACCCGTCCCAGTACCGCCGGATGGTCAGGATAGTGGCCCAGTATTTCGGCATGGCGGTGCGTTTCTTCTTCATGGCCCTGGGCAGGGGAAAAATCGGGCTCGCCATTCAATTGATGCTGCACAAGATACTCCGATGGCAGATCGGAGTATTCGGAATCCTGGCCACCGCATCCCTGGCGGTGCTCCTGGATTACGGCACCTTCTACAGGGTCCTGGGCCTCGGGGTTATGGCCTTCAATCTGCTGGCGCTGTTCGGGGTCCTGGCGCGCCGCAGGCTTCCTTCGGTCCTTCTGCTTCCCTACTATTACTGGCTCATGGGCATTTCAGCGATAAACGGAATGGTCCGGCTGTTCCTGCGGGGCCCGACCCTCCTGTGGGATCACGAGCCTCGAAGATAGCCCTTCCACGTCCACGGTTCCGTCGGGACGCTGCCAGGTTTCAACCAGCGCCGCCATGAGTCTCGGCAGAGCCAGCCCCGAGCCGTTGAGGGTATGGACGAAGGCCGGTTTC
The DNA here is from genome assembly GCA_029571005.1 of Candidatus Fermentibacterota bacterium. Lineage (GTDB taxonomy): Bacteria > Fermentibacterota > Fermentibacteria > Fermentibacterales > JCC-6 > UBA6080. The sequence continues at coordinate 27,392 of JAKPTG010000118.1, forward strand.
CCCCCTCCGGAGGGCTTGAAGCGGATGTTTCCCCGCCGGGCCTGGAAATCCCGGCAGTTGGACACCGAGGAAACCTCCAGCCATTTCATCTGCCCGGGAGACCAGATCTCCAGGTCGTAGCATCTGGCGGCGGAGAAACTCAGGTCCCCGGCGGCCAGCAGCACAACCCGGTAGTGCAGCCCGAGCTTCTCCAGAAGGCCGGTCGCCTGGGCGAGCATGGCCTCGTGGGCCCGGTGCGACTCTTCCGGGTGGGTCAGCCAGACCATCTCCACCTTCTCGAACTGGTGAACCCTGTTCAGCCCCCGGGTATCCTTGCCGTAGCTTCCGGCCTCCCGGCGGAAACACGGGGTGTAACCGCAGAGTTTCACCGGCAGGTCCGATTCCCGGAGGGTGGCGCCCCGGTAGAGGTTCGTGATGGACACCTCGCCGGTGGGGATCAGGAACAGATCGTCCCTCTCCAGGAGGTACATGTCGTCGGCCAGTTTGGGAAGCTGCCCCGTGGCGGTCACCGAATCCCGGCACGCCAGGAAAGGCGGCCATACCTCCTCCATGCCGGCCCGAAGGTGGTTCTCCACCATCCAGCCGATGAGCCTTCTCTGAAGCCCGGCGGCCCAGCCCCGGAGCAGGACGAAGCTGGAGCCGGCTATGACTCCCGCGGCCTCCGGGTCGAAAACCCCCTTCATCAGTTCCCAGTGGGGTCTGGGCGTGAAATCGAACGTCGGGGGCCCGCCCCACTTTGAAACCTCCAGGTTCGCCTCTTCGCCCCCCTCCGGCACATCGGGATCGGGGATATTGGGCATCGCCAGTACGAGTTCCGTCATCCTGGGCTCGAGGTTTTTCATTTCGGCTTCCAGAAGGGCTATCCTCTCCCCGGCAAGCCTGCTTTCCTCCATGGCCTCCCGGAAGTCGCCCCCGGATTTCTTCAAGACGGACACCCGGTGACTCAGGCTGTTCCTCTGCGCCCTCAGCCCGTCGGCCTCCAGAGACAGGGCTCTCATACGGGAATCCAGCTCCAGCCACTCTTCGATGCCGCAGACGCACCTTTTAGCCCGGGCGGACCGTTTTACCAGATCGGGGTCGTTTCTCAGAAGGTTCCTGTCTATCATCGTCCCCTCCAGTGCATCAGCGCCGGGCGGCCTCGCAACCCGGACGCCGCCGGCGGCCGTAGTACGCCCCGACCGCCTCGACCACCGCATCGAGTTCCTCCCGGCGCAGCTCGCCGAACACGGGCAGCGATATCACGTCGGCACTGCACGCTTCGGCCGCGGGGAAGTCGCCCTTCCGGTATCCGAGGTACTCGAAACACTTCTGAAGGTGAAGGCACAGGGGGTAGTACACGGCGCATCCGATCCCCCGCTCCTTCAGCCAGGCAAGGAGCCCGTCCCGGTCCAGGGCCCTCACGGTGTACTGGTTGTACACGCTCCATGCCCCCTCGGCCGTCACAGGGGTCCTCACCTCCGGTATCTCCGCCAGGGCGCCGTCGTACAGAGCCGCGTTCCTCCTGCGCCCCCGGTGCCAGGCTTCCAGATGACGCAGCTTGATCCGCAGAAACGCCGCCTGGATGGAGTCGAGCCGGCTGTTGGTCCCCACCTCGGCGTGAAGGTATCCTTTTCCGCCGTGCTCCCTGAGCAGGACCAGCCTGTCCGCCAGGGCATGATTATCGGTGGTCAGCATTCCACCGTCCCCCAGAGCCCCAAGGTTCTTGGAGGGGAAGAAGCTGAAGCAGCCCACGTCACCGATGGAACCGGCCTTGCGCCCCTTCCAGGCCGCCCCCGCCGATTGACAGGCATCCTCGATCACCGGAAGCCCCCATTCCCGGCCGACCCTCAGAATGCCGTCCATGTCCGCAGTCTGCCCGAACAGGTGCACCGGTACGACCGCCGCCACCCTGGTCTTCAGGGCCCTGTGGACCACACCCCTGTCGGTCACGGCGCAGTTCCTGTTCAGCCAGGATTCCAGCTCGCAGGGGTCCATGTTGAAGGTGTCCTCACGGATATCCACGAAGGCCGGTACTCCCCCGGCCCTGACTATGGCCCCGGCGGTGGCGAAAAATGTGAAGGGCGTAGTGATCGCTATTTCGCCCCGGGAGATCCCCAGCGCTTGCAGCGCCAGGATGAGGGCATCGGTTCCCGAGGCGCACCCCACCGCCCTCTCAGTGCCGCAGTACACCGCGAACTCCCGCTCCAGGGCTTCCAGTTCGGGCCCCCTTATGAACCGGGAGGAGGTCAGGGCATCGGAAAAGGCCCGTTTCAGCTCGTCCGCTATGGGTTCATGCTGCCGACCTATGTCCAGCAACGGAACCTTCATCGAGTTCCTTTCACGGTCAGTGGGCTCCGGCTCCGGTGAGCACCACCCTCACCGTTCTCAAGAGGATTTCCAGGTCGAGGAAGAGCGACTGGTTCTCTATGTAGAAGAAATCGTACTTCAGTTTTTCGGCGACATCCTCCAGAGAGGAGTCGTACTCCAGTTTCACCTGGGCCCAGCCGGTGAGCCCGGGCTTGATGGTGAGACGCTTGTCGTAGAAGGGGAACACCTTCCGGAGCCGGACGATGATTTCCGGCCTCTCGGGCCTTGGGCCCACCAGGGACATGTGCCCCGCAAGGATGTTCAGTATCTGAGGAACCTCGTCCAGCCTGGTCTTCCGCAGCAGCGCCCCCACCCGGGTCACCCTGGAGTCGTTCCTGTCGGCCCATACCGCCCCGGAACCGGTTTCCGCGTCCTTGACCATACTTCTGAACTTTATGATGCTGAACTCCCTGCCGCCCTTTCCCACCCGGGTCTGCCGGTAGAACACCGGTCCGGGGCTGTCCAGCTTCACGGCCAGGGCTATCAGCAGCCACAGGGGAAGGCCGGCCGCCAGCACTATCAGGCAGATCACAAGATCCATCCCGGTCTTGATGAGTTTCTCCCAACTCTGGAGCCTGTCGGGAAGCAGTTCCATCAGCGGCTGACCCAGCACCTGGGTGGAGTGCACGTACCCGGCGACCACATCGAACAGGTCCGGGACGACCTTCACCCGGATGCCCCTTCCCGCCGCCGGCAGCAGAAGGGAGAGGATGTCGTCGTGGAAGTTGCTGGCGATGGTCACCAGGATTTCCTCCACCTGGTAATTCTCTATGAGGGAGTCCAGCTCCGCCGTGGTCCCGATCACCCGGCCCTCGGTTTCGGGAACGACGTCGCCGCCTGGAACCGCCGCGAACCCCACCACCCGGTAACCCAGGGAGCGGTTGGCTTCTATGAAGCCCGCCAGTTCCCCCGCCTTCCTGCCGGTACCTATTACCAGGGCGTTCCTCCGGATCAGGTCCTTCTTCGCCCAGCGCCTCTCCAGGAGCCGGGCCGCCGCCCTGGACAAGAACACCAGGAGCAGCAGCAGGCCGTAGTAGATGAAGAAGATCCACCTACCAACCGTTATGGAGGGGCTGATGACGAAGGCGGCCAGGGAAAGGATCACCACACCCACCGTCACCTGTTTGAACACCAGGCTCATCTCGTCGGCCCAGCCCATGTCCCACTTCAGGATGTAGATACCGCTGACGGAAAAGAGAAGCACCCAGAAGGAAACCGATATCAGGCTTCCCGAGGCGATGCTCAGGAGCGGGATGAACGATGCGGCGGGGAAAAGCCCCGACCGGAACTTGACAACTCCCGCGATGAACATGGCCAGGAACACCGCCAGGGCGTCCATGCCGACGGCCAGTGCCACCAGCGCCCGTCTCACCGTGAACCCCTCAGAAGGTGTTTTCTGAAGACGCCGAAGGCCTTCAGGTTCCTCCTGCCTTCGGTGAAGGGGTGAAGGAAGGATTGAAGGGCCTTCCTTCCGATGTACCCCGGCCTCAGATAGAACCTTCTCCGTGCGCTGTCGCAGAAGGCCACGAGTTCTTCGGAAGAAAGCCCTGGAAGGTTCACCACGCAGTTGTGAAGCCCCTGGGGGGTGAGCCAGCGGGAGAAGTCCGAGGTGGACAGCCTGCCCTCCCGAAGGTACTGCTGGAACAGACGGGTTCCCGGATAGACCATGATCGGGAAGAACTGCGCCGTGTCGGGCCTGAGCTTCATGGCCATGGCCAGGGTTTTCTCCAGGGTTTCCCGGGTTTCCCCGGGGTTGCCCGCCATGAAACACCCGTGCACCATCAGGCCCGCCTTTCTGGCTCTCCGGGAAAACTCCAGATTCTGGGCCACGGTGGTCCCCTTGGACACCCCGTTCAGTATCTCCTGGCTGCCCGATTCGTACCCCACTATCAGCATCCTGCATCCGGCCTTCTTCATGGCGTACATGGCCTCCAGGGAGAGGTTCGCCCGGGTGTTGGCGGTCCAGGGAAGCCTGTTGCCGGCGGCGGTCAGTGCTTCGGCCACCTTGAAGACCCTTTCGCTGTCAACGCTGAAGGTGTCGTCCTCCACCACTATCTCCCTGACCTGGGGGAAGTACTCCGCCATGAGAATGAATTCCCTGGCCACGTTCTCCGGACTGCGGGCCCGGTAGCCCCCGGGATGGAGTACCTGCGGCCACACGCAGTAGGAACAGCGGAAAGGACATCCTCTGCTTGTGATGGTCATTACGCTGGGAAACCTTGCGGCGGCGAAGAAGTAGTCCTCCGGCCTGAGGTGCCTCCGATAGACGTCCGCCAGAAACGGCAGCGAATCCAGGTCCTCCACCGGCTCCGGAGGCCCGGTGAGCACCGGGCCGTCGGGGGTGTTGACTCCGAGGCCGGGAATCCCGGTAAGGTCCTCTCCGTTCGCCGCCCTGAGGAGGGACAGATCGTACTCCCCCACCGCCACCGCCGCCAGAAAGGGCGCCTGCTCCAGGGTCTGCAGGGGAAGGGCGCTGACATGGGTGCCCACCAGAAACACCCGGGCCCCCGGAAGGTCCGCGGCGATCATTCCGGCGATCCCGAGGTCGCTCACTATGGATGGAGTGGAGGTGTCCACCACCACCATGGACGGGTCGAAACCCTTCAGAAGCCCCGGCAGTTCCACGGCCGGAATGCCCCGGGCGGGGCAGTCGAGGAACTGCACGTCGTGACCGGCCCTCTCCAGCCCCCCCACCAGGTAGGCCAGCCAGAACGGCCAGTACATGGTGCCGCTCTTTACTATCGCCGGTGACCGGGAAGTCCTGGAGAACCTGCCGTCCATGAACGGAGGATTCACCACCGATACCCTCATGCATCCCCCTCTATGACCCGGATAAACCGGAGGGCCGCTTCCTTCCATGTGAAGCGCCGGGCCCGCTCCATGCCCCTGTCGCCCATCCGTATCAGGTCCTCCGGGGCTGCGGCGGCCATAAGGGCGATGCCCCGGGCTATGTCCATCACAGAATAGGGGTTTACCAGCACGCCGGCATCCCCCGCCACTTCCTCCAGGGCCGTGGCCCGGGACACCATGACCGGCGCCCCGGACGCCATGGCCTCCAGGGCGGGAAGCCCGAAGCCCTCACAGACCGACGGCATCAGGAGCCCCCGGCAGGAGAGGTACAGTTCCTTCAGTTCCCCGTCGCCGACCCCTGAAACCACCCGAATCCTCTCCCGGGCCGGGTTGGTGGACAGATGGGTACTGAACCCACGAAAGGCCCGGTCCCGCCGTATCGCCATGATCATGTCCGGCACCGAACGGTTTGCGGCCCAGACCCGGCCGTAGGCGGTGAGCAGCCTGGGAAGGTTCTTGTAGGCCCTGGCGTTGCCCACCACCAGGAACGGGCCGTTCTCCCTCCCGGAGGACCTCCCCTCGCCGGGCCCGAACAGGGACTGCCCCTCGCCGGAGACGAAAACCTTCCCCGAAGCCTCCGGAAACCGCCGGAGCAGGTCCCTCCCGGAGGCCTCGCTGGGAACGGCTATCGCCCAGGCGCAGGACGTGCTCTTCCTGAGAAGCCCCTTGAACCTCAATCTCGAAAGGGCGTTGACGACCACTCCGCCCCGGAAGTAGCCCGGCACGCCGAGCACCATCAGGTCGTGCACTGTGATGATGGTTCTGATGCCGTCGAAGACGGGGCCCGCCATGGAAAAATTCACGTAGAGATCCGGGTTCACGGCCCGGATGACCGGTTCCAGCCTGCGCCGCTCCCCCGGCATGAACCTTGGAACCTCGCTTTTGTGCAGCATCATGCCCAGAGGCTCGAAATGAAATGCTCCGGCGGGGTGCACCAGGGCGGAAAACTCCCAGTCTCTCCTGAGTTCCACCATGGCGGACGCCAGGTTGAGGGAAAATCTGGTGATGCCGTCGGAGGTACTCTGGGCCGCTCTGGCGTCAAGCAGGATTCTCATCGCTCACCTGGCCAGGCCCCTTTCCGCCAGCTCTTCGGTGGCCCGGTCCACCATGTCAACCGCTGTACGGCCCTTCACCCAGCGGCAGAGTTCCCGGACGCCGGTACTGAAGGGAATCTCGGCCTTGAACCCCAGCTCCGACTCCGCCAGGGAGACATCGGCGTAACAGTGCCTGATGTCGCCGGCCCGGAACTGGTTCCTGACGGTGAAGGGAATGTCCTCCCGGCCCAGTTCCTCCGCTATGGCCCGGCCCGCCTGGAGAATGGTCGTCTGATCGCCGGTGCCCAGATTGAAAACCCTTCCGGCAGCCCCGGGGTTGGACAAGGCCGCCAGACAGCCCCTCGTCAGATCCTTCACATGTATGAAGTCCCGGCTCTGGGCGCCGTCTTCGAAGATCACCGGGGAATTACCGTTTATAAGTCTGGATGCGAAGATGGCCCCCACCCCGGTATAGGGATTGGAGAGGGCCTGTCTCTCTCCGTAAACGTTGAAAAACCTCAGGGCCGTAGTGGGAATGCCGTAGGCGTCCCCAACGGACAGAAACATCTCCTCGTGATCCCGCTTCCCGACGGCATAGACGCTGGTGGGCGCAAGGGGCTTTGATTCCGGGGTGGGGACCGGTGCGCAAACGCCGTCGCAGAAAGGGCATCGCACCTCCCATTCGTGCCGTGCAAGCTGTTCCGGAGGTCTCAGGCCGGGAGTCACCGGGCCGCAGTTCCCGCAGCGGTACGCGCCCTCTCCGTAGGCGGACATGGAACCGGCCACCAGCATCCTGGATATCCGATCCCTGCGCTTGAGCGCCTCCTCCAGAACCACCGCGGCCCCCAGGGAGTTCACGGACACGTACCTGGATATCTCGTACATGGATTGTCCCACACCCACGGCGGCGGCGAAGTGTACCAGCACTTCCACCCCCTCCAGGGCCCCGGCCACCGCCTCGTGGTCCCTGATATCGCCCACCACCAGCTCCACTTCCCGGGACAGGTACTCGGGGCGTTCCCTGTTGGGCCCATGCACCTGTGGGTCCAGAGAGTCAAGCACTCTGACCCGGTACCCGTTTGCCAGCAGCAGGTCCGCCAGATGCGAGCCTATGAAACCCGCTCCTCCGGTAATCAGTGCGAGTGTCTTCATGATGCGAGGTTCTCCCGTCGAATGAATGGGACAAATTCCTGAAGTTGTGAAAATACCACACCCCCCTACGGGTGTACAGGTTGAGGGCTTTCAGGAAGCCAGCAGGTCGGCGAGCCTTCCGGCGTACTCCGACGGGGTGCGGTGAGCCGTAACGAAATCCCTTCCCCGTGCCCCCAGAGCCTTCGCCAGTTCCCGGTCCGAAACAATCCGGGCGACGGCCTCCGCCGCCGAGACCTCGGATCCGTCTTCCACCAGAAGCCCGTTCTCACCGTGGACGACATTGTCCGCCAGGCCGCCGGAGTTCCGGGCGATGACCGGACGCCCGCAGGCCATGGCCTCCAGGGGCACGAGACCGTAGGGCTCGTTCTTCTGAAAGCACAGCACCGCCAGGGCGTTCCGGTAGAGAGCCAGCAACTCTTCGTCGCTCACGTTCATCCGGATGGTCAGGTCAACCCCCAGGGAGGCCGCAAGCCTTGCCAGTCTCCTTCCGTGCCCCGGGAATTCCCGGTCCGCCGCGATCACCACGGGAGGCCTTGTCGCCCGGGGCAGCAGCGCCACAGCCCTCAGGGCCAGATCATGCCCCTTGAAAGGCCACAGGGCG
>JAKPTG010000024.1 GCA_029571005.1 Candidatus Fermentibacterota bacterium
CCCGACGAGGTGGCGTCGTGCATGCCGATACTGAGGCGCCAGATCGAGATAATGAAACCCGAGGTGATAGTCGCCCTGGGGGCCAGCCCTCGGCCCTCCTGAATGTCAGACAGAGCATCGGGTCCCTCCGGGGGGTGTTTCACGGATACGGGGACGCGGTGGTGATGGTCACGTACCACCCTGCGGCGCTGCTCCGCTCGCCGGCCCTGAAGAGGCCCGTATGGGAGGATATGAAGAAACTTGCGGTTCTGATGAAGGAAAGGAACCTTCCCAGGAGGACCCGTGGCTTCTGAGAACAGGCTCCCCTTCAGCCCGGAAGCGGAGAGGGGGGTTCTGGGGGGCGTCCTCCTGGACCCCGAGATCGCGGTGGAGGTGTTCGGAATCCTGGTGGAGGACGACTTCCACGATCCAAGGAACAGGGCGGTCTTCGCCACCCTTCGGGCGCTCTACGACCGGGGCGACCCCGTTGACCTGGTCACCGCCCTGGCGGAGTACCGGAGGAGGACCGGATCCGACGACCCTGCGGACACCGACTACATCACGGACCTGACCAATGACATAGCCTACATGGCGAATGTGCTTTCCTACGCCGGGATAGTCAGGGAAAAATCGCAGCTCCGGCAGCTGGTGAGGGCCTCCAACGAGACGGTCCGCCGGGTTATGTCCGGCGACGGCAGCCCGTCGGACCTGCTGGACCAGGCGGAGCAGCGGATCTTCGGAATCGTCGGGAACATGACCGACCAGGATTTCCGCAGGGCCGGGGACGTGGTTCCCCAGGCGATGGCTTCCCTGCGGCGGATGAGTGAGTCCAGCGGCGGCGTGACCGGCCTTTCCACCGGCTTCGAGCCCCTGGACAGGCTCACCACCGGCTTCCACGCCGGTGAGCTTATCATTCTTGCCGCCAGGCCGGGGGTGGGAAAGACCAGCCTCGCCCTGAACATGGCCAGGCACATCGCCGAACTGGGCAAGGGCTGCGTGGCGTTCTTCAGCCTGGAGATGTCCGACGAGATGCTGGTCAGGAGGCTCATCAGCATGATGAGCGGAATAGGCATCCAACCCATCATCGAGGGCACCCTGCGGCCCGAGAACTGGCTGGAGCTGGAGCAGACCGCCCACCGGCTGGCGGACCTGCCCATAATGATCAACGAGAAAACCGAGCTGACCTCCGCCGAACTCCGGGCCAAGGTGAGAAGGCTGCACAGGAAGGAGAAGGTGGCCGCGGTGTTCGTTGACTACCTGCAGCTGATGAAGGGGGCCGACGACCTCGAGAACCATCAGCTGAAGGTGGCCATGAACTCCGGAGCGCTGAAGGCCCTGGCGAAGGAGATCGGCGTTCCGGTGATAACCCTCTCTCAGTTCAGCAGGAGTGCCGTCAGGCGGGAGGGGGGGACCCCGAGGCTCAGTGACCTGCGGGACAGCGGAGCCATAGAACAGGACGCCGACCTGGTGATGTTCCTGCACGACGAGAAGGCGGACACCGGCCAGGCGGCTATGGACGGCGCCGACGACAAGTACCGCAACATGGACCTGCTGGTGGTCAAGCAGAGAAACGGCCCCCGGGGGAAGGTGCGCCTGGTGTTCAGCACCGCCACCACCAGGTTCGACCCCGCCCACAGGGACGAGGGATACTACTGATGTCGAGGCCCCGCACCGTATTCGTCTGCTCGGAGTGCGGCGGCACGGCCCACGCCTGGAGCGGCAGATGCCCCCATTGCCGGAACTGGAACACTCTGGTGGAGGAGACCCGGAATCCCGTCGGCGCCGCCGTCGCCCCGGAAGACGCCAGGCCCATGAGTCTGAGCGAGGTAAGCATTGACGAGTGTGACCGTCTGGCAACGGGGCTTCCCGAACTGGACAGGGTTCTGGGGGGCGGCGCCAGTGTCGGAAGCGTGATACTCCTGGGCGGGGAACCCGGTATCGGCAAGAGCACCCTCATTCTTCAGGCCTCCATGAACATGGCCGCCGGAGGCATCCCGGTGCTCTACGCATCCGGCGAGGAGTCCGCCTCGCAGGTGGCGGGCAGGGCCGCCCGGATAGGGGGGGCCCCGGACGGCCTCGCCATCCTGCCGGCGAACCGCCTGGACACGGTTTGCGGCGCCGTCGAGTCGGGGGGGTACCGGGTGCTGGTGGTGGACTCCGTTCAGACCCTTCATTCCCCCGACCTTCAGAGCGCTCCGGGTTCCGTCTCCCAGGTGCGGCACTGCGCCTCCGCCCTGGTGAACCTTGCCAAACCGAGGGGGGTCACCGCCTTCGTGGTGGGGCACGTCACAAAGGATGGGAGCCTGGCGGGGCCCAAGGTGCTGGAACACCTGGTGGATACGGTGGTGTACTTCGAGGGTGATTCTTCCCGCCAGTACCGGCTGCTCCGGGCGGTGAAGAACCGTTTCGGCGGCACCAACGAGCTGGGGGTTTTCGAGATGGGGTCCAGGGGGCTGTCCGGGGTGGCCGACGCCTCCGGGCTTTTTCTCCGAAGGGAGAGCGAGAGGGTGCCCGGATCGGTTCCAGCCGCGGTCTTGCAGGGCTCCAGGCCGTTCCTCGTAGAGGTGCAGGCCCTTACGAGTCCGACCAGGTTCGGCTACCCCCAGAGGCGCACCTCCGGCTTCGACACCTCCCGTCTGGCAATGCTCCTGGCGGTGCTGGAGCGCAGGTGCGGTGTGGATTTGGACAGTCAGGACGTTTTTGTGAATGTTGCCGGGGGATTCACCCTCGGGGATCCCGGGGCCGATCTTGCGGTTTGCCTGGCGGTGGCTTCCAGTCGTCTGGACAGGACGGTAAGGAAGGGCATCGCGGTGTGCGGCGAGGTAGGGCTCGGTGGAGAGGTACGGCCGGTGGCCGGTTACGGCAGGAGATTCACGGAGGCGGTAAACCTGGGTTTTTCCACCCTTGCGGGTGCCAGGGAGGATACCGAGGCTGAGAAGAACGGGGCACCGGGATTCCAGCGTCTGTCCGCCGCCATCGGGGAGCTTCTGGATGAAAAGGGAGAAGGATGGCTCTGAAAAAAAGCGGTTGGGAGAGCAGGCTGGTTTTCGTCCTGGTTCTGGGACTGGCGGGCACCCTGGCTACGGACAGCCCCTTCACGTCGTCCAAGTGCTTCTGGATGGGATTCGCTGGAATAGCGATCGGGGTTTTTGCCCTCGTGCTCGAGAGGCTGGTGGTGGGACTGCAGGCCGACAGGTTCGTGTACATCACCGCCGGAACGTTCCTGGGGCTGGTCATCGGCCTGTTGATCATGCTGGTTCTGCACGTCGGAAACATACGGCTCAGGGCCGGGGGGGCCGATCTGCTGGTGCTGGTGCCCCTGGCCCTGGCCTACGTGTTCTCCAGGGCGGCGCTCACAAAGGGAAGGAAGCTGAACCTGCTGAAGGTGGAGGATGAGCCGGGCTCCCTCTTTCACATGCCGGTGGTGGTTGACCTGAACGCTCTGATAGACGGCCGGGTTGCGGACCTTGCCCTCACGGGGATCCTCCCGGGGCCCTTTACGGTTCCCGCCTCGGTGAAGGCCGGCCTCGAGACCCTTCAGAAGAGCAGGAACACGGTGTCCAGGGGCCGGGCGCGCAGGGGCACCGAAACCCTTCAGAGGCTCGAGGAGGCAGTGGGGAAGGCCGGGGGCATGCTCGAATACCGGGACTTCGGCGATGGGGAGAGGGAGAAGCACCGGATGCTCGAGTGGCTCCGTCAGTCCGGAGCGGCCTTCATCTCCTCGGACGAGTCCCTCCTGGATACCGCGGAGCGGGAGGGTATCCATGTGATCCGCCTGGACGAAGTGGGAGCCGCAGGGCGGGCGGTGGTGCTTCCCGGGGAAAAGCTCACGGTCAGAATTCAGAAGAAGGGCAGGGGGGCCGGCCAGGGAGTGGGCTTTCTCTCCGACGGCACCATGGTGGTTGTGGACGAAGCCGCCGGACAGATAGGCAACGATGTCGGTGTCCAGGCCCATACCACCTTCAGGGCTTCGGGAGGCACCATGGTGTTCGCCGCTCTGGAAAAACCCGAAGAAGAGGCTCCGGAGGCCGTGGAGGAGGACAGGGACTGATGCCCCGCCCCCGGAACTGGGGCGCGGTGGTGACCGCCGCCGGTGCGGGCACCCGTTTCGGCGGCCCGGTCCCCAAGCAGTTCACCCTTCTTGGCGGGCGGCCGGTGCTCCA
>JAKPTG010000027.1 GCA_029571005.1 Candidatus Fermentibacterota bacterium
GGACGGCTCCACCGCCTCCCTGGTCCTCGCCCGGCTCGGGGTGAACACCGCGGAACTCAGGCTCAGGGTCCAGAACCGGATCAGGGGGGGCAGGCTCCCCGTATCGGTGGACCGGCACGAGCTGGAGTGGACCGAGAGGGCCAGGAGGATACTCCAGGAGGCCGGAAGGCTCGCCCAGAACCATGATTCCCCAAATGTGGGCACGGAACACCTGCTTCTGGCGGTGGCCGCCGTGGAGACCACCGTTGCGGGGGAGATACTCTGGGAGGCCGGCGTCACCTTCAGCAGGGCGGAGCGTGAGGTGAGGTCCCTCCCCGTCACCGGGAGGTCGGAGAGCCATCAGGAACAGCAGGTGTCGGCGCTGGAGTACTTCTGCCGGGATCTGACCGCCATGGCCCGGAAGGGTCTTCTCGACCCGGTCATAGGCCGGGACCGGGAAATCGACCGGCTCATCAGGGTGCTGTGCCGCAGAAAGAAGTCCAACCCGGTCCTTATCGGGGAGCCCGGGGTGGGGAAGACCGCCATAGTGGAAGGGCTCGCCCGGCGCATGGTGGAGGCCGCTGTTCCCATGATGCTGCACGGCAAGAGGATACTTGCTCTGGACATGGCTGGGGTTCTCGCGGGCACCAAATACCGCGGACAGTTCGAGGAACGGCTGAAGGTGCTTCTCAAGGAGGTCCGGGATTCGGGAGACGTGATCCTCTTCATAGATGAGATACACACCATAGTCGGGGCCGGCGGCGCCGAGGGCGCCATGGACGCGGCCAACCTGCTGAAACCGTCCCTGGCCCGGGGGGAGTTCCAGTGCATCGGCGCCACCACCCTGGACGAGTATAGGAGGCGCATAGAGAAGGACGGCGCCCTGGAGCGCCGTTTCCAGCCGATACCGGTGGACCCTCCCGGCGTCGAACTCACGGTGAGTATCCTCGAGGGGCTGGAGCCCAGGTACGCCAGGCACCATAACTCCAACTACACTCCGGAAGCGATCAGGGCGTGTGCGGTGCTGGCGGACCGCTACATCAGCGGCCGTTTTCTTCCGGACAAGGCCATTGACGTCATGGACGAGAGCGGCGCCAGAGCCCACTCGGAGAGCACCCGCAGCCCCGAGAGCCTGCTGGAGATGCACCGGACGCTGTCGGCCCTGGAAATGGAGATGGAGCTGGAGCTGGAAAAGCGCAATCTCCTGAGGGTCAACGATATCAAGAACGAGATGCAGAGGATTGCCTCCGCCATAGAGACGGGAAGACGGCAGTGGATGGAAACCATGACACCGGCCACCATAACCCATGAGGATGTGGCCGCAGTGGTTTCCTCGATGACCGGGATCCCCATCAGCAGGATGGGGGAGAGCGATTTTTCCAGACTTGCCGGCCTGGAGCGGCGGCTCGCCTCGAGGATAGTGGGGCAGGAGCGGGCCATCGCCGTCATAGCCCGGGCCATTCGCCGCGGCCAGGTCGGGCTCCGGTCTCCGGACAGACCCACCGGGTGTTTCCTGTTCCTGGGGCCCTCCGGGGTGGGTAAGACGGCCACCGCCGCCGCCCTGGCGGAACTGATATTCGGAGACAGCCTTTCCCTTGTCCGGATTGACATGAGCGAGTACCAGGAGAGTTTTTCCGGGTCCAGGCTGGTGGGCGCCCCGCCGGGGTACGTTGGTTACGACGAGGGGGGCCAGCTCACCGAGAAGGTTCGGCGGCGTCCCTACTCCGTGGTGCTTCTGGACGAGATAGAGAAGGCCCACGGGGATCTGTTCAACATGCTGCTGCAGGTCATGGATTACGGTACCATGACCGACAGCATAGGCCGCAAGATTGATTTCCGGAACACCATCATCATAATGACGGGAAACGTCCGCGGCTCCGGGGCTCCCACGGTGGGCTTCGCCCCCGCGGAGGCGTCCGAGGGGTCGGTGATCGAGGAAGCCCGGCGGATATTCCCCCCGGAGTTCCTGAACCGGCTTGACGAGGTGGTGGTGTTCAACAGGCTGGAGCGTTCCCACGTCAGGGCCGTCGTTGACCTTCAGCTCGAGGAGACCCGGGAGAGACTGTCCGGCCTGAAGGTGGCCTTGTCGGTGGACGATTCCGCCATGGACTTCCTGGCGGACCGGGGCTTCAACCCCGAGGCCGGGGTCAGGCACCTTCAGCGCGTCATCCAGCAGTACCTGGAAGACCCCCTTACCGATGCCCTGATCCGGGGCGATATCGCCCCGGGAGCGAGAGTCACGGTTTCCTGCGGGGGAGAGAAGCTTACCCTCCACACCGAGGAAGCGAGAATCCCGGAAGGCGTAAAAACTTGAGACATCTTCTACCCGCCGCCCTGCTGGCGGGTCTGGCCCTTGGGGCC
>JAKPTG010000045.1 GCA_029571005.1 Candidatus Fermentibacterota bacterium
AGAAGAACTCCATCTCCATCTGCTCGAACTCCCGGCTCCGGAAGATGAAGTTTCTCACGGTGATCTCGTTTCTGAAGGCCTTGCCGACCTGGGCCACGCCGAAGGGAACGGTGAGCCGCGTGGAGGTCACGATGTTCTGAAAATGGGTGAAGATGGGCTGGCAGGTCTCGGGCCTGAGGTAAACCACCGCCGTATCGTCCTCCACGGGGCCCATGAAGGTCTTGAACATCAATCCGAAATCCCTGGGCTCGGTGAGCTCTCCGCCGCACTCGGGGCAGACGGCGCCCGTCACCTGGTCGGCCCTGAACCTGCCTTTGCACCGCCGACAGTCCACCAGGGGGTCGTGGAAGTTCCCCAGGTGCCCGGAAGCCTCCCATACCCTCGGGTGGGTGATTATCGCCGAATCCACGCCCACCACGTCATTCCTGGTGCGCACCATCTCGTTCCACCAGAGGTCGGTTATGTTCCGCTTCAACTCCACCCCCAGAGGGCCGTAATCCCAGGCCGACTGAAGGCCGCCGTATATCTCTCCCGAGGGGTAAACGAATCCCAGCCTCTTGCAAAGGCTTATCACGTCCCGCATCAGGTCCCGCTCCCGGGATTCCTGTTCCGTTTCAGGTAGCATCAAGCATGTCCTCCATGGTACGAAGCGCCTTCACGGGCATTCTCTTCTCGATGTGCGCCTCGGTGTACTCCCTGAGAAGGCCGAGACACTGCCGGTAGCCTCCCGGCCACAACCTCACCCTTGCCGCTCTGTCCAGCGAAGTCTCCGCCGACCTGGACAGGAACTCGAGAATCCCGGGGAGCACCCGGGGGGCCCCGGGGCGGCACCCCCCGCAGACGGCACCTCCTTCCAGAGGGTTCCATCGGGGGGACTCTCCCGGGCTGCCGCCGCATACGGCGCAGCGGTCCACCGTCATCCCGTGTCCGGACAGGGCCAGCAGCCTCTGAACTCCCCCGCATATCACCGGCAACGGGGGCAGGCCCTCCTCCAGCAGGCTGAAGACCAGGCCCAGCAAATGGTAAACAGGTTCGGAGGGCTCGTTTCCGTGGCTCACCACGGACAGGAGCCACTCCGAGAAAACCCCCGCCCCCGCGAAGGCGGCGGGATTCCCCCGGAGCCCCTCCCGGTGCCTCACCACCGAGACCTCGACGGCCGTGTCCATCTCCCGCCCTTCCCTGCGGGACAGGGTGTACTCCCCCTCCGAGAACAGCTCCACCCGGCCCAGAAAGGAGCCCTTGGGTCTCAGGGCGCCCCTGGCCATGGCGCTTGCCCTTCCGAGATCAAGGGAGTAAAGGGTGAGTATAAGCGATGACTCGCTCCAGCGCACCCGCCTCAGGACGAAAGCCGGGGTGCTAAGCCTCAATCGGCCCTTTCCTCAGGGGCCACCTTGAGCAGCAGAATCCGCTGGGCCCTCACCTTTTCCACGGTGAAGACGTACCCTTCCACCCTCACGGCCTCACCCGGACGCGGAATGTGACCGAGCTGCCTGTAAACCAGGCCCGCCACGGTCTCGTAGTCGTCGTCCTCCTGGAACGAAGCGTCCAGAAGGTCGTTCAGTTCATCCACGGGAAGCCTGCCGTCCACCCGGAAGACCCCGCGGCCCAAGGAGAAGGAAAGGGGCGACTCGGTGTCGTACTCGTCCCGGATCTCCCCGAACACCTCCTCCACCAGGTCCTCCATGGTCACTATTCCCGCAGTGCCCCCGTACTCGTCCACCACGATGGCCATGTGGATCCTGTGAGCCTGGAACTCCCTGAAGAGTTCGTCTATCCGTTTGTACTCCGGAACGAAATAGGCCTCCCTGAGAACGTCCTTCATTCTGAACTCCCGGTCTCCCTGTGCCAGGATGTCCAGCAGATCCTTGGTGTACAGAACCCCCTCGATATCGTCCACCTTCTCCCGGTAAACCGGGATTCGGGAATGCCCCGCCTTGCGGACCCTGTCCACCGTGGCCGCCAGGTCGTCCGACAGGGGAAGGCAGACCATGTCTATCCTTGGAACCATCACCTCCCGGACTATCTTGTCGGAGAAGTTCAGCACCGAGTCCACCATCTCCTGCTCCTTCTCCAGGTCGTCGGCATCGCTCTTTTCCCGTCTCTGCTCCAGCCACATGATGTCCGGCGGGGTGAACGCCCATTCCTCGGGGAGGTTGTCGCCGGCTCTGTTCCTCCCCAGGAAAAGCCCTGCGGGAAGGGTGAAGACCACCCTGAGAATGACCATGGGAAACTTCAGTATCCCGGCGGCCCGCTCCGGATTGCGGTGGGCCAGCCATGCCGGCAGCGCCTCCGCAAGAAGCACCGACGAGCCGGCGAGGATGAGCCATTTCCGGAGCGACAACGCTCCGGAGTTCAAGGCTAAAAGGGCGCAACCGGATCCGGTCAGAACAAGGCCCACCACCCTGGACAGCCAGAGAACCCTCAGCCTGGCCCCCGCCTCCCTCCTCCTCTGGGCGGGATCCCTGCCCCGCTCCTCCACCAGCCCCGGCAGTGCGGCCCTGGCGGCCGACGATGATGCGGTGGTCAGAAGACCCGCCAGCAGAATGCCGGCGTACAGCGGGTTCATTCCCCTATTCCCTCCATGTAGCGGTCGGTGAGCAGCTCCATCTCCCGGGCCTCGTCGGGGGTGTGATGGCTGAAGCCCTGCAGATGGAGCCATCCGTGCACTATCCTCTCCAGAACCTCGGAAAGGGGCGGCGCCAGACGGCCGTCCACGAAGATGGTTCCCTCGGGAGGACCACCGGGATCCGACAGGTCGAAGGTGAGCACGTCCGTGGGTTTGTCCAGCATTCTGAAACGCCGGTTCAGCATCCGCATCATCCCCGGGTCGCAGAGCACCACCTCGATCCTCCCCCGCCCTCCCATGAAACCCTCCAGGCGGTCCCGGAGGCCAGCAAGGACCGGAGAAGGCTCCTTCAGAACCACCTCCACCACGAGGGACGAAGGGCCGTCATGAGCCATGGGGATAGTCCTTCACCCTTTCGTACTCGGTTTTCAGCAGAATGTCCAGGAAAATATGCCAGACATCATCCTGCATGGACCTGGTCAGCCCGCACTGATCGAACTGGCCGTCGTCGTCCTTTTCCCGGATCGTTCGTTTCACCGTGAGGGCGATTTCATTCTTGTCCTTGAGCATCCTCACGGCGCTGGAGGCCGAGTCGGCGATCATCACCAGAGCAGCCTCTATACTTCTTGGCTTGGGGCCCGGATACCTGAAGGCCGCCTCGTCTATCGTCTCCCCGGGCGCCGCCCCATTCCTGGCCTTCACCAGAAAACTCATGGTTCTTCCGGTGCCGTGGTGTTCCCGGATGATGTCTATGACCTCCGGAGGGAGGTGGTACTTCCTGGCCAGCCTGGTCCCCTGCTGCACATGGTCTATCACCAGCGCCGCGCTCTCCC
>JAKPTG010000050.1 GCA_029571005.1 Candidatus Fermentibacterota bacterium
GTTCGGCTTCCTGCTCAACGCCTTCCGTTACGGGCCGCCCCCCCACGGGGGCATAGCCCCGGGCTTCGACCGGCTGGTGATGCTGATGTGCGGCGAAGGCAGCATCCGGGAGGTCATCGCCTTCCCGAAGAACACCCTCGGCGTCTCCCCCATGGATGACTCCCCCTCTTTCGTGCAGGAGAGTCAGCTGGAGGAGCTGCATCTGCGGGTGGTGGGGCATAAGGGAAGCGAATCGGCGGCGGAATGATCTTTCCCGATTGATTCAGTCAGTTTATTTGCGTATATATGACTCAGATTCGGAAGTGAGGTGAAACGTATGCTCGGTGTGGGCTTCATCGGCTGGCGCGGAATGGTCGGCTCGGTCCTCATGGAAAGGATGCGGGCGGAAAAGGATTTCTCCGGGTTCAGACCCGTTTTTTTCTCCACCTCCCAGGCGGGGGGCAGGGGTCCCGAGGTGGGGACCGAAACCGGCGCCCTCCGGGACGCCTTCGACATCGGGGCCCTGACGGAGCAGGATATCCTGGTCTCCTGTCAGGGGGGCGAGTACACCCGGGAAGTCTACCCCCGGCTCCGGGAGGCGGGCTGGACGGGCTACTGGATCGACGCGGCGTCCGCCCTCCGGATGGAGAAGGACTCCATCGTCGTTCTGGACCCGGTGAACCGAGAGGTCATCGACGCCGGGCTCAAGGCCGGCGTAAAGGACTTCATCGGAGGCAACTGCACCGTCAGTCTGATGCTGATGGCGGTGGGAGGCCTGTTCCGGGAGGGCCTGGTGGAATGGGTTTCCGCCATGACCTACCAGGCCGCCTCCGGGGCGGGGGCCCGGAACATGCGGGAGCTTCTGGAGCAGATGGGAGCCCTGCACGGACCGGTGGAAGACCTGCTGCGGGACCCTTCTTCCGCCATCCTGGACATCGACCGGCGGGTCACCCAGACCCTTCGGGGCCCGGAGATGCCCGCCGGGAACTTCGGCGTCCCGCTGGCGGCGAGTCTGATCCCCTGGATCGACAAGGCAGTGGAGGATGGTCAGACCCGGGAGGAGTGGAAGGGCTTCGCCGAAACCAACAAGATTCTGGGGCTGAAGAACCCCATCCCCGTGGACGGCATCTGCGTCCGGGTGGGGGCCATGCGCTGCCACAGCCAGGGGCTCACCATAAAGCTGAACAGGGACATTCCCCTGGAGGAGGCGGAGCGGATCATCGCCGGCTCCAACCCCTGGGTCCGGGTGGTCCCCAACACGAAGGAAGAGACCCTGAAACACCTGACCCCCGCGGCGGTCTCCGGAACCCTGGCCATCCCCGTGGGCAGGATCCATAAAATGAAGATGGGCCCCCGGTTCCTCACCGCCTTCACCGTGGGGGATCAGCTCCTCTGGGGCGCCGCCGAACCTGTCCGGAGGATGTTACGGATCGTCCTGGATTTCCTGCGGCCCTGAACCCCCGGAGGGAAAGGCGTAGAACACCGGAGAGTGGTTCGTCTCCAGGTAGTCCCGGGCCAGGTCGTAGACCGGGCCGGGAAGGGCGTCGATGATCCCCGTGTCGGAGGTGGCGGGGCAGGGAGGGTTCAGCGCCTTGAGGCGGCCGTCGGCGGAGGCGCAGACCTCGCATCCCCCGGCGAGGCCGGCCCCGGCCAACAGCTCCCGAAACAGGGCCGCATGCTCCCCGCTCCGGGACACCGGCGCGTCCAGAAGAACGAGCGCTTTTTCCACCCGCCGGAGGCGCAGGAAACCCACGAGGTCCCGGGCTATGTCGGCCAGAAGGTCCTGGTCCCGCACCCGGCCGTGCAGCCCCCCCGCGTCCCGCAGAAAGCCGTCGGAGGCGATGAAGAGCCTTTTTCCCTGCCGGTAATTCAGAATCGTGAAGAGGACATTGTAGCCGTCCAGACAGACCTCGGGGGAAGGGGGGACCGCGGTGAGTTTGCTCCGGCGCTCCCGGGCTTTTCCCGTGGGGCAGAGACCGCGGATCAGCATGATCCGTTCCGTTCCGGGCAGACGGTAACGGTCCCCCACCAGGCTCACCGCGGGTGTTTGGGGGTACCCTTTATCCAGAAGGTAGAGATAGTCCCGCACCGCGGACCTGAAATCGCTCCGCATCGTGCTTTTCATTCATCCGCAAAACCAGCAATCGGCGCGCCGAGACACTCAGACGAGAAGATCAACCCGGTCGTTATCGGCTTTGGGAGCCTCCGGG
>JAKPTG010000088.1 GCA_029571005.1 Candidatus Fermentibacterota bacterium
AGCTCCAGGGCCGCCGCCACCCCCTGGAGAGTGATGTCGTCGGGGGTGGGGCCCAGCCCGCCGGTGGTCACCAGGAGGGTGCCCGGAGCCAGCAGCCCGGTCACCGCGGCGGCAATGGCCCCGGTACGGTCCGGCACCACCCTGGCTTCCAGGAGGGGAAGACCCCAGCTTCCCAGGATCCCCCCCAGAGAGTGAAGGTTCGAGTCCCTGGTGCACCCCGTGAGAAGCTCGTCCCCAACCGCCAGTAGAACGGTCCTTTCAGGCGTCACCACGGCAGGAGCCGCCCCGCCGCCAGGAGAACCGCCCCGGAAAGCGCCCCCGCGGCCAGGTCGTCCAGGAGAATCCCCCAGGGGGAATCGATCCTGTCCAGCAGCGATACCGGCCACGGCTTCAGCACATCCGTCACCCGGAACAAAACCAGGGCCGAAGCGAGACCCCAGATGCCCCAGGAAGCCGGGGCGGCAAGGCACGCCACCCAGCAGCCCGCAAACTCGTCGGCGTTCACCCGGGCAGGGTCCCTGCCCCAGGCCCTCCTCCCGTAGAAGCAGCCGACCCAGGCAAGAACAATGACCGGCGCCAGCAGGTGCGCCCTCCAGGGCCCCGCCGCTGCGAAGGCGACGGCCCCAAGGATGCTGCCCACGGTGCCCGGCGCCAGGGGGAAATACCCGGAACCCAGGCAGGTGGCCAGGGCGGCCCCGGCGAACGCGAGGGCTTTCCTCACAGCCCCAGCCTCCAGACGATCCGACGGTTGACCCAGAGGTAATGCAGCCCGGAAACCAGGGTCACGGCCACCGAGGCGGTCATGACCCACCACCCGACGGTCATGACCGTCGGAGAAAACCCGCCCCCGCCGGTTTCCAGCACCGCCGCCAGGAGATAGAAGAGCACAACGATCATCTGCATGGCCGCCTTTAGTTTGCCAAGCCCGGACGGCAGTATCAGAACTCCGGCGTAGGCGGCTATGGAACGCAGGCCCGTGACCAGGAGTTCCCTGCCCACCACCACGTACACCGCCCATACGGGCACCATGGACAACTGGGCGAGGCCGATGAAGGCCAGGCTCACCAGCAGCTTGTCCGCCAGGGGATCCAGGAACTTCCCCAGGTTCGAAACCCAACCGTGTTTGCGGGCCAGGTATCCGTCCACCAGGTCGGTGAGGCTGGCTACGAGAAAAACCGCAAAGGCGGCGTACCTGCAACCGGGGCGGTCGGACAGCAGCAGACCCATGAATACCGGGGCCATGATTATTCTGGAGATGGTAAGCCGGTTGGGCCAGTTCATGCCCATCAGACCCGGCTGCGCCCCTTCAGCGCCTGACTCAGGGTCAAGGCGTCGGCGTACTCCACCAGCGCCCCCGGGGGAAGCCCCCTGGCCAGGCGGGTCACCGGCACTCCAAGGTTCTCGATGGCCCTGGCTATGTACGCGCAGGTGGCTTCGCCCTCGGTGGTGGAATCCAGGGCGAGGATCACCTCCGAGGCCTTCACCCCGACGACCCTGTCCAGAAGCGCCGGTATCCCCAGCTCCTTGGGGCCCACCCCGTCCAGGGGGGCAAGGCTTCCGTGGAGTACGAAATAGGTTCCCCGGAAGAGGCCGGTATCCTCTATGGACCTCATGTCCGCCGGGGTATGGACCACACAGATGGACTCCGTCCTGGATGCGTTTTCGCAGACATCGCAGACCGGGTCCAGAGTGAGGTTCCGGCAGAGGGGACATTCATGGACGTTCTTCGCCGTATCGGACAGAAGCGTCGCCAGTTCCTCGGAAAGCCCGCTGTCGTTCACCAGGGCGAAGGCGAGCCTGAGTGCGGTTTTTTTGCCGATGCCCGGAAGCTTGGCCAGGGCGTCGGCCAGACGGTCCACCGGAGAGCCGGTCAAAAAAGGTCTCCCAGCCCCTGGGGCATCCCCAGGCCGCTCATCCTTTCCCGGGCCAGCTCCCGGCTCCTGTCCACGGCATCCTTGACCGCCGCGAGGATAAGATCCTCCAGCATTTCCACATCGGAAGGATCAACCACTTCGGGGGATATCCGTATTTCCCTGAGTTCACCCTGACCGCTCACCACCGCGGTAACCATCCCGCCTCCGGAGGTCCCCTCGACGGAGGCCGCCGCCAGTTCCTCCTGGACCTTCATCATCCCCGACTGCATCTTCCGGGCCTGAACCATCATGTCCCGCATCTTACGGTTCACCGCGCACCCCTTCTCCGCCGGGTTCCGGTATCAGATCGAAAAGCCCGGCTATTTCCCTGATATCTTCGTTCTCCTTCTTCCTGACGGCGTCACCGTCCCCCCGGGCAGGCGGCGGAGGCTCCGGAGACGGCCCCTTTTCCCGGGGCTCCCCGGCAACGGGAGGATCGGGGTCGGGGCCGGAATCACCGGGGGCGGCTTTCGGTGACGGCCTTTCCGGCGGAGGGACCGCCGGGGCGGCTTCCGGTGACAGCCTTTCCGGCGGAGAGACCGCCGGGGCGGCTTTCGGTGACGGCCTTTCCGGCGGAGGGATCGCCGGGGCGGCTTCCGGTGACGGCCTTTCCGGCGGAGAGACCGCCGGGGCGGCTTTCGGTGACGGCCTTTCCGGCGGAGAGACCGCCGGGGCGGGGATGTCAACCTTCACCCGGGGCAGGTTGTCCAGCTCGAAGACGCTGGAAAGCCTCGCCGCCGTAAGAAGGGCGCCCTCGATGGTGATCCCGGGGTCGGCCCCCTCCCGGATCTGGGCTGAAGCGCCGGCCACGATCCGGAGGACGTTGAGCACCGCGATGTCCGGAACGCCGGCCACACAGGCCCTCACCGTCTCCATCTCGCTTTCCGACAGGTCGGATATCCCCTTTTCGGCGCCGGCGGCGGCCAGCATCATGTTCCTGAGGAAACCCAGGAAGGCCTCGGTGAACTCCTCCACGCCGTACCCTCTCCGGGACGCCTCCTCCAGCAGATCCAGGGCCGTCGGGGCGTCCGAGGAGAGCACCGCCGAAGCCACTCCGGCCAGCAGGTCCGTTTCCACCAGTCCCAGAAGCCCGGACACGGTGTCCACCGTTATCCGGTCGCCCGCGAAACTAACCAGCTGGTCCATCAGGGACAGGGCGTCCCTCATGCTGCCGCCCGAGGCTCTGCACACCAGCCCCAGAGCGTCCCGGGTAACGGTTATCCCCTCCCGTGAGGCTTCGGTGGATATGTAATCCGCCATTGTCCGGAACGGAATCTTCCGGAAATCGCACCTCTGACACCTGCTGAGAATCGTGGCGGGCACCTTTCTCGGCTCGGTGGTGGCAAAGATGAAGATCACCTTCTCCGGAGGCTCCTCCAGGGTTTTCAGCAGGGCGTTGAAGGCCTCCTTGGTGAGCATGTGCACCTCGTCAATGATGTACACCTTGTAGCCCCCGGCGGCGGCGGCGTACCGGGCCTTCTCGCGAAGATCACGGATTTCGTCTATCCCCCGGTTGCTGGCTCCGTCTATTTCCAGCACATCCATGTGGGAACCGGCGGCGATCTGAAGGCAGGCCGAGCATTCCAGGCACGGCTCCGGGGTGGGCCCCTTCTCGCAGTTCAGCCCCTTCGCGAGGATCCTGGCGGTGGTGGTCTTCCCCACGCCCCGGGGGCCCGAAAACAGGTAGGCGTGCCCGATGCGTCCCGAGGAGATGGCGTTTTGAAGGGTCACGGTGATGTGTTCCTGGGCCACAACTTCCGAAAAGGTCATCGGGCGCCATTTCCGGGCGAAGACGAGGTAACTCATGCACTCTCCCTTCGAAAGGGCCCATCGGAACTCCGCCGGACATGGAACACCCGGGCGGAAACGGAGTGGCCGCGTCACCCGAAGGACACCGCTTACGGCTGCTGCCTTCCGGCCCTGACCGGGTTCGCGGGCTTTCGCCGCGCGGGCTCCGTTCCCTTGTGCCCGGGTGCCGCCGCCGGCCCGACGGCCGACGACGCCTCGAATATAGTGCAAAGGGGAGGGGCGGGTCAGGGAATTATCAAAATTCTGTAGCAGGAGTCGTTGCCGCCCAGGGGAAGCCCCGGCACCGAATCACCAAGAAAGCCCCCCGCCAGGCTCTGATTGGAACGGTTTCCGTTTACGAAAACGGGATAGTTCCTGATCCATGAAGCTCCGCCGGCGACACTGCTGCCGGTTTCCACCACCACCCCCACCCCGGCTGCCGAGCCGGGTTCCAGATCCCTGAGCCACGGCGATACCGACGCCACATCGGCTTCCCTCACGGTTATTATCGTGGAAAGCGGGATCACCGGAAGTTCGGGGTATTTTTCCCAGAGGATCTCCGCCAGGAACACAGCAGCGGTGTCCCCGGCCAGAGGGTATATGCCGGGCTGGTAATTCTCCCACCGCATGTCGGGATTCGGGTTACCGGCCAGGGCAAAGGTGTCCGGGGAGAAAGACGCCGTCTCCCCACCCGCCAGCACCCCCGCCAGGGGAAGGCTCGCCGACAGGTCGGGCTGGGCCTCCGCGGAGTCCGCGGCCAGCTCGGAAAGCCGGGAATAGCTCCAGAAACGGGAGGAAGAGTCGGTTTCCAGGGGCATCACCACCTCCCGGACAGGGGTATCGCCCGCGTTGAAGATGGAGTGCGCCTCGCCGGAAGAGCCTCCGGAGTCAAAAACCCCCGTCGCGAGCAGAATCCCAAGGATGATCATCGCCGTAACCCCGACGAAGGGAAGCACGGAGACTCTCTCCCCGGCGCAAGCGTTGCAGCAGGCCGCGGCGGCGGCTCCGCCCTGACGGCGGTAAGCCGTCCGGGTTTCCCTGATCGTCCCGTTCAGCCAGCCCTCGAGGTTCTTCCCCGCGCCCCGGCGGGCGAGACCGCCGTCCTTCATGTGCATCCAGACACCGGGAGTTGCGGCCAGAATCAGGCTGTCCGGCCCGATCCGGGAGTGCCCCGTCTCGAATACGTTCCTGTCGCTTCCGAGCCAGCGGGAAAGCTCCCGAACCTTCCTGGAATACTCCGGGTGGTCTCTCCCCATACCGGACGAGGCGGCCTCGGAGTCGTCCGCGGCCAGTACGGCGGCCGACTCGGGCTCTATCTTGACAACCCGGCAGGCCCCGGTGGAGACAAACCAGGCGTGGGTACCGCAGTAGGCCACCGCCGCCGCACTGCAACCGGCAAGGCCGTCCCGGCGGATTATGTCGGCAGCCTCCCTGAAGGCGTCGGCCAGGGCCTCCTCGATGCCGTAGGCCACCCCCTCCGCGAAAACATCCCTGACGGTGTTCACCGCAATCTCGGCGGAAGGGTCTTCATCAGGTTCCAGCCCCTCCGCCACAACCACCACGCCGGCGTAGGGATACTCGCCGACGTAACCGTCTGCACAGATTCTGCGTTGGAGTCTGCTGCGCCCGGGTTGAACCTTCCAAGCTCCCGTACACGACGGCTGAGCCGTGCTGCCGTTGTTCATAGAACCCCCGGTTCACCGAAGGGGTGGTGGAGATGAGCGGGATCGAACCGCTGGCCTCTGCCTTGCGAAGGCAGCGCTCTACCAACTGAGCTACATCCCCACGCCACCCGATCAAACAGTCCGAATCAACGGATCAGCTGGACAGGAGCACCCTTCCCTCTCCAGAGACCCACAGCCATTCTTCGGGCAACTCCTTTACCCGAATATCGCAATCGGCGGCCACCAGCGCCCCGGCCCGGACCTTCATACCGCAATGCAGCCGGATTGTTCTGGTTCTCCCGGCGCAGAAAAACACCAGATCCCCCACGGCATCCCCCCGGAGCACGGCCAGGGAGGGAACCGCAGCGAAGCCCAGGGGTTCGTGCCCGATTCCGTCCGGCCGGACGGCAAGCATATCGTACCTGGCCGTCATTTCCGGGGTGTAGGGGAAAACGACCGGTGACCCGTAACCCTGCCCCAAAAGAACCGTTCCGGTTCCGGTGAGCCGGGTTACGCCGTCTCCGTCCGCAAGAGCATCAATCCCCTCGTCCATGGCCAGGAGGAACCCGGACCCGATGCGCACCGATCCGGAATGAAGCTGCATAACCGGAATCCCGAGGTTTTCCGCCTGATGGACAACATATCCGGCCGCCGAGGGTGCATCGGCTTTCGCAGGCGTTTCCGGGCCCGGCCCGGCATCGGCATCCGGTACGGTCGTCAGATCCGCTTCCTCCCGGAGCCGGAGCGAAGGCTCCCCGTCATCCCCGGCTTCGGTCGGGGCTTCCCCATCGAATGCGACTCCGGTCTCTTCATCGTCCGCCGCGAACACCGCCGACAGATCGGCCTCGGCCATGGCGGGCGGTTCCTCGGCAACGCCGGCCTCTCCACCGTCCTTAGCGAACACCGCTGACAGATCGGCCTCGGCCATGACGGGCGGTTCTTCGGCACCACCGGTCTTTTCACCGGCCGCCGCGAATACCGCTGACAGATCGGCCTCAGCCATGACGGGCGGCTCCACGGCAACGCCGGTCTCTCCACCGTCCGCAGCAAACACCGCCGACAGATCGGCCGCTTCCTGTTTCTCCGGCGGTTCCTCAGCCTGAAGCTCCACCAGCGGCGGTTCCTCTTCGACGGCGGGGGGCTCGGAAACCGGGGCAGGCTCCGGGGACGAGAACAGGGCGGCAAAGTCCACCGTCCCTTCACTCTCCGGGGCCCGTTCCTCGGAGCCGAAAACCACCTCGATTGGCGGGGAATCCTGTTCGTCCAGGGGCTGGGCAAGGTCCGCCGCCTGCCGGAAGACCTCCGAAAGGCCTTCCCTGCCCTCCTCCTCCACGCCGGATGTGGAGGTTCCGAAGATGGCATCCAGGTCCATGGCGGGCTTCGGTTCCTCCCGCTTCCGGTCCTCGGCGGAAATGCCCATGTTGGAGAGCAGCTCCGACACCCCCTCGTCTCTGGGCTTCCCATTCATGCCCATGTCCTCCAGAAGCCTGTCCACCCCGGCGGCCTCTCCGGCGAAAACATCATCGGACCCGGGAAGGTCCGGAAACACCTGGGCCCCGTCGGCCACCGGAACCGCCTCCTCCGGCTTGTCCAGGGGGGCCTTCCTGTCAATCCTGGCGATGGCCGTCCGGGCACCGTGGTGCTCCGGGTTTATATCGGCTACTACCTTGTAGTTATCCAGAGCAAGCTCGAGATCCCCCAGCTCTTCCAGCACCTGACCAAGACGAAAATGGGTGTAAATGTTATTGATTTCCAGGGTGGACAGCGCTTCGAGCTGCTCCCTGGCTTCATCCCACAACCCGAGGCTCATGCAGGCATCGGCCAGCACGCTCCTGGCCCTTGGCCGGGTGCCGATGAGATCCGTGGCCTTGAGGAGCAGTTCCCGGGCCTGCTCGGCGAGACCCCTCGCGAGGTAGCCCTCGGCATCCCTGCAGAGGGCTTCGTACGTATCGCTGGTGAAAGAATCTGACATGCGAACCCCCTAAATCTATCCCCTCACTTTTTCTTCTCACCAGCCGCAACCGGGTGCCGGGCCGACCGCCCACGGCCCCCTGGCGGAGAGGGAGGGATTCGAACCCTCGAGAACGCAAGCGCCCTACACGGTTTCCAACCGTGCTCCTTCGACCAACTCGGACACCTCTCCCCAGGCAACCGGGCCTAATTCATAGATAAGGAAATCGGGGATGTCAACGACGGGCCCGCCCGCTGACGCCATGCGGTCCGCGGGAGCCGGTTCATCGCGGAGCAGGACCCGGGGGTGAGCGGGCAGATCAAGGTCTGGTCCGTCATCATACAGGAACACCTGATCGCTTCAGGCTCCGGCTGGGGCGGATACACCGGCATGGAGCCGATGTGGCTGCCCGTGGCCCGGCCCCTGGGAACCGCCGGGCGGGTCATCACCTTCGAGGAGCCGTACCCCTGCACCGTAAACCTGATGGGCACCTATACCCTGAAGCCCCCGCTCCACATCTTCGACAACCTCAGGGTGGTCACCTGGGTGCAGAGCGCCACGGGAACCAGGGAAGTGCTCAACGCCGACTACATGGATCTTCCCGACTCCACCGACGTATATGAAGATACCTTCGTCCGATTGCCGGGCTCCGCAGCGCTCCATGTGGCCCCAACCCCGCCGACGGCCCCTTCACGGTGACCTCCGTGCTCCCCGAGGGGCAGACCGGCACCGTGTCCGTTTACGACATCAGCGGACGGATAGTCCAGAGCTTCCCCGCCGGAGGCTCAAGCAGTGCCGTCGTCCGGGAGACGGGCCTCTACATCGTAAGGCTGGTCACCGACTCCGGCCTGGTCGAGAACCGCCGGGTCGCGCTGGTGAGGTAGCAGCCGACGGGTTCCGGGGGGGCGTTTCCGGACGCCCCCTTTCCGTATTCAGCGAAGGCCCTTTTCCCGGGCCAGGGAATGGAGTTCCGTGACGACCTCCGGCAGGGGCAGCCCCACCACGTTGAACCAGCAGCCCCTTATCTCCCTGACGAACAGGCCGCCCAGCCCCTGGGCCCCGTAGGCGCCGGCCTTGTCCATGGGTTCGCCGGAGTCCACGTAGGCCCGGATCTCGCGGGGGGACAATTCCCTGAAGGAGACCCTGGTCTCCCGGTGAAAAAGCCTTCTGCTTCCACCCAGGACGAGACATACCCCGCCGAACACCGAGTGTGTGCGGCCGGACAGGGCCGTCAGCATCTCCGTCGCCTCCCGGGGGTCCCGGGGTTTGCCCAGGGGTTCACCGTCCAGGAAAACCATCGTATCCGCCCCGAGTACGGGGTTTTCGGGGTATTCCGACGCCACCGCCGACGCCTTTCTCAGGGCCCAGCCCTCCACCACCTCTCCCGGGGCTCCGTGAAGGTCGTTCTCCACCACCCCCGACGGGCGCACTATCATCGTCACCCCGATGCCCTCCAGAAGGCTGCGCCGACGGGGAGAGAGGCTGGCCAGAACCAGGGGGGTTTTCCAGGGGTACCAGTGGCTCACTTCCGGCGCTCCGACGGGGAGTCCACCATGATGGTCACCGGGCCGCTGTTCACGAGGGCCACGTCCATGTGGGCGCCGAAGACCCCCTCCTCCACGGTTACGCCGGTTTCCCTGAGCTTCTCGATGAACACCCGGTACAGGATACGGGCGGTGTCGGGGGAAGCGGCGCCGATGAAGCTGGGCCTTTTCCCCTTCCGGGTGTCGGCGTGGAGGGTGAATTGGCTCACCACCAGGATGGAACCGCCGGTCTGTGTCAGGGAGAGGTTCATGAGCCCGTCCCGGTCCGGAAACACCCGGAGACCCAGTAGCTTGTCCCTCATCCAGTCCAGGTCCTCCGGGGAATCCTCCTCCCGAAAACTCACCAGGGCCAGAAGGCCGTCGCCGATGGAGGACACCCGGCGGCGGTCCACGGAGACCGAAGCGCTGGAAACCCTCTGAACCAGCGCCTTCATCAGACGGCATCCTCCTTCAGGGCGAAAACCAGCCCGGGGAACAGGGCCACCGCCAGCCCCGCCAGGGTGCCGAAACCCAGGGGAAGCCCCGAGAGCTGCATGATCCTCCCGGCCCTGAGGAGCCCGGAGGAACGGGGGGACATCACCCTCACGATACAGCCCCCGGTCAGGAGAACCACCCCGGCCCACCTCACGAACATGAGCCCCGGGAACACCGTCAGCCGGAGCAGGAACGAATCCACGGCGCTCACCAGCAGCACCGTGTAGATGCCGGTTCTATCCGAGCCCTCCCGGTCTCCGAAGAGGGACCAGAGAAGGTAAACGAGCACCGTGGCCAGGGACGCCAGGAAGTCGCCGTCGCGCCAGGGAAGGGTGGAAAGGTCCAGCATTCCGGTGAAAACCAGGAACGCCGCCACAGCCGGAAAAATCAGGTATCTGACGTATTTCATGAAAGACCTTTCAGCGGATGACGGAAAAAGCAAGCCTGTGAACCCGGCCGTTCACCTCCAGCACGGCCATGTACACCCCGGAGGAGACGGGGGAGCCGGCCCGGTCGTTCCCGTCCCAGTAAAGGGCGCCGCCGGGGACCGGAGCCCGGTAGGTCCCGGGAGCGAGGCCGGCGGCCCTCACGGAGGCCACCGGAACACCGTCCAGGCCGAACACCGCGAACACGACGTTCCCCGGGGGACCCTCCACGTCGAACCCCGCATAGACACCGCCGGAGGTGGGGTTGGGAAAGATCGAAGGTTCCAGCCCTGACGGCCCCGGAGGGTTCACGAACATTTCCACCTCCACGCCGTCCTCGTCCAGGTCGCCGGAAACGGGAAAGGCCTCCCCCCACTGTCCGGAAACGCCGGTGACGGTGAAACCGCCAAGGAAGCCCGGTTCCACGGCGAACCATCCCATGCCGTTGGTCGTCGCCGATGCGGACCCGGCATCGCCGTAAACCTCCACGGTGTAACCCGACAGGGGTTCGCCGGTGTCCGCCCGGCGCACAATGCCCGCCACGGACCTGTGCAAGAGGGCCGCATGGGCGTTGATGACGCCCCAGCCGAAACCGTTGTCGGGGGAGCCGGCCCGGGAGGATGTGGCCCTGACGGCCTCGACGATCCGCATCATTGACCATTCAGGGTGGGCCTGGCTGAGCCCGGCGAAGGCGCCGGACACTATCGGGGCGGCGAAGGAGGTGCCGTTCCCCTGGGAGTAGCCGGCGTCCGGATCGGCGAACACCGTCATCTCCCCCCGGGCGCAGCCGTCGGGCTTTATCCTGCCATCGGCGGTGGGCCCCCTGCTGGAGTATTCCGACAGTTCCCCCAGACTGTTCACCGATCCCGCGGCGAAGACCGAATCGCCGTCGGCGGGGGCCACCAGGGTGGTGTCGCCCGGGCCGTCGTTGCCCACCGCGTTCACCACCAGCAGCCCCCGGGAGGCGGCGATGTCCGCAGCCCGGGTGGTGACGGCGGTGTTCCCGTCCAGTTGCCCGGGCTGGTACCAGTCAATGTAGCCGAGGCTGCTGCTCACCAGATGGGCGCCCTCCCCCTCGCACCACTCCAGGCCGAACACCCAGTAGTCCTCCTCCTGGGCGTACTCGTCGCTGATGTCCTCGGTTCTGGCCAGTATGAACTCCGCCTCCGGGGCACCGCCCACATACACGCCGGGCTCGTTCCCCGCCATGATGGAGAGAACCCTTGTGCCGTGGTCCCCGGTGCCCACCGGGTCTCCGGGGGTGTACCCCACGTCCCCGTCGTTCCCGACGAAGTCCCAGGAAGCGGCGACAGCGATGCCGGCGAAGCAGGGGTGGTCGAGTTCGAAGCCCGTGTCCAGCACCCCTATGACGACCCCGTCTCCAGTGAAGCCCCTTTCATGCAGGCGGATCACCCCGGCCTGGTCCAACTGCCCCAGGGAGAGGCCGTGGGGGGCGGGTTCGGACAGACACCCCCCCCGCCGATGGGTGGAGCGGCCAACCGGCCGGGCGGAAGCCACGTAGGGCAGCTCCAGAATCCGGGCCAGGGCGGCCTCATCAAGAACCACGGAACATGCGTTGAGGTAACGGGACACCCCGCGGACCGGGATACAGGCGTTTTCCTCCACCCCGGCGATGTAGGCGGCGAAGGGCTCCAGATCGTACAGATCCGGGGAAAGCGCTCCGACGGCTGCCCGGCGGCGGGCGGAGGCTCCCCGGGCTATCGCCTCGCCGGCCGCCTCCAGACGGCCCGAAAGCCCCGGGCCGCGATCGGTGAAGAAAACCCAATACCTGAGGGGCGCCCCCGTCAGGGAGGCGCCCCACAGCAGGATGAGCACAGGGAAGAGTCTCACCGGCGGTGATACGCCGGAATCAGACGTCCGACTCGTCGAACCACAGCCAGATGTACCACTCACCCTCGTCGTCGAGACGGCAGATAAAAATGGCCTGGCCGGACGCCCGGAACCCCTGGGGAGGCTCGGAGGGGCTTCCCAGGGAGGTATAGACCTTCAGGTCGAACGTTCTGGGGAGAGCCCAGTTCCCGCCGGTCGAGTCTCCCATCCAGGGGTGAATGGCGTTTCCGGTGAGTGTCAGCTCTATCTGCTCCGTGGCGTTGAACATGTTCTGACTGGACAGATCTTCGATATCGTAGCCCCAGTATTCATCCACTATGCCGTCGCCGTCGTAGTCGTCCCAGTCAACCTCCAGCAGGTGGAATTCGAAGTCCTGCCGGAAGCATTTCATGTACTGGGCGTGATCACGGTTGACGTAGGCGAGCTGGAGGTTCATCACGACTTTCCAGGCGCTGTCGGCGGGTTCATAGTATAGGGGTTCCGGGGGTTCTTCGGTGCTTTTCGGGCTGAAGAGACAGCCGGTGAGGAGGAGGAGAAGAGCCACCGATGCGATTGCGCCTCTTTTGGAAGCTTCCGCCATCACATTGCATCCTTTCCTGTAACGGCACGATCTTTGGGGACAATGCCAAGGGCGCCCGGGCGTGTCAATGGGGCGGGTAATAAACGGAAGGCCGATCAGGACAGGCCGGGCGTTGACGCGGCACCGGTTCAGGTGCAATTTTGGCGGTTGAATGGATTATCTTTCGGAGGGGGGTGGTGTATTGCTGTTTCTTGCCTTAATTCTACTGGCCCAAACAGGGGCTTCAACAGTTGATTATGCTATATCACTATATGAAATGGGTGATATTCAGGGTGCCATCCTGCATCTCGAGGAGCTGGTGAAGAACAGCGACCTCTCCCCGGACGAACAGCTCAGGGCGTGGAACCGGCTGGGCAGCGCCTACTACGCCATGGGCGACGTGGACAACGCCAGGTTCGCCTACTCGCGGCTGCTGGCCCTGGACGCGTACTACGATCTGGGGCCGCGGGCCAATCCCAGGCTCCGGGAGCTTCTGGCCCAGGTTCGTGACGAATCAATGGCCACCGCCATGGTCCAGAGCGAGCCGGCGGGCGCCCTGGTCACCCTGGACGGCGAC
Source organism: Candidatus Fermentibacterota bacterium (assembly GCA_029571005.1). Lineage (GTDB taxonomy): Bacteria > Fermentibacterota > Fermentibacteria > Fermentibacterales > JCC-6 > UBA6080. The sequence continues at coordinate 12,747 of JAKPTG010000088.1, forward strand.
CTCATGGGAGTTACACCGCTTCTTGTGGAAGGGCTGATAGGGGGAAGAAACTACAACATCAGCGTGCATCAGGTGGGTTTCAATACCGAAAGCAGGGACTTCACGGCCCAGCCCGGCCGGAACCACGTACTGGACTTCTCACTCACGGCTCCGGGAACCATGATCGCCGGGACGACCGGGCCCCAGACACCGCAGACCGGGCAGTCCGGCGGCGCTCCGGGGGAAGCGGGAAGCGCCGAAGGCTCGGCCTCCCCGTCCCTGCCCCAGTCCACGGATGAACTCATAGCCGCCCTCACCCGGGGCGGAGGCGGGCTGGACATGGCAACCCTGGCCGGGTCCGGTGCCCTCCAGCGGGATTTCTCCCGGGAAGAGGCGGCCTTCGCCGGTTCCACAGCTTCCCACAACCCCCTGGGGCTCGCCCAGCCCGTAACCCCCGTGAGGGCGGAGGAAGCGGTGGGCCCGGTGATGGTCTTCAGCGACATCGGCCAGGCGGCCCAGGGGCGATCCTCCGGCGCCGCGGACTACTCCTCCAGGTCCGCGGAGGAAATCATGGAGGTTCTGGCAGACAAGCAGAACCAGGTACGCCACATCTACAGCAAGCACCTCAGGGCCGACCCGCTGCTCTCCGGTTCCGTGGAGGTGGAAATGATCATCCAGCCCAGCGGCATGGTCACCGGTGTCACCATCCTGAGTTCGTCCACCTACAACCGGGCCTTCGAAACGGAGCTGGTCCGGGCCATCGGCACCTGGCGGTTCGGAAGCGTGGACGAGAACGAGGGTCCGCTGGTGCTTCAGTTCCCGTTCAACTTCCAATAGGACGGGAGAAGGCATGGGAATGACGGTGACGGACATGCTCAGGGAAAGCCGGGCGCTTCTGGACGGGCACTTCAGGTACACGTCCGGAAGGCACGGGGCGGTCTATTTCGAGAAGATAAGGATCGCCGCCAGACCCGACCTGGTTATGGAACTCGGAGCCATGACCGCCGACCTGTGGAAGGGCTCCGACTTCGATCTGGTGTGCGCCCCGGCATTCGGAGCCATCGTTTTCGGCTTCGCGGCGGCCCACGGCATGGAGCTGCCCTTCGCCTTCCTCCAAAGGGATTCGGCCGGGGTCATGTCCGTCAGGCCGGGCTTTCTGCCCCTGGTCCGGGGAGCCCGGATACTGCTGGTGGAGGACGTGGTCACCACCGGCGGCAGCGTTATGGAGACCGTGGACGCCCTGGCGGGGGAAGGGGGGCTGGTGAAGGCGGTTTCCCTCCTTGTGGACCGCACCGGGGGCCGTTTCGATCCCGGGGTCCCATGCAGGGCGCTGCTCACGGTAAACGCGGAGAGCTGGGCCCCGGACGAATGCCCGCTCTGCCGGGAGGGTGTGCCCCTTTCGATTCCGGGTTCCTCCGGAAAAAACTCCGCCTCAGGGCGGGATTCTGTTTGAAGCAACCCGTTTCCGGACGTGGCCCTGACCTTTCAGCAGCCCGCTGAAAGCGGGGTCTTGGTTGAAAAAACCGCTTAGCTGACTGTACAATTCCGGGGCCTTTTCCAGCATCACGTCCGGTTTCTCGAAGAAGAACTCCACGGCGCAGGCGAAGAACTCCGCACGGTTGGTACCGGCGTAGTCCCTGAGGAACGACCTCCCCCCGAGAACCCTCTCGAACTCCTTCTGCATCACGGTCACCCAGGGACGGTAGGAGCCCAGGTCCAGCCCCGTCGGAATGCCGTCGGGCCTGACGCCGTCCAGGACGTGGGCGAACTCGTGGTAGCCCACGTTGAATCCGTCGTTGTCCGCATCGAAAGACCGCAGCAGATGGGGAAGCGAGAGGATCACGCCGCCCTGGGAGTGCATCATGCCGGCGGCGTCGGCGCGGTCGTGGCCCAGGGAGTAGGACCCGTCACTGGAGAAGGCTCCGGGGTAAACGAGTATCTCCCCGAAATCGTGAAACTCCCAGGACGGCCTGCGGAAGACCAGCCTCACGGCGGTGGCGGCCACCAGTACCCTGATTTTCGGGGTGACGACGACGCCGGCGACACCGGTG
>JAKPTG010000098.1 GCA_029571005.1 Candidatus Fermentibacterota bacterium
AAAATCGTGGGCTCCCAGGAGGAGGCGGAGGAGCACATCAACACCATGGGCTCCCGCCACACCGATGGAATCATCACCGGCAACACCGCCCGGGCCCTGCGCTTCATGGACCGGGTGGACTCGGCGGATGTGTTCTGGAACGCCTCCACCCGGTTTTCCGACGGCTACAGGTACGGTCTCGGGGCGGAGGTGGGCATCTCCACGGGGAAGCTCCACGCCCGGGGGCCTGTGGGGCTGGAGGGTCTGGTGGTCTATAAATGGCGCCTCTACGGGTCGGGACAGATCGTCGGGGACTACGCCTCGGGGCGGAAGAGTTTCACCCACCGGGAGCTTCCGAAAAAACTTCCCCATGGCGGGCAGGTGGGGTCATGAGGGATTTTTCGCGGGCCGAACGGATCGTCATCAAAATCGGCACCAACCTCCTGTCGAAAAACCATTCAGTGGACACCGGCTACCTGGCCTCCATGGCGGGACAGATTGCGGAGATCCGGGGCCGGGGAAAGAAGGTTCTGGTGGTCACCTCCGGGGCCGTCGGCATGGGAGCGGGGGAGCTGGGCATCCGGGAGAAGATCACCGGGGTCAAGATGCGCCAGGCCTGCGCCTCCATCGGCCAGCCCCTCCTCATGAAGGAGTACAAGGACGCCTTCCAGGTCCACGGCATCATCATCGCCCAGATCCTCCTGACCCGGGAGGTGCTGAACAACCGTCGGAGCTATCTGAACCTGCGGAACAGCGTGGAAACCCTCCTGGACCTGGGGGTGATCCCCATCTTCAACGAAAACGACAGCATCTCCACCGCCGAAATCGGCAACGCCTTCGGCGACAACGACCGGCTTTCGGCCCTGGTGGCCAGCAAGGTGGACGCGGACCTCCTGATCCTGCTCACCGACATCGACGCCCTGTACACCGCCAACCCCAGGGAAAATCCCGACGCGGTCCCCATCCCCACGGTGGAGAAGGTCACCCCGGAGATCCTGGCCTGCGCCGGAGCGGCGGGAAGCGCCTTTTCCACCGGGGGCATGAAGACCAAGGTCCTGGCCGCCCAGATCGCCGGAAAGGCGGGCTGCGCCATGGTGCTGGCCCACGGCAGGGAGGAGTCGGTGCTGCCCCGGATACTGGCGGGGGAGCCCCTGGGAACGGTTTTTCTCGCCGGGGAGAAGCTGGCCAGCCGTCAGCGTTGGATACTGAACAGCGCCCCCCGGGGCAGGATCGTCGTGGACGAGGGGGCGATCCAGGCGATGCGGAAACACAAGAGCCTCCTGCCCTCGGGGGTCCACGAGGTCCATGGGGTCTTCGCCGCCGGGGATGTGATCTGGGTGAACGAGGTGGCCAAGATCGTCACCGGGCTGGACAGCGCCGAAATCAAGAGCCTCCTGGGCAGGCACTCCTCGGAGATCCGCCGGCTCCTGGGGGAGAAGAAACGGGACGTGGTGGCCCGGCCGGAGGACATCGTATTTCCGGATTGAGGCGGAACAAAAAAACGGGAGGTGGTGCATGAAATACCGTTATCTGGGGAAGTCCGGCCTTCTGGTCTCCCGGGCCTGTCTGGGGACCATGACCTTCGGGGCCCAGCCCTGGGGCTGCGACGAAAAGGAGGCCCAGGGGATAATGGGGGCCTTCCTCGATGCCGGGGGGAACTTTTTCGACACCGCCGATGTCTACGCCGGGGGCAGAACCGAGGAGATCATCGGAACCTTCCTGCCCCAGGTGAATCGGGACCAGGTGATCCTGGCCTCCAAGTGCTACTTCCCCATGGGATCGGGACCCAACTCCTTCGGTTCTTCCCGGAAGCATATCGTGACATCCTGCGAGAACAGCCTCCGGCGGCTGAAAACCGACTACATCGACATCTATTACCTCCACGGCCCCGATCCGCTGACGCCCGCGGAGGAGGTCCTGGAAACCCTGGACATCCTGATGCGACAGGGCAAGATCCTTCACTCCGCCTGCAGCAATATCTTCGGCTGGCAGATCGCCAGGGCCATGGAGATCGCCCGGCACGGGGGAGGTCCGGGCTTCGTCTGCGGACAGTACCTCTACAATCTGGTCCAGAGGACTGTGGAAACCGAGGTCATTCCGGCGATGCTGGATTACGGGGTGGGTGTCCTTTCATACAGTCCCCTGGGGGGAGGTCTCCTGGCGGGCAAATACCTGGGGATGGAGAAGCCCCCGGCAGGCTCGCGGCTGGATGTCCGGATGGGGGTGGACGGACCCCGGTTCTGGCACGAAAAAGGTTTCCGCATCGCGGAAAAACTGAAGGCTCTGGCGGACGAAACGGGGGCGTCCA
>JAKPTG010000033.1 GCA_029571005.1 Candidatus Fermentibacterota bacterium
TCGTAGTCCCTGGCGTCCACCGGGTCCACGGTCACGGTGAACAGGCCCCTCAGGTCGGCTCTGCCGTCGGAACTCCATCCGGCCCCGGCGGAACGCTCCGCGTCCTCCAGAACCTCCGGGGGAAAGCCGCCGGGAAGGCCAAGGTCGGCACATACGGAGTCAATGAGCACCGAAGGGGAACCCGGGTCTCCAAGGGGGGCCTCCATGAGCACCCTGGGTCTCGGGCCGCCGAAGTCCAGAACCCCGGCTACTACGGAGCCCGCCCTGGGTTCCTCTCCCCGGATATCCAGGGGAACCCCCCTGGGGAACCGTGGATCCACCGGGTCCAGCATCCAGCCGTCCCCAGCCCGGCGCACCACACCGGCGATTCCGGTCCGGGCCCGGGCCAGTACCTCCACCACCCGGCCCCGGTAGTTCCGAAGGTCCGGCATGGGGTCGAGAACCTTTACGAGCACCCTGTCCCCGTGCCAGGCGCCCCTGGTGTCCCGGGGCTCTATGTTCACCTGTCCGCCGTTCTCCAGCCGGACCCGGGCGGAACCGTCGCTTCTGGCGATCAGGTCGCCGGCGACCATGCCGAGGGTCTCCGGCAGAGCATACAATCCCTTTCCGGTGCGCCGGACCAGGCCCGAACCGAGCAGTTCCTCCAGGGCCCCCTCCAGGTCTCCGCACTCCGCCGGAAGCCTCTTTCTGATGGCCTTCAGGTTAAGCCTCGCGCCGTCCCGCAGGAGTTCCAGAACCGCGGCGGCGGTGTCAGTAGACATGGGTCATACTCTCCAGGGTGGCCCGGCCTCTCCTGCCGGGCACGGTTTCAACCCTGAGCAGACACCCGGCCCGGCCGGCCAACCCTCCCGCAGCGTAAATCACGCTTTCGGCCAGCCCGCTGCCGGGAAGCATCGGTTCACCCGCTCCCTCCGGCCTGCTCCAGCTCATCCTGACAAGGTCGCCGCCCCCGTCCCCGGCCACGACGCCGCCCCCTCCCAGGGACAACACCGCCCAGGTTCCCATGCCCAACAGGGCTCCGAAGGCCGAAGACGCTTCACGGTTCTTCGGGAACGGAACGTCCTCGAGCGGTTTGAGACCGTCGGCGGCAACGCTTCTGCCGCACGCCTGGGTGATGAATCCTACCAGCCGGGAAAGGGGCGGATACGGGTCGTCGAGGGAGCGGGCGTTCTCGGACAGACTCCTCAGGAACCCGGTGACGGCCCCTGCGGACGCCGCCGCCTCCCTGACCTTCGGAAGCGCACGGGCCGGGTTGTCGGGCAGAAACATGGAAGCAAGCTCCGCATTTCCCAGGACCCCAACCAGCATGTTGTTGATGCTGTGAACGTGGTACGGGAGCAGAAGCCCAAGGAACGCGCCGGCGGTAAGCCTCTGGTTTCCGGGTTCCGCCGCGGCTTTGACCACCGGAATCATGGAGGGGTTGAGCGTCTCCGGAAGTATCCCGGGGGTATCACTCCGTCCGATGCCTATGGTAAGACCGTCGGAGGTCACGATGGTGTTCATCCCTTTCCCCCCCGTCTGGCGGCACTGCGCCGGTTAAGCCACTGTTCGAGAGTCTCCCGGACCCGGGCCTCCCTCCCCCGGTCGCCGGGGAAATAGATCCGCCGTTCCGGGAGGCCGTCGGGGAAGTTGGAGTGGGTGACCAGGCCGTCCTTCACGTCGTGGGCGTACTGGTACCCCTTTCCGTAATCCAGTTCCTTCATGAGTTTTGTGGGGGCATTTCTGAGGTGCATGGGCACCGGAAGACTGCCCTTCTCCCGGGCCAGTTTCAGGGCCAGGCCCCAGGCGGTGTACACGGAATTGGACTTGGGGGCGATCGCAAGGTAGACGGCCGCCTCCGCCAGGGCCAGGTCCCCCTCGGGGGATCCAAGGAAGCGGTAGCAGTCCACCGCCCTCATGGCCACGGTCAGCGCCGACGGATCCGCCATACCCACGTCCTCCACCGCGAAGCGGACCATCCGCCGGCCTATGTAGAGCGGATCGTCCCCGGAATCAATCATTCTGGCCAGCCAGTACAGGGACGCGTCGGGATCGCCGGACCTCATGGACTTGTGCAGCGCGCTGATGTGGTTGTAGTGCTCTTCCCCGCTCTTGTCGTAAAGAAGCGGTGCGGACCGGAGCACCGCCCGGGCGGACTCCACCGTCACGGGGCCGTCGCCGGCGCTGCCCGCCACGGTTTCCAGCAGATTCAGGGCCCGCCGGGCGTCTCCGTCCGCGGCCATGGCCAGCACCTGGAACGCCTCCGGAGAAACCTCCGCCCCGTACCTCTCCCGGTACAACCGGTGGGAAACCGCCCTCTTCAGCAGAGAGTCGAGGGATTCCACCCCCAGGGGGCGCAGCACGTAAACCGAGCACCTGCTCAGCAGAGGCGCGTTGATGTAGAACGAGGGGTTTTCCGTGGTGGCCCCGCAGAGCCGGATGGTTCCGTTCTCCACATGGGGGAGGAAGGCGTCCTGCTGCGCCCTGTTGAACCGGTGTATCTCGTCCACGAAAAGCATGGTCGAGCCCCCGGATTTTCTCCGTTCACCGGCGGCGGCCACTATCTTCCTCACGTCCGCCACTCCTCCGGTGACGGCGCTGAACCGGATGAAGGTCTCCCCCACCCGGGAAGACACCGCCAGGGCCAGGGTGGTCTTGCCGGTTCCGGGGGGGCCCCAGAGGATAAAGGAGCCCAGGGAACCGGCGTCCACCGCGGAACGGAACGGAACGCCCGGCGCCAGGAGGTGATCCTGCCCCAGGATCTCGTCGAGGTTCCCCGGTCTCAGGGCCTCCGCCAGCGGAACACCGGCGGGGTTTTCGAAGAGGGTACCACTCATGGGGGCATTATAGAAAGGCCGGGGAGAAATCGCTATCCCGCGCATCTCATGCCCCGGGACTCGTTGTTTTCTCGATCACTTTTCAGCGATGGGGGTTCTCCATCATCCGGGCGATGAAGGCTTTCGGCCCCGGGAATCGGTGAAGGGGCGCCGAAGCACCCCTTCATACCTAAAATCCAGACCGGCCGGCGCCGGGCCGGTTACTGTGTCGGCCGCTGTACGATACTCTGGAGCAGCATGACAGCGGGAACGGTCTGATCCGCGTCTCCGGGCATCAGGTCTTCCGCGCCATCGAAACCGAACCCGGTCACATAGATAGCGCCCCCCTCCTCGGTGGGGTCCATGGGCTCTGCGGAGATTTCGGCCAGGGGGAAGATGGGAAGCCCGCCGCTGAGGACCAGACTGATGACGCCCTCGTCGGGATGGACAACCGACAGGGTGACGCAGTTCAAGTTCCGGCCTCCCACGGGCGTCACCCCGTGGTCAAGAAAAAACTCAGCCTCCTGAACCTGGGCCATGAATTCCTGAAACTCCGGGTCCGGTTCCGCATTCAACCCGGAGGTGTCCCGGTTGAACAGTTCCGGGTTCTCGGCGATCATCCGCTCCACAAGCTCGGGAACACCGGTCATGTCCAGGGCCATGATCCGGCCTTCGTTCCGGACGCGCACCATCTTGAGGGCCCGGATCAAGGCCAGTATCCGCTCCGGCTCATTCTCGGAAACAAAGATTGTCGGGAGGGTGCCGCTGTCGAGACAGGTCTGGAGCCAGGCGGAGGGGTCGTCCCCCACTTCGCGCACAAAACCCAGCATCTCGCCCTTGAGGGAGTCCAACATGGCCTGATCCACGAGAACCTGGATCACGTTGTCCGCCATGGAAAACTGGTACCACAGGCAGGCCGAGCCCTGAACGTCCCGGCTTGCGATTACGGCCACGGATATCTCATCCTCGAAGGTGTCGCCTCCGTAGGAGATCCACTGTCCGGGGGCCGGCGCCGGCATTCCCTCGATCACCGCCATGAAATCTTCCGAAGCCTCACCGAGCACCAGATCGGCGTTACCGCTCACCGATTCGCCCGCCGCGGAGACCCCACCGGACGCGGGATCGGCCGGAGCCGCCGGAACCGGCTCATCGCCGCAACCCGCGATCCACAGCACCACACTCAGCGCCAGAACCGGCGTCATCGCCCTCTTGAAAAGCATTGCCTTCCCTTTCTTACTTGATGTCCGCAACACCCTGGGCGGTTTCACGGAGCGATGGGCTACCCGTCCACTTCGATCTTCAGCAACGAATACACCGGGAGACCCCCTTCCCTCAGCCTGGAAGCGCCTCCCAACGTGCAAAGATCAATCATGAACGCGGCGGCCGTCGGCACCGAACCGTCCATCCGGATCAGCTCCGCCGCCGCGGCGGCGCTGCCTCCGGTGGCTACCAGATCATCCACCACCAGCACCCTGCTGCCTTTGGGAACCGAGTCGGTATGCATCTCCACAACACCGGTACCGTACTCCAGGCTGTATTCCTTCCTGAAGGTCGCGCCGGGAAGCTTGCCCGGCTTTCTCACGAGAATCAGGGGCAGGCCGCGGCGGGCGGCGAGAACCGAACCGAAAACGAATCCCCTGGACTCTATAGCCGCTACGGCGTCGTAATCCAGCCCCTTCAGCATCTCCTCCATAAGGGATACGGCGTCGTTCAGAGCCCCGGGATGGGTCAGCAGGGTGGTTATGTCCTTGAACTGTACCCCCGGAACGGGAAAGTCGGGAATGTTCCTTATGAGGCCCGCCAGTTCCTCAACGGTGTGCATTCAGCCCCCTTTCGACGTTTTTCACGAAGGCCGCCATTTCCTCCGCCGAGACGGCGGGGATGACCCCCGGAATCGAGGCCCAGTCGCCCATGGCGCAGACCGGTCTGCCGGCCTGCAGGGCGAAGGCGATCTCCGAGAGTGTTCCGTAACCACCCCCCACGGCACACACCGCGAAACCCGACAGCACCACCGCCCGGTTCCTCAAGGGGCCGGCGCCGGAGGCTATCGCAACCTGGACGAAGGGATTTGCTTCTTCGGGGTCGTCGCCCGGCAGGATGCCCACGGTTAAACCGCCGCGGGAGGAGGCGCCGCTGCATGCCCTGGCCATGACGCCGCCCAGACCTCCGCAGACGATGCCGTAGCCGGCTTCCGCCAGCCTTTCACCAAGTTCCTGGGCGGCACTCAGGTGGTCGGGCGTTGCACACGCCCCCCCGATTATGCTCACAAGTTTCATCCGCACTCCGGAGGCGATTGGTCGGGGCGAGAGGATTTGAACCTCCGACCTCCTGGTCCCGAACCAGGCGCGCTGACCGGACTGCGCTACGCCCCGACCGCAACAGGAGTGAAATCTACAGAAGAAAGCCCAAAGCCGCAAATACCCCGGAGACGATCAGAGTCACCACCGCCCCGGCCACGACCACCCCCAGGGCGATGGCCGGGAGCGCCAGCCTTCGGGGTATGCCGAACAGAAAGGCCGCCGCGCTTCCGGTCCAGGCGCCGGTCATCGGAAGCGGTATGGCCACGAACACCGCCAGACCCAGGGCCCGGTACTTCTCCACCCGGTCCCCCACCTTCCTCCTGGTGCGGTCGAAAAGCCACCGGAAGAACCGTTCGAAGGGCTTCCAGCGGGAAAGAAAACCACTCACCGGCTCGAGAAACCACAGTATGAAGGGAACCGGGGCCATGTTTCCCGCCACCGCCAGCAGGTAAACCTTCCACCAGGGCCACGCCCAGGTGTCCGCCATCACGGTCATGGCCACGGGAATGCTGCCCCGGAGTTCCGTGACCGGGATGCCTGAGATCAGAAGCATCACCAGTTCTCCGGGAACCTCCGAAAGCCATCGGATGATCGAGAGGGCGGCGGTCTCACCCATTCCAGCCCGCCTTCCCCAGGAGGGGCACGAAGGCGCAGGGGAAGGAATCCAGTTCCCTGAAGCCCCCCGGCTCCTTCCTCATCACGGTGAACGCCTGTGTGTTCCTGTCCCCCACCGGAACCCCCGCCAGCCCCCCCGGCTTCAACTGATCCGACAGCCCTTCCGGCAGGACCGGAGCGCCGGCGCTGTAAAGAAGGGCGTCGTAGGGGGCCGACGAAGGCCAGCCCCTGGAACCGTCTCCGAAATGCACCACTACGTTGCTCACCCCTATCCGATCGAGCAGGGACCTGGAGGCGTTCGCCAGCCCAAGCACCGTCTCAACGCACACCACCCTGTCGAAGAGCTTCGAGGCCACCGCCGCAAGGTAGCCGCTGCCGCTGCCGACCTCCAGCAGGACCCCCCCGAAAGCCCCGGACATTCCGGAAAGCATTCTCAGAACCGTGGCGGGCTTGCTGATGGTCTGTCCGAAACCTATGGGAAGCGCCGCGTTACTGTACGCCAGGTGGGCGAAGGCCTGGCTCACGAACAGGTGCCGGGGAGTGGCGGCCATAGCCGCAACAGCCCGGGGGTCGGCCTCGGGAAAGAGGTCGTTCAGCCGTCGGGCCATGTCTCCGGCGGCGGCCAGATTCAGCGGTTCCATTCTTCTCCCGATGGAAGAAGAGGCCCGAAGGCCTCTTCCTCCAATGGTCGGGGCGACTGGATTCGAACCAGCGACCACTTGAACCCCATTCAAGTGCGCTACCGGACTGCGCTACGCCCCGGCGGAGCCGTAATCCTAACCCTGGCCGGAACCACCGTCAACCTTCATGGGGTCGCGGCGGAGAATAGCGATTATCTCCCGGATCTCCTCCGCCACAAAGCCCGGAAGGTCATGCCGGGGTTCATGGTCGGAAGGCCGGTCCGGTTCGAGTTCAAGAGCCATCTGGCCGTGTTCCCTGCGGTTTTCCTCCAGCTTCTTCCGAGCGCCCTCGATAGTGTAGCCGTCCTCGTACAGGAGTTTCTTTATGTACTGCAGCGTCCTTACGTCGTCGGGCCGGTAAACCCGGTTCCCCGCCCTGTTCTTGCGGGGGGTGAGCATGGGAAAAGTGGTCTCCCAGTATCGGAGAACGTGGGGTTTCAGGTCCAGCATGCTGCAGACCTCGCTGATCGGGTAATAAAGCCTCTCGGTCATTTTCCGCGGCCTCCGAAGATCCTCTTCCAGACGGAGGTCTTGTGGCCTTCCAGCCTCCGCAGCTCCTCCATGGCCTTCATGGCCCCCTCGTGGTCCTCCTGCCATGACAGCGCGTTCTCGAGGCTTTTCCTGGCCAGCAAAAACTGCTCCGCCTTCATGTAGACCCTTCCCAGCAGTACATGATTCTCGGGGTTGAAGTACTCCGCCTCGCACGCGCTCTTCAGAAACTCCGCCGCCTCCCTGAGCCTTCCCCTGCCCTCGGCGGCCCTTGCCTGAAGTCTCCGCACCTCCGGATCCCGGGGAAAAGACATGGCGGCCCGGCTGAGCAGGTTTCCGGATCTCCAGAAGTCACCCTCCCGGATCAGCATGCCCGCATTGGCCTTCAGCCTCGCCAGTACCTCCGGCGACATGACGCCCTTGGCGGAAACGGCCCGGCTCCCGGGTTTTGCCCGCACCCGCCTTTCGGGCTTCGGAGCCGCGGCTTCCCTTTTCGGGCGGGTCTCCGGCCGGGCCGACACCACTTCGGGCTCCGGAGCCCTGGTTACGACGGTGGGGCTTCCGCTGTCCGGCGCCTCCGGCCGGGCCGACACCACCTCGGGCTCCGAAACCCTGGTCACGACCACCGGGGCCGGCTCCCACGGGGCGATGTCGGACAGCTCCTCGTCGTACCACTGCCTTTCCTCGGGATCGCTGAGAACGAGGTAGGCCTCGTTTATCCGGGCGAACCTCGCCACGGCTCTCGGAGATTCACCGACCACATCGGGATGGAGTTCACGGGCCAGTTGGTAGTAGGCCTGGTCTATATCCTCCCTCGTGGCTCTCCGGCTGACGCCCAGCACCCGGTAATAATCGACGTGGAGTTCCTCGCCGGGCATCCCTACCTCAGCAGGGTGAAGGCGCTTTCCGCTGAAACTCCGTTCTCCCGGGCCGCGATGCGGTACACCCCGCAGGCAAGGTCCGCGGGCACCACCCAGGCGCCCTGACCCGAAAGGCGGGCCACAATCCTTCCCGTTATGTCCATCACGAACACCTCCGGTGAAGAAAAGCCCGTTACGGTATAAGAAAGCAACGAGGAAACCGGGTTGCGGGACACCGTCACCGACGGCACAGAGGCGCCGCCGAGAGCGGCGTTCTGGGGAGCGGTGACGCCTACGTAGGCCAAAAGGTTCATGCACAGCAGCTTGTTCATTGACCGGCATGCCAGGTTGTTGGTGACGATGAGGCTGGAATCGTTCTGGGACCCCCAGAAACCGTTGTCGTCCACCTCGGGGGTGAAAAACAGCGCGCCGTGCTCAGCGTACTCCCAGTCGAGGGCGTCTCCGTTGGTGGTGTACAGAAGCTCGCCCGGCCTGCCCCGGGAGTAGCCGATGGGCCCCGCCATCTGGCTCCCCCAGCTCTGGAAAATCGCCTGGTCCGGGGTGGGCTGGTTGACGTAAGCCCAGGGGTAGAGCAGGTATCCTCCGTAGGTGTGGTAGTTGAACCCTCCCAGGGGAAGCAGTTCATTTATCAGGTCCCTCATCGCCTGGGTTTCCGGCTCCGAAAAGGGGCCTGTGCCCCGGTAGGTTCCACTGGAGGGGTTGGGGCTGGAGCCCTGGTCGTCGTAACCCCACATGTAGCCCCAGTTGCGGTTCAGGTCAATGCCGTTGCCCAGGGTGAAGTTCATGTTCTTCCTCTGGTTCGGCCCGCCGCTGGGAAGGTTGTAGTAGTAGGCGTCTATGTTTATCATGGGCACGAAGTAGATCTGGGCGTTGTCCAGAATGAAGGTGGCCATGGTGTCGCTGCCGTACTCGCTGGTAAGCCACTGGGCGAAATCAATGACCACGGAGTTGCCCCCGGGCTCCCTCCCGTGGATCAGGGCGTTGAAGAGAATCACCGGAGCATCGTCCCCCGCGTTGGTTATCCTGACGTGGTAAATGTCGCGTCCCTGGTAGGAAGTGCCGAAGGTGGTGGGGGTGTCCACCAGGTCGCTGGACTCGGCCAGCTCCGCCCAGAAGGCGTTGTTCTCGTTGGGACCGTAGTAGTAGCCGAACTCGTTACGTGACCCGGGCATGGGCTGGGCCCACTCCTCGGGGAGGACTTTGGCTTCCGGGAATCTTTCCAGGGCGATGTCCAGATAGCGGTCCTGGATGATGATGTCCACAAAGCCCTGGCCTCGGTGGCCGCTGGCGATCTCGAACCCGGATTGGGCCACCAGGGCGAAGTCCGAGTCCGTAAGGACGGGAATTCTGACCAGGCGCCAGGCGGACGCCTCGGAGGCCAGAAGGGCAAGCAGTGTGAAACAGATTGCAGCGCAACGGTTCATCTCATCCTCCCAAGCATTGACAAACGGGCGCGAAACGAATAGTTTCGCCCTTCAAACCTGTACACCCCGGCACGTCCCAGGGTTTCAGACAGGGTAATACTGTGAAAGGAGCCGTTCTTTGGCAAGAAGCAGGCAGTCGCTCAAGAGACACAGGGCCGATATAGGAAAAAGGCTTCGCAATCGAAGCAAGCTCAACAGGTTGCGCACCGGGCTGCGCAGGGCCGCCGAGGCGGAGACCCCCGAGGACAGGGACGCCGCCCTGAGGAGGGCCCAGAGCCTCCTGGACAAGGCCGGGCGCACCAGGCTGATCCACCCCAACAAGGCCCGCAGGCTTCAGAGCCGGATGGCCGCCGGGGCCGCTTCTAAACCCTGAGCCCTTGCTTTTAGTCATCACGTGAAGGCCGGGAGCCCGTCAAAATTCGGCTCCCGGCCTTCTTTTTGAACAACTCCATCCCCGCCGGGCTTGAAACCTTCAACGGTCAAACCGGAAAACTCCCGAAGAACGCCCGCGCCTAAGGGCTCCCCCCGGATTCCCGGCGGCCCGTCCGGGATATTTCGCTGAAGCCTCCGGGAAGGTCCTTCACCGTGAAACCGAGGGCCTCCAGCTTTGCCCGCATGGCATCGGCTTCATCAAAGAGCTTCCTGGTCCTCATGGCGTACCTGGCCTCCTGGAGCACTTCGCACAGCCCGGGAAGCACCGGGGCTTCCGAAGCGCCCGAGAGCCTCAACCCCAGTACGTCCCCCGCCAGAGAGTCCAGGGTCTCCCCCATGGGCGCCGCCCCCCCCTGTCCTTCGTCCAGCAGCGCGTTTCCCGCCCGGACGAAGTCGAAGAGGGAAGCCAGGGCCTGGGGGGTGTTGAGGTCGTCATCCATGGCTTCCGCAAAGGCCCGCTCCGCGCCGGCCGCCAGCTCCCGGGCCCGCAGGTCCGGGCCGTCCGTACCGGCCTTCAGCCTGTTCCTGAAACCGATGAGCCGCTCCAGGGCGCTTTCGGCGCTGGAAAGACCCTGATCGCTGAAATCGAGGGGGCTCCTGTAATGGCTTCTCAGGATGTACAGCCTCACCACCATGGGGTCGTACCTGTCGAACAGGTCCCTGAGCAGGGTGAAATTGCCAAGGCTCTTCCCCATCTTCCTTCCGCCGACCGTCACCATGTTGTTGTGAAGCCAGAACCGGACGAAGGTCTTCCCCGTGGCGGCCTCGCTCTGGGCGATCTCGCACTCGTGGTGGGGGAAGGAGTTCTCCAGCCCCCCGCCGTGGATGTCAACGGTGTCCCCAAGGTACCTCATGGCCATGGCGCTGCACTCGAGGTGCCACCCTGGAAACCCCTCGCCCCAGGGGCTGCTCCACCGCAGGATGTGTTCCGGCCCGGCCTCCTTCCACAGGGCGAAGTCACGGGGGTCATCCTTGTCGGACGCGGTTTCCACCCTGGTCCCCATCACCTCGTCCCCGCCGGTCCTGCCGCTGAGGGCTCCGTAGCCGGGAAACGAGGATACATCGAAGTAAACGTTTCCTCCGCGAACGTAGGCGTGCCCCTTGTCCAGGAGCCTCCCTGCAAGGTCAATCTGCTCGGGAATGTGCCCGGAAGCCCTGGGAGAGATGTCCGGCCGAAGGTTGTTCAGGGCGTCCATATCCCGGAAATAGCTGGCGGTGTACTTCTCGGCGACCTCCATGGGTTCCAGCCTCTCCAGGGCCGCCTGCCTCTGGAGCTTGTCCTGTCCCTGATCGGCGTCGTCGCTGAGGTGCCCGACATCCGTGATGTTCTGGACGTACCTCACCCGATACCCCGACCTCCTGAGCCACCGCACCAGCACGTCGAAGGCGACATAGCTCTTGCCGTGGCCGAGGTGGCTGTGTCCGTAAACCGTCGGCCCGCAGACGTACACCCCGACGAAGGGCGGGTTGAGGGGAACGAACTCCTCCTTCCGCCTGGAAAGGGTGTTGTAAAGCTCCATTACGAACCGCCCCCGAAATAGTCTATCTTCATGGCCTCCCGTACCTTCTCCATAGTAGCCTCTCCCTCCAGACGGGCGGCCCCGGTGCCGGCGCCGAGTATCTCCTCCACCACCCCGGGCCGGTCGTAGGCGGCCCGCCTCTCCCGGATGGGGTCCAGGAGCCGGTTGAGTACTGCGGCAAGGTTTTTCTTGCATGCCACGCATCCTATGGAACCGGCCCTGCAGGAGGTTTCTATCTCCGGAACCTCCCCGGGGTTGAACGCCTTGTGCCAGGAGAACACGGTGCAGACCTCGGGATGCCCCGGATCGTTCTTGCGGATCCTGGCGGGATCGGTCACGGCGCTCATCACCTTGGCTGAAACCTCCTCCGGGCCGTCCTTCAAGTAGATGGCGTTGCCCAGGGACTTGCTCATCTTGGCCCCGCCGTCCAGCCCCGCCAGCCTGGAAACTTCGCTCACCAGCGCCTTCGGCTCGGGAAAGACGGGGCCGTACAGCTCGTTGAAGCGCCTGGCCACGAAACGGGTCACCTCCATGTGGGGAAGCTGGTCTTCCCCCACCGGCACCAGGTCCGCCCTGCAGAAGAGGATGTCGGCGGCCTGGCTCACCGGATAACCCAGGAAGCCGTAGGTCATGTCGGTGTACCCGTACTGCCTGGCCTCGGTCTTGATTGTGGGGTTGTGCCGCAGACGGTTCACCGTGACGAAGAGCCCGAAAAACACCGTCAATTCGGCAATCTGGGGAACCATGCTCTGGAGGAATATCCTGACCCTTTCGGGATCGAGACCGGCGGCGATGTTGTCCAGGGCCACTTCCCGGGAATGGACCTTGATCATCTCCGGGGTCTCCCAGTGGGTGGTGAGGCCCTGAACGTCGGCTATGATGATGAAGGTGTCACAGGTGTCCTGCAGTTTCACCCGGTTCCGCAGGGAACCCGCGTAATGCCCAAGATGAAGGGGGCCGGTCGGACGGTCCCCGGTGAGTATCCTTTCCATGCGGAGTTCCCCCCCTACCGTTCGAGAATCACGGGGGCATCCTGTTCCCGGAAGCCCCTGAGATCGATTTCGCCGGTGTACGTCTCCACCAGGCTGATGATCCTCTCCACCGCCGGCCCCACCGCAGGACAGAACTCGGGGTACTGTTCGAGGTAGCGGAGGGTCCTGGGAATGTAGGCCAGGTAGCGTTTCCTCCCCAAAGCCCGGTACTGCCAGGCGAACGTGCCCAGGGCCTTCACGTTCCTCTGTGCGGCGGAAAAGATGAAGTGGAATATGCCCGCCCCCCCGGAACCGGTAAGGTACCGGAGAGCCATGTTCCTCCACTGTTCCCCGATGTCCCGGTAGCTGTCCCGGATAAGGCTGGCCGCGTCGTAGGTGTCGGGCCCCAGCCGGGCGTCCTGCCAGTCCACGAGCCGGAGCCGGTTGTCCTTCACCATCAGGTTCGCACTGTGATAATCCCGGTGACACAGCACCATGTCCCCCTCCATGGCCTTCCCGCAAAGCGTCCTGAGGTGCTGCTGCAGATCCAGAAGCTGCTCCTGGGGAACCCTAAGAAGCCTGAAGAAAAGGTGTTCGAGGGTGTGCTCCATTTCGGCCATTAAAAAGCTGGCGGTGAAATAACGCCGACCGGCCACCGAGCCCCCCGTCGCCTCCTTCGGTATGCTCCGGTGAAGCTGATTCAGGAGGTCCAGGGCCTGCCGGATCAGCACCTGGAAGGCTTCGGGGCTTTCCACATCCAAAAGCCTTACCGTGCCCAGGTCCTCCTGTATCGCGAACCCTTTGTCCGGATTGGCGGTATGGAGTTCCGGAACCGGAAGGCCGTGGGCGCTCAGGAGGTTGTGAACGTCAATCCACGGCCACAGCGGAACCCGCCGGCTGTCCATGGCCACCAGGGTGCCGCCCCCGGTGGTGAACCTGTAGAACGTACGGCTCGATGCGTCACCGGAAAGCTCGGTGATCTCCCGGGCGTCGGGGTAATGCTCGGTGATCCAGCTCCGGAGTTCCTCACTTACCATGACCCACCGGCCCTCCTTGGCTGAACCACGGAAGCACGGTGTTCTTCAGACGGCCCCCCCCGACGAGAACGGAGCCGGGAAGCATCACCGAAGCTTCCACCGAGGCTCCGGCCTCCACCCGGCAGCCCCCGTACACATGACTGCCGCCGGAAAGAAGCGCTTCCGGTGAAACCTCGGCGCTCCGGTGCACGAACGCCCCCCCCGACAGCGTATTCCTCCGGTAAAGCGCCGGGGTGCCCATGTCCATCCATCCGGCCACCCCCTCGAAGCCCGCCGGTTCCCCAACAATAAAGCCCGAGAGAAAGTTTTGGAAGCCCTGGCATCCGGCGCACCGCCGGGCGACTTCCGGCTCGATGACGCACACTCCGTAGTAATGCCTGGCCCGCCCGTCCACCTCCACGGTGCCGTACCCTCCGCCGTCCGGGGGGTCACCGCACAACAGCGTACAAAGGGCGCCGGCGTTCCGGTGGTGCTCCAACAGCCCGCACAGGTCGGCCCTGAGCACCATGTCCGTGTTCATCACCATCCACGGGCCGCTGATGTCTCCGGACAGCCGGGCCAGGGTTCCGGCCAGACCCAGGGGTCTCTCCTCGAACAGGAGCCGGACTTCCCGTCCGGCGGATTCGCAGGCTTCCCGGTGCACCAGCCCGGGACACCGGCTGGCGTTCACCGCCATGAACTCGGGGTTCAGCCCGGAGGCATCCCGGACAAGAAGCCCCAGCAGAGTCTCCTCCCGGAAGGGAAGCAACGCCTTGGGTCTGAACAGGGAAAGGGGTTCCGCCCTTCTGCCGAAACCGGCGGTGAGGAGCAGAACCCCTTGCAGGCCGCTCACGGCCCCCGCTGTTATCCGTAAACTTCTTTGCGGTTGCAGTCGCAGACCTTGACCCTGCGCCTCTGGGGGCGCCATGCGCCGGACTCGCCGCAGGAGCACGCCAGATGCACGATGGACTGTTTCTCCTTGCCGCACACCTTGCAGGTTTCCACCCGGATGGTACGGGTTTCGTGAGCCAGCTTGGCGGCGAAAGTCCTGTCTTTTTTCTTGGGCATCAATCATCCTTCCGGGCCATGGCCGGAATACCACCGGCCAGAGCCATGACCGTATCCATGAAAACCCTGTCCGGACACTCCCTGGAAACGGCCAGGGCGGTCTCGAGAACAGCACAAACGCCCCGCCGGACCTGTATCGGGCTGTACCGGCCCGGCGAAGCCCACCAGAACGGGCACGAGTATAACATTTCATCGGCAAGACCGGCAACGGTCGCCGACGGGCAGTCCCTGGCCCTTTTCAAAACCGTGTTCAGCAGGAGCCGCAGGGCGGCGTGGTCCGGATTGTCCGGATCGTCCCAGAGGGGGAAGGGTACGCCCCTTTCCAGGTCGGCGGACGAGGTGGACCAGCTTCCGTCGGGAACCTCCTCCGCCCTGCCGGGAAAACCCAGGGCGATCTCGCCCGCAGGGGCTATCCGGGCTTCCCCGGTGTCACGGATGGTCTCCAGGAAGGGTTTCAGGAATCCCTCCAGCCCTCCGGGACGGTGATGGCCGAAGGTCTCCCCGTCCATGGCTACGACCAGGTAGGAATCGTCGTCCCCCATCCATTCCCGCATCTCCTTCACCATCCTGGAGGCGATCATCCGGCCGTCATCGCCGTGGAAGGATATGAGGTTGCTCCAGAAATTGGACCGCAGAAGAACCCGTATGCCCCGGTACTCCGGAACCCAGTCCCCCGGGACTTCCTTTCCGGCGGACACCCAGGGAACGTCGTCGGTGACCGTCCATCGGTACCCCGCCCGGGCCAGGAGCGCTGCGGTCCCGCCGTCCAGGGCCATTTCCGGCGGAAACACACCGGAGGGGTTCCCGAACGCCGGAAGCAGCCTCCGGTTGCCCTCGGCGTTCACTTCCAGCTGTCTGAGAACCTCATCCCCGGGTATCAGCGGAAAGATAGGGTGGAACGCTCCGCTCTGGGTGAACTCACACCCGGCTACGTCCCCAAGGATGTCCAGGGTGTCGCCGCACAGGGAGGCAAGCTGCCGGGTGAGGGAATAGTTGATGTTCACCGTGACCGGAAGGCGGAGTTCCCGTAAAAGGCGGAAAACCGGGTTGTAGCACTCCCGGTCTATCCTTCTCACCACCGCCGGGTCCTGGGTGGGAGGCTGGTAGAAGTGCAGCAGCAGCACCACCGATTTCATCGCTCCTCCAATACGGCCCCGTCCCCCGGAGACAGCCCCAGGAGAGTGTCGGCCCTGTCCGAATACACCGCCAGTTCCATGAGCCCCTGGCTTCCCTCGAGAAGAAGGACCCCCTCCCCCTCCAGGGAGTAGCAGCGGGAAAGCTCCAGGGGAAACCTTCCGAGACGGGTGCGGACGAACCCCGGACGGAAACCCTCCATTTCTCCGGGGCGGAGCCACAGGATACAGTTTCCGAACCGATCCACATGGGCCACCCGCACCTCCGCCGACGGGCCTTCACGTCGGAATACCCCCCTCGGCAGTTCCACCGGGTCCAAACACGGCTCCAGGCTCCGGAACCATCCCGGGTTCAGCGCGAGCCTGGCGGCCATGGGGGCGAACCAGTCCCTCCCGTGGAACGTCCATGAGACATCGGGCCCCGGCGGGGGAAGCAGCCGCAGATCGTCACGATCCAGCCAGGAGAGCAGACCGTTGTCGGGCCCCACCACCATCCTGCCCGCCGACAGGCACGCCAGTCCCCTGCGCCCGGTGCCCACCCCGGGATCCACCACCGCCAGAACCACGGAACCCACGGGAATCCTGGGGACCGACGTCATCAGGTGAAATGCGCCCTCCCTCACCGCCCCGGGAGCCACCCGGTGAGTCAGGTCAATCATCCCGGCGTCGCCGCAGAGATCCGCCAGGGCGGCCTTCATCTGCGCCACGTAGCAATCATCGCAGCCGAAGTCGGAAAGCAGGAAGAAAGGCCCCACGGGCTCACCTGTGTTTCACTATCAAGAGGGTTCTGTCGTCCGCCTGGGGAGCCGAACCGCCGTGGTTCTGCACCTCCTCCAGAACCCTGCGCACTATCTGGGACGAGCCCAGATCCATGTGCCGCCGGACCGCCGCCACCAGGCCTT
>JAKPTG010000120.1 GCA_029571005.1 Candidatus Fermentibacterota bacterium
GTCCCCCGTTACCGCGGTCACCCTGGAACTCAATCGCAGCGAGCAGGAGGGGCATGCCAGGAGCTTCTCCACCAGCGCCGGCTCCGCCCGGAAAGCGTCCCGCCGGTGGACCAGGATGAGGCTTTCCACCACGTTGGCCAGGTGGAGCGCTTCCTTCACCGCGCTGTCGCCGCCGCCCACCACCACCACCTTTTTCCCCCGGTAGAAGGGAGCGTCGCAGGTGGCGCAAAAACTGACGCCCCGGCCCACGTACCTGTCCTCCCCGGGTACGCCGAGCCTCGATGGAGTCGCCCCGGTGGCGATGATCAGGGTTTTTGCCCTGACGGTGCCGGAACCGGTCTTGACGAGGATCAGGCCGTCTTCCGCCGCGGCTTCCAGGGCGGTGTCGGAGGTGAACCCGGCACCCGCTCCCGCCGCCTGCTCCCGCATGGTTTCCGTAAGTTTGGAACCCTGCACCGGAAGCACTCCGGGGTAGTTCTCTATAAGGGCCGTGAGAGCCGCCTGTCCTCCGGGCTGCCAGCTTTCCAGCACCAGGAGGCTCAGCCCGTACCGGGCTCCGTAAAGTGCGGCGGAGAGGGCCGCGGGGCCCCCTCCGGCTATAACCAGGTCGAGTACGCCGTCCGCCGCGGCGGTGTCGGGGGGGAGGGCCAGACGGAAGTCCATCTAACGGACGGCCCCCCTGGGAAGATGCCTGTCGGCCAGGTCCTCCAGTATCCCCTTGAGTTCTTCCTTGTCCCGGAAGCCCACCTGTCTGTCTATCTCTGTCCCGCCGTGGAAGATCACCATGGTGGGAACCCCCTGGACGCCCATGGCGCCGGCCTCCTCCCGGCTCTCGTCCACGTCTATCTTGTAGAAGTCAACCCTGCCCGCCATCTCCGAACTGAGGGCCTCCAGCACCGGATGGATCATCCGGCACGGACCGCACCAGGAGGCGCTGAAGTCCACCAGGGTCAGCCTGTCGGTTCCCGCCACCAGGCTCTTCATCTCGCTACCCTTGATCTGCTTCATCATCGGGCTCCTTTCCCGTAAGTCTCATCCCGATGCAAGCAATAGACTTGCCTGGGATCGGTCTCCGGAAACGCGTCCCTTCAAACATCTTGGGGCTGTGAAACCCGGCCGGGGCAGGGAATGTGGGCCTTTCCGCCCCGGGGGGTTTTCCGGTTCAACAGACCGGAGCATATTGCATCGAAGCGGAAGGAGCAAGATGGGGCTCGAGAACCGGCTGGCGGTGGATGAGTTCACCACCCTCGCCCGGGGGATCATCCTCAGGGGATACTACAAACCCGGAGGCGACTCGGGGGCCGGGCTCCGACGGCTGATGATCCTGTCGGCCCCTTCTCTCTATCCCCACGCAGGGGACCCGGACAGAATAGATGTTCAGGCTCTGAGGTACGTTCTCCAGAGGCTTCCCGACAGGATATGGGCGTTTCGGGACATCACCGTGACCAGGAGCATTTCTCCGATGACGGCCCGGGACTTCAGCCCGGTGGTCACCGCGGCCAGACGTCGCCCCGCCTACCGCACCGGCCCGGACAGTCTGGTCACCACCTTCCGGGGCGGAATGAGCGACCTGCTGGACTTCATCAGCGCCATTACCTGCTACCAGATCGAGACCGACAAGGTAAGGGCCAAGGCGGCTTCCGGGCGCCGCCACGGAGAGGCGGGCCCGGCGTCCACGGTGTGGGACACCCTTGGGGAACCCTGTTCCGGCGACCGGAGAAACAGCCTGATACATGCCCTGTCTGTGGAGTTCCGGTGCGGTTATGACGAATTGAAGGAGCTGGATGGGGTTATGGAGGGCAGGCTTCCGGAATTCGTCGCCTCCGCCGCGGACTCGGACTCCCGGGACATGAAGATCACCTTTACCGACCGGTTCGGCCTCTTCGGAAGCTACCAGGGCAAGGCGAGGCAGTGGGCGGCGGAGACGGCCTCCCACCTCCGGGACGCCCGCCGGGTGCACCTGGTGAGCAGCAACACCCACAGCCTGGTCAACCTGCTGTCACCCTGGGTGAAGATGCACCGGGAGCGGGGAACCGACTGGTCGGGGATCAGGAAGCTGACCGAGTCCCCCGAGGCCCTTCTGGAGCGGACTGAGGCGGACCGTAAGGCGGGGATTCTCACGGTGCCGGTGCCGGAAGGCGCCCCGGTGTGCCAGGTGGCCGGGCTTCCGGGGGGTGATGCGGTGGTGAACATGGACTACGCCTTCGGCGAGGAGGGGTTCTTCCTGTTCAACGAACTCTTCGAGATCCTCGGGAAAAGGCTTCGCAGCGTGTTCATCGTGGGAAAGGCGGGCACCCTGACCGGAGACCGCGGAGATGTCATGCTCCCGAGTTTCTTCGTGAAACAGGGCACCGGGGATGTGTATGGGGTTGACAACTGCCTTTCCCGGGAGGATTTCCCTGAAGACTTCCCCTTCCGGGTTCACACCGGGGGGCCGATGCTCACCGTTGACGGCACCTTCATGCAGAACGACGACGTGCTGACCTACTTCCGGGACCACTGGGGCGTCCTGGGCGTCGAGATGGAGGGGATTCCCTACGTGAGAGCCGTGGCCCAGGCGGTCCTGCGGGGCCGGATTTCACCGGAGGTGTCGGTCGGGGTGGCTTACTACGCCTCCGACGTCCCCCTCAGGGGCGACACGCTGTCGGTGCCTCTGGGGGAAAGGGGCCTGGTGCCGGTGTATGCCGTCACGGAAGCGGTTCTTCACCGTATCCTCAGTATGGATCAGTAGGCCCCCCGGCCGGAGAAGATCGCGGGGATGGTGAGAAGAAGGATGGCCAGGTCCAGCCAGATACTCCAGTTGTCAACGTAGAAGAGGTCGAGTTTCACCATCTCCTCGAAACCGAGTTCGCTCCTGCCGGACACCTGCCACACCCCGGTGAGGCCCGGCACGGTCCTGAGCCGCTTGAAATCCCGGCGGCTGTATTCGTTGACCTCCTCGGGAATCGGCGGCCTGGGGCCCACCAGGCTCATGTCCCCCACAAGGACGTTGTACAGCTGGGGAAGCTCGTCCAGGCTCCATCGGCGCATGAACCTTCCGAAGGAAGTCACCCTGGGGTCCTCCCTCATCTTGAATATCGGGCCCGAACTCTCGTTCCTGTCCTTCAGGCCGGACAGCTCGCCGTGGGCGCCCTTGCGCATGGAGCGGAACTTCACCATCCGAAAGGGGCGGTTGTCCTTGCCCAGCCGGGTCTGCCGGTAGAACACCCCTCCGGGGGAGCCGGCGACTATAAGCAGGGCGAACACCGGAAAGATCGGAAACAGCAGGCAGATGAGAATCAGGCTGCCCGTGATGTCGCAGAGCCTCTTGAGTATCCTTCCCGAGGCGTCCAGGGGCGGCGGGACCGACTCGACCATGGTGTTCCCGCCCATATTCACCAGTCTGGAGGTGAGGCTCACCATGGTGTACAGGTCCGCGGCCATCCGGTAGGAAAAGCCCCTCTGCTCGCAGAGCATGAGGACATCGGCCCGTTCGTCGCGGGAGAGGGAACGGTCCGCCACCACCAGGTCCCGGATGCCGTTGGCCTCCATCCAGTCCGCCCAGGCCTCCGGCTCGAGGGTGGGCTGGACCTCCCGGCTCTGGGAAGAGGCGACGGGCCTGACAAAACCCTCCACCGAGTAGTGGAGCTGCGCCCGGGTTGTCATATACTCCGCCAGCTCCTTGGCCAGCGGGCCGATCCCGTACAGTACCACCCTTTTGGGTCTGCCCCGGCGCTTGGCCAGCCTGCGGCTCATTTCCCGGTAGAGCGTATGCCAGGCGCTCACGGTCACCGCCCCGAAGGGGAGGGAGAAGAGGAGCACGAACCTGCTGAAGAACAGTTGTCTGGTGAGGAAGGTTATGGCGAAGGTTATCACCGTGCCCAGGAATGCGGCGCGGATTATGGAGGCCACTTCTTCCACCTTTCCCAGGCCGAATTCCCGGCGGTAGACGCCGAACACGCTCATGAGGGCTATCTGGATGAGCCCGAGGACCGTTCCGCTGATCAGGTAGTGATAGCCGGAAAGCCGGAAGTCCCCCATCCGGGGGGTCAGCAGAAAGTGCCTCACCCAGTAGCCCATCATGAAGACCCCGATGAGGAGCGCCAGGTCCACCATGACCATGGGAAGCACCCATTTGACCTTCGACCGGTTCACCGCGGGCCCGGCCCCTTCCCCAACAGGGCCGAGGGGTGATGCAGGAAGAACCTGAGCATGCTGACGAAATGGTGCACGGCGGCCCTGCCCGGAAACCCGGCGCTCTGCCTGCGGCATTCGTGGATCACCCTGGCTTCCGGCACGTACCAGACCTCCATCCGTTTGGTCCAGGCCCTCCAGCACCACTCCACGTCCTCGAAGTACAGGAAGTATGCCGGGTTCATGAGCCCGACGGTACTCCTGCCGCGGGGGGTGAGCCAGAGAGCCGCCCCTACCAGCCAGGGCACCTTGGCGGGCGCGGTGGGCGGGAAGGAGTGAAGATGCCTGTCGGCGACGCTTCTGCCGAGGCCCGTGACGCCGAAGGGGGTTCTCCTGGCGGCCACCGACGACAGGGACGGCCACGTCCTGGCGGTGGACCGGTGAGTTCCATCGGCTCCGACCGTTCCCGGGCCGAGCAGGGCGGCGTCGGGGTGTTCCCCGGCGAAGGCCGTCAATGTGTCAATGCAGCCGGGGGTGACCGTGGCGTCCGGGTTCAGGAAGAAAAGGCTTTCCCCCCGGGAGTGGTCCGCCCCAAGGTTGTTCGCCCGGGCCAGACCGGTGTTCCTGCGGTTGGCGATGAGCCTCACACCCGGGCGGCTCAGGGCTGTCTCCCGGCTGTTGTCGCTGGAAAGGTTGTCCACTACGGTGATGTCCAGGGGCTTTTCCCCGTCCGGAAGGGAGAGCAGGGAGTCCAGGGTCATGCCCAGGGTTTCCGCACTGTTGAAGGCGGTGACGACCGCCGACCAGGAACCTCGTCCGCCAGTCATGGCCCTAATATGAAGGGGGGACGGTGCCGGTGCACCGCCCCCCCCGAGGATGAACTCGTCTAAAGAACGCTCTCCTTCAGGCCTTTCCCGGGCTTGAAGTGAGGAACCTTCTTGGCGGGGAAGTCAACCTTTTTACCAGGCTGGCCGGGGATTATACCCTTTCTGGCCTTTCTTTCCTTGACACTGAAAGTGCCGAAACCGACAAGACTGACCTTGTCGCCCTTCTTAATGGCCTTGGTGATTCCATCAAAAACGGCTTCTACAGCCTCCGCAGCCTGCTTCTTGGTGAGTTGGGCCTGGTCGGCGACATGTGCCACTAATTCACGCTTGTTCAACTTGCACCCCTTTCTGTGCGAAAGTTCCGGACCGGTTTACAAGCGAGCTTAAGAATAACGAAAAGCCATGTCAAGGGGGGAATCGGGGTCAGAACCTGCTGGCGTGTTGCTCGACCTTGATATCCGGGAAGACCTTTACATTGATGCGGAAGTAAAAACCTGAGTCTATACTGGAAACATGTCTCGTAAACAGGGCTTCCCAGCTTTCCAGGTCCTTCGTTATGGTGTAGCTCTGACTGAGGAAATCCCCGGCGTCCAGGTCGTAGTACCCCTGGTAACTCACGCCCCAACTGGGTGTCAGGTTCAATGCGGCGTTGAAACGGATCTTGTTCAGGCCGGACTCGAGGCTTCCCAGGGCCAGCGACCAGGTGTGGGAAAGGGTCAGCCTCCAGGGCATTTTCCCGAACCCCTGGGGCGCCGAGTCCGGCGTGAAGGAGGCGTCGTACCCGGCGAGCCGGAGTGATGTGGTGAACGTCAGGTTCTCCATGTCGCCGCTGTAGGGGTCCAGGGCGCCGTCTGCCCTGATCGAGAGCTGCTCCGCCGGGGTCAGCTCCAGCCCCGCGGACACCGGCGAGAAACGGTTCACGCCCTCCCCGGGGCGTGGGTTGCAGGTGGTGGAGAGGCTCAGGGTGGCCAGGGTCCTGCGCTCTACGTTTCCGCGGAAGCTCCTCTTGCCCTCGAGCCTGTTGAGCAGCAGGAAGGAGTAGAGGTTTCCCCCTGCGGGAAGGCCGAAGCCTCCTAAAGAGGGGTATATGCTGTCGGCGGTGGCCGTGGGCATTATGGCGCCGCTTTCATCCACGTAGTTCTCCGGGGCCCAGGACCAGGTGACCGACGGGCTCACGGTGTGCCTCAGGGAGCTGAAACCGAGGCCGGACCCGAAGACCCCGAAGAGATCGGTACCCAGGGTGGTGGAGACCGAGCCGTGGAGCCAGGCGGGGTAGGGTTCGCCTTGCAGGTCCCTGTCGTAAATCACCCCTGTCGCCCTTGCCCTGGGGGAGAAGGCCAGAACACCAAAGAACCTCTCGGACCAGGTCAGTTCGGAGGAGACGGAGAAGCCCGCGTCGTAGCGGTCGGCCGCCTCCCGGATTTCCCGCTCCGCCAGATACCTCATGGAGGTGTTCCAGTAGAAGTTCTTGAGCCCGGAATCGGCCCTGGGGAACAGGGGCGCCGAAGAAAGGGTGTAACGGACGTCGGGGAGCAGGAACATGGCCTTCAGCTCGTTCTCGATGCTGTCCGGATCGGCGTCCAGATACCTTGTGCCGTCCACCGCCGCCTGGAAGGAACCTCTGCCCAGAGCCCTGGTAACCGAGAGGTAGCTCCTGGCTTCCCGGTTCATCCTTTCCTGGGGGTCGCCCTGGGTGTCCTCCAGGTATTGTCTGTCGCTGAGAAAGCTGCCCTGCAGTCTGAACGCGGTGCCGTCCCGCAGTTCGTGGACATGCCCCAGATCCGCCATCCACCGGTCCCGCAGCGGGTCGTACTCCCGGCGCCACTCCAGTCTGATGTCCCCGCTGTGGACGTATCGCAGCCTGTGCCTCTCCCTCGCGGACAGGGAGAAGCGGGTTTTCTCGGTGATGTCGGTCTGAAGCTGCAAGTCCACGTAATCGCTGAACCCGAAGTAGTAGCCCAGCCTGCGGATGTATTTCCCGTCCCTGCCGGACTGGCCGACGGTGGGGATGGTGAATCCCGAGGTACGGCCCCTTCTGATGGGGAAAACGGCGTAGGGGAACCAGAAAACCGGGGTGTCCTCCACGTACAGGACAATGGGCCTGGCCACCGCCTTGTCGTTGGGGAACACCTTCATGGAAGCGGCCCAGAACCACCAGTCGAGGGTGTCCCTCTCGCTGGTCGAGAACCTCGCCCCCTGGGCGTTGAACTCGTGCCGGCTCAACATGACGACCCTCTCGCCGGTGTAGAGCCCCCGGTCGTACCAGGACCTGGCGTAGTCGGTTCTGGCGGTCCTGCTTGGGATGTGATACATCATGACGTCTCCCGAAGCGCTTTCCCCGCCCTCCGAGATGACCGGCTCTCCGGTGGCGGTGAGGACCTCCCGCTCCGGGTCGTACCGGATGGTGTCGGCGGACAGGTCCATGTCTTCGTAGGCCAGGGCGGCGGTCCCTAAAAGGGAGAAGGCTCCGGATTCCACCCGGTAATCCAGGGAATCGGCGCTGTAGCCCATGGTCTGCATCGGGGGCTGGGCACTTAGGAGGGCGATGACGGGGATCAGCATTTACCGGAAGCCATTGCCGCGGCTCCGAAAGCCCCCGCGGTGGAGGTGTCGTCCAGGACGCTCACGTTCCAGGCGTTGGGGCAGCGTGATTCGTATTCCTGTCGTGCGTGCTTACGGTAAAGCCGATAGCATCCGCTCAGCCCTCCGCCAAGGAAGAAACCCCGGGGGGCCAGGCATTTCGCCAGGTTGGCCATTCCCCTTCCAAGCCACCTGCCGTACTCCGAAAAAGCCGCAATTGCCTTTGCATCGCCTTTGCGAGCCCGGGTCGCGATCATTTTGGGTTCGGTCCGGCGGTCGTAGTACGACATCAGGGCCTCCCGGGCGGCGTACCTTTCCCAGCATCCCCTGAGCCCGCAGGTGCACATCCTGCCCCCCTCCCGGATGGTCATGTGGCCGAACTCGCCGGCGGTTCCGGTGCCGTAGGTCAGCCTGCCGTCCGAGATGATGGCGCCCCCGATGCCGGTTCCGAGGGTGATGAAGAGCCACAGGCCTTCCGCGGGTATGTCTCCCCGATGGAGGCCTCCGATGGCAAAGACGTTGCAGTCGTTGTCAACGAAAACCGGAGCCCCCCCCAGGAACCTCGAGAGCATGGTCGAAATGTGGGTTCCGTTCCAGAGGGGGAGGTTTGGGCTGAAGGAGAGGAAACCCCGGCCGGGGTCCACCAGGCCGGCCACCCCGACCCCCACCGCCGCAGGGGAAGGGTCGGAACGGCGGATCACTTCCGCAATGGATTTCAGCACGTCTCCGGGCTGCCGACAGGGGCCGGTGTCCAGCACATCCGCGAGCCTGAAGGAGCCGTCGCGGTCCATACGCCCCACCACTGCGGTGGAACCGCCGATGTCCACTCCCCAGCAGTTTCTGCTACTCAATTCCCAGTATCTCGCCTTCCCTGACCGTGAGCATAGGCCAGGAGGTTCTGACATCTGTCACGCTGCCCAGGACGCACCTTCCACTGGCGCCGAACCAGGGGCCCCTCTGGGAGAGCCTGGACCTTATCCCCTCCCGGGAGCGGTTTCCGGTGTCCCAGGCGTCGAGTATCATCCCGGCCGCGTCGTAACCCTGGGCCGCGATCATGGAAGGTGTTTGGCCGTATTTTCTGTTGTAGGCGTACACGAAACCGGCGGCCTCGGGCCGTGTTGATTCGAGGCCCGAGGCCGCGGTGAACACCGCTCCCTCCACGGCGTCGCTTCCATGCCTCAGGAGGAGGTCGCTGTCCCAGCCGGAGGTACCGAACAGGGGAAGCTCTACCCGGTAGAACCTGAGCTGGGGCGCTATCTGTATGGCGTCCCATGCGGAAACCGGAAGGAACACACCGTCCGCCCCCGAACCCTTGACCCGGTTTATCTGGGTGCGGAAGTCGGTGGTGCCGTTCTGGTAGCCCTCGGTGACCACCACCACGGCCCCGAGCCTCTCCGCGGCGGTTCTGAATTGGCTCACTTCTCCGTTGGCCTGGGCGGTGTGGGGATGGATTATCGCCAGTCTCCGGCATCCCGCCCGGAGGACGGCGTACTCCGCCATGGCCGCGGCCTGCTCCCCCTGGCTGACGACCAGCCTGAACACCCAGGAACCCGCCCGGTCCACCATCTCGCTTGTGGCGGTGGGGGAGAGCACCGGTATCCTGTTTCTGTCGGCGTACGCGGCCGCCTGCATAGTGGCGGAGCTGGTCAGGGGGCCTATGACCCCCATGCAGGACGGATCGCCGCCCAGGGCGTCCAAGACCCGCTCAAGGCCGCCGGGAGCGGTGTTCACGTCCACAACCCTGAGAACCGGCGGTGACTGGTGCATCTCCTTGAAACGCTCGAAGGCCAGGAGCACCCCCCTGTGAACCTGCTGGGCGAACTCCGAGCCCTCGCCGGTCATGGGCATGACCAGGGCGAAGTAGGGCTCCCCGGAGGACGGGGTGGTTGTGCCGTGTCCCCATCGCTCCCGGGCGCCCGGGTAGAGCCGGTCCAGCTCTCCGGCGTAGAGGGCGGCCCTGGAGGCGTCCCCCGCCACCGCGTAGCGCTGCTCCAGTTCCAGGAGCACGAAAACTTCGAGCCAATCGTCTTTCCTGAGGGAGGCGACCTCTTCCAGCCTGATTTCTCCAAGGAGTTCCCTGGCCAGCTCGCCCGCCTTTTCGTTCCGATGGGTGTCCAGATTTTCCGGGTTGACCCGGGCCAGAAGCGTAAGGGCGCGTCCGGGGGATGACAGTTGCGCCAGGGCTCCGGCCAGGTACGCCACCGAGAGG